>NZ_AP018712.1:1477452-1819102 GCF_014701195.1 Tepiditoga spiralis
TGCAGTTTTAAGAATAGAAAAAGTTACTGGAAACAAAGATGGAAAGTATTATGGAATTCCATTTTTAGTAAAAGATAATATACAAATTGAAGGAACAAAGTTAACTTGTGGATCTAAAATATTAAAAAATTATAATAGCGTTTATACAGCAACTGCTATGAAAAAATTACTTGATGCTGGATTTTCTGTTATAGGAAAAACAAATATGGATGAATTTGCAATGGGAAGTTCAAACGAAAACTCAGCATATGGTCCAGTAAAAAATCCACTTGATACAGAAAAAATTCCAGGAGGAAGTTCAGGAGGATCAGCAGCAGCAGTTGCAGCTGGAATGGCTCCATTTGCTATAGGTACTGATACAGGGGGATCTGTTAGACAACCAGCATCTTTTTGTGAAATTGTTGGATATAAGCCATCATATGGAATGATTTCAAGATATGGTGTTGTAGCTTTTGGATCTTCATTGGATCAAATTGGTGTTCTTTCAACAACAGTAGAAGATGCTGCAACTGTTGTTGAAATAATGAAAGGAAAAGATGAAAAAGATTCAACAACAGTTGAACATAGTACAAACTTAACTTCTTTTTTTGGTGAAGATATTAAAGGTAAAAAAATTGCAGTACCAAAAATTATCTATTCAGAAGGAGTAGATAAAAAAATTCTTGAAGAGTTTGAAAATGCAGTAAATCTTTTAAAAGAAAATGGAGCAATAGTAGAAGAAATAGATATTCCAGAATTAAAATATGCAGTTAGTATTTATTATATAATAGCTCCATCAGAAGCTTCTTCAAATTTATCAAGATTTGATGGAGTTAGATATGGATTGAGAAAAAATGAAAAAGGTTTATCTGATCTTTACAATAAAACAAGAGATGAAGGTTTTGGAATAGAAGTAAAAAGAAGAATATTAATGGGAACATATACACTTTCTTCAGCATATTATGATGCATATTTTTCGAAGGCATCTAAAGTTAGAAAATTAATGTCAGATAAAATAAATAATGTATTAGAAAATTATGATTTAATACTTACTCCAACCTCTCCAACACTTCCGCCAAAAATTGGAGAAGAGTTAACTCCATTAGAATATTATTTAATGGATATTTTTACAATACCAGCAAACTTAGTAGGATTACCAGCAATAAGTGTTCCGTTTAATAAGATTGGAATACAATTTATTGGAAAACGATTAAAGGATGAAGAAATGCTTGCAGTTGCAGATGCATTTGAAAAAAAGGTAGGTGTTCATTAATGTTTAAACCAGTAATAGGCCTTGAAATTCATGCGCAATTAATGACAAAAACAAAAGCGTTTTGTAGTTGTAGCGCTGATCATTTTGAAACTGAACCAAATAAAAATATATGTCCAGTATGTACAGGACACCCTGGAGCGTTACCAGTATTAAATGAAAAAGCAATTGAACTTGCTGTTAGAGCAGGACTTGCAATAAATGGAGAAATTAATTTATATTCAAAATTTGATAGAAAAAATTATTTTTATCCTGATTTAACAAAAGGTTATCAAATAACTCAATACTTTAAACCAATAATTACAAATGGAAAATTAAATGTTATGGGAAAAGATGTAAGAATAAATAGAATTCATATGGAAGAAGATACAGGAAAGATGGTACATTTGGGAGAAGAAATCCATTCTTCTAAAGAAAGTTTGATAGATTATAATAGAGCAGGTGTTCCTTTAATAGAAATAGTTACAGAACCAGATATAGAATCAGCAGAACAGGCAAGAGCCTTTATGGAAAAATTAAGAGATATTTTAAGATATGCTGAAATATCAACAGGAGATATGGAAAAAGGGGCATTGAGATGTGATGCAAATGTTTCAGTAAAAAATCTTGAAACAGGTGAATGGAGTAATAAAGTAGAAGTTAAAAATATAAATTCTTTTAAATTTGTGGAGAAAGCAATTAAATATGAAATTGAAAGAATTACTGAAGAAATGAAAAATGGAAATGAAATTATTCAAGAAACAAGAAGATGGGATTCAGTAAAAAATGCTACTTTTTCAATGAGAAAAAAAGAAGGAGAAGCAGATTATAGATATTTTCCAGAAGCAGATTTACCACCTTTAATAATAACTAAAGAGTTTATAGAAAATGTAAAAAAAACACTACCAGAGCTTCCAGATGAAAAATCAAAAAGATTTGTAAAAGAATATAAAATACCGGAGTATGATGCAGAATTATTATCTTCAAATAAAGAACTTTCGAATTATTATGAAGAATGTGCAAGAAAAGTAAAAGATGGAAAATTCGTATCAAATTGGATAATGACAGAAGTTTTAAGAATTATGAAAGAAAAAAATGATAATATATTTAATTTAAAATTAAAACCAGATCATTATCTTGAATTAAAAACATTAATAGAATCAGGGAAAATATCTACAAAAATTGCAAAAGAAATTTTTCCTGAAATGTATGATACGGGAAAGATGCCATCAGAAATAGTAAAAGAAAAAGGATTAGAACAAATTGATGATGATTCAATGCTTTATGATCTTGTGGAAAAATTGATAAGTGAAAATCCTAAAAATGTAGAAAAATATAAAAGTGGTAAAACAAATATAGCTGGATTTTTTGTTGGCCAAGTAATGAAACAAACTAAAGGAAAGGCAAATCCTGCAAAATTAAATAATATAGTAAAAGAACTTTTAGATAAACAATAAGTTCCGGAAATTCCGGAACTTGTTTTTTTTATCAATAAAAAGAAACATTTTATCAGAAAAAAATTATTTTTTATAAAAAAGTTTTATAATCATAATGAAAAAACTCAGGAGGTGTTGGAATGAAAAAAAATATTGTGATACTTATAATTGTAATTTTAAATGTTTTATCTTTCAGTAATTTTTTAACAGCTGAAGAATATGCAAAAGGTGAAATGTTATTTGAACAGCCATTAGAAGCTATAACTTTGGTTGGAAATATTAGTTTAGATAAAAATTTAAATATAGAAAACTTTAATTATGGTTATGGAGTAAACTTAGGAAATAATGGGTTAATAATGGGTATTTTTTCTAGATACTCTGGAACGCAAACTTTAAATTTGGAATATATAGGTTTTAAAAATTATAATTTTTATATGAATTTTTTATTTAAAGATTGGAAGTATTTTTATGGTTTTGGAAGTAGTTATAATATAGATTTATACAGAAATATGAAACTTAAATTATTATTTCAAGGAAATTATTATGAACAACAAATACAAACATTAAACTTAGGTACATCTTTAAAAATAGGATTTTTAGAATTAATGGTTGGTCAATCTAATATAAATTTAAAAGAAAAAACAGATTTACCATTTAATTTAAAAAAAGAAATAAACTTTGGAATTTCTTTAGATTTTAATCAATTAACTATTTCTGGAGCTGCAAAGTATGATTTTTATATTAACGAATTTAGCAACTACAATATATCTTTTAAAATATATCCATTTAAAAAATTTAAAAATGATTATTATAGCTATAATTTAAAAAGGCAAGAAATAGAATTAGAAAAAGAAAAGGAATTAACTAAAAGAACAGTAGCCGTATTAGGAATAACAGCATTAGTTGGAATAACAGCATTAGTAATGATATTTAAATAAAGTATTTTGCAAATGCAAAATACTTTATTTTTATGGTAAAATATAATTATTAAAAAATTTTTTAAATAAAGGGAGGAAAAAATGACAAGTTATAAAATTACAAAAATCACAAATAAATTTTCTTTTGGGAATCCATTTAATACTAATGCTGTAATAAATAATTACTTAAATTTAAAAAAGATAAAAAAAAATATGCCTTTTTTTGAAGTTAAAAATGAAAACGATACCATAAAATTAACTTATAAAATGAATAATAAAGATAAAATTTATGGTCTTGGTGAAATGATGGGAGGATTAAATAAAAGAGGAAAAAAGTATAAAACTTATTCAAATGATGTTCCAATTCATACACCAGATTTAGAGAATTTGTATGGAAATCATCCTTTTTTAATAGTAGATGGAGTAGAAACTTTTGGTTTTTTTATAGATTTTCCTGGGAAAATAGAATTTGATATAGGATTTGAAAAGTATGATACTTTAGAAATAAAATTAAAAAATAACTTTGATATTTATATTTTTGAAGGCAAAAAAGATGAAATTATAAAAGAATATTTAAAGTTAACGGGAAGTCCTATGAGTTTACCAAAATGGGCATTTGGATATCAACAAAGTAGATGGAGTTATCCTGATAAAAAATCTATAAAAGAAATTGCAAAAAAATTTAGAGAATATAAAATTCCATGTGATGCAATATACATGGATATAGACTATATGAAAGATTATAAAATCTTTACAATAGACAAAGAAAAATTCACAAATTTTGAAAAATTTGTGAATGAAATGAAAAATGAAGGTTTTAAATTAGTTCCAATAATTGATCCTGGAGTTAAAATAGAAAAAAATTATGAAGTTTATGAAGAAGGAATAAAAAACAATTATTTTTGTAAAGATGAAAAAGGAAATGATTTTACTGCAGCTGTTTGGCCAGGACTTACTCATTTTCCAGATTTTTTAAATGAAAAGGTTAGAAAATGGTGGGGAGATTTATATAAAAATTTTAATGATATGGGAATAAGAGCATATTGGAATGATATGAATGAACCTGCTATTTTTTATACACCAGAAAGATTAAAAGAAGCATTTGAAGTTGTTAAAAATGTAAAAAATAATGATAATTTGGGAATAGATGTATTCAAAGCAAAAGATTCATTTGTAAATATGCCAAATAATATAAAAGATTATAAGAGTTTTTATCATAATGTTGATGGTGAAAATATTCTTCATGATGAAGTTCATAATTTGTATGGATTTAATATGGCAAGAGCAACTGCCGAAGGATTAAAAAGATTAGATAATAATAAAAGATATTTTTTACTATCAAGAAGTAGTTATTCAGGTCAGCAAAGATTTTCTGCAATTTGGATGGGAGATAACATGTCTTGGTGGGAACATATGCTATATCATATTAGAATGATGTTGAATTTAAACATTACCGGCTTTTTTTATACAGGTGCAGATATAGGTGGTTTTGGTGGAAACACTTCAGAAGATTTGGTTATAAGATGGATGCAATTGGGAGCTTTTACACCACTTTTTAGAAATCATTCTGCTTTTGGAACAAGACATCAAGAACCATGGGAATTTAGTGAGAAAGCTAGAAATATTATGAAAGATATAATTGAATTGAGATATGCTTTTATTCCATATTCATATTCTGAATATATGATGTCAATAGAAAAATTAAAACCTTTTATTTCTCCGATGTTTTTAAAGTATGAAGAAGAAAGAATAAAAGAAATAGAAGATCAATATATGTATGGAGAATCTTTAATGATTGCTCCAATCATTACTCAAAATGCTACTGGAAGATATGTACATTTACCTGAAAACAAATGGCTCTTTTGGAATGCTTCAAAATATAATGAAAGAAAGTTAAAAGTTTATAATCCTGGTGATTACTATGTAAAAGCAGATCTTTTTGAAATACCTTTATTTATAAAAGAAAATTCGATTATTGTTTTAACCAAACCACAAAATTATATTGGAGAAAAAGAAATTGAAAAATTAAATGTAATAGCTTTTGTTACCGAAAAATCAGAATATACATATTATGAAGATGATGGTGAAACATATAATTATAAAGATGGAGATTATGCAAAATTAAAAATTGAAATAGCAAAAGATAATACTGAGTATAAAATAGTAATTGAGAAAGATGAAAGTGAAGATTATAAGTTAAAAATAAAAGAATTAAACTTTGAAATATACGATAAGATTGGAAATGTTTTTACTAAAAAAATGGAGATATAAAAAACACAGATATTTATCTGTGTTTTTTTAAGTTAAAGAAAAAATCCATTATAAATCCAATTATAAAAGAATAAATTAAGATAAAAAAATTTAATAATAAAACAAATTTAGCTCCTAAAATACCTAAAGCAAAAGGTAGCCATTGAATTTTTATAGCCCAAGATCCAATAGTTGTTGCTATAACTCCAACACTAGCTCCTTTATCAATTAATTCTTTAAAAAATGGATAAAAAGCATAAGTTGGACCTACCATAAACATTCCAAAAAATGCGCCTAAAGATTTACCTTTTATACCACTTTCTTTTCCAATTATTTTGGCAATAGTTTTTTTAGGAATTATTTCAGAAATAAATCCTGTAAGAAAAGCAACAGAAATTATTATTGGAAAAAGAGTGAAAAACATTTTTAATGCATACATTATTCCAGATAAAGCCTTATTTGGATTTAGTATCATTAAAATAATTGCAATAATTAAAATTATAAATTCTATAAAAAAATTTTTTATTATATTATTAGATTTATTTGAATTTTCTTTCATAGTAATCCCTCCATTACAAGAGCAATGAAAAATATTGCAATCAAAGCAAAAAAATTTCTTAAAAGAGTAAATTTTTTACCTAAATACTTAAATTCTAAAGATAAAGAAATTATTCCAAGCATTACCCAAGATAATAAAAATGCTGAAACTAAAGAAATTGTAGCATTATTTTCTAATAAGTACTGTCCAATTGGATAACCAGTAGCGGGTGGACCCATCATAAGTGCACCAGTTATTATACCAGAAAAAATTCCCTTTATGTTAGAAAAATTAAGTAGAAAATTTCCAACAGATTCTTTAGAAAGAAAACTTTGTAAAATTCCCAAAATTAAAAAAACTGAAAAGATACGAATAGAATTTTGAATTAAATTTTTAGATCCTTTTTTTGCAGCTTTTTTAATTTTTATAGGATCTTTTTTAAAAAAAATAAGGTACAGAATTAAAACTAAGGCAAAAAATATTAATCCAATAACAAAATTTTGCATAAAAATCCTCCTTATAAAAAATTTAAAATACTATAACATATTATATCATAAAATTATATATATAATAATTTAAAATAAGTTTTTATAGATATGAATTTATTTATATTATATACAATAATTAAAAAAAAACAAAGAAAAAAAGGATATAAAGCGAATAAATAAATAGAAAAATAATGGATTAACACGACGTTGAAAAAAGGTTAAAAGAAATGTAATTGACAAAAAGAAGAGAAAGTGATAGAATGATTAAGTCGCTGAGGGAAAAGCAAGCGAAGGAGAAACAAGCTCATTGAAAAATGGATAGAGGTAGTAAATAAAACTTTTCGAAAGAAAAGACGCTAGTAAGAAAAAACTAGAGTGAGAATCAAACCATTCGAATGGAGGGTTTGATCCTGGCTCAGGGTGAACGCTGGCGGCACGCCTAACACATGCAAGTCGAACGAAGAAATCCACTTCGGTGGAGAGTATTAGTGGCGAACGGGTGAGTAACGCGTAGGAATCAACCCTTTGGACTGGGATAGCTATGGGAAACTGTAGGTAAAACCGGATAAGCTCGAGAGAGGAAAGGAAGAGAAGCGCCAAAGGACGAGCCTGCGTCCCATCAGGTAGTTGGTGAAGTAAAAGATCACCAAGCCGACGACGGGTAGCCGGTGTGAGAGCACGAACGGCCACAAGGGAACTGAGAGACGGACCCTACTCCTACGGGAGGCAGCAGTGGGGAATTTTGGACAATGGACGGAAGTCTGATCCAGCGATGCCGCGTGAAGGAAGAAGTCCTTCGGGATGTAAACTTCTGAATTTACAGAATATAAAGTACTGGGGACAGTACAAGGAAGGTATGTAAAGAAAAGCCCCGGCTAACTACGTGCCAGCAGCCGCGGTAAGACGTAGGGGGCGAGCGTTGCCCGGAATCACTGGGCGTAAAGGGAACGTAGGCGGTTATGTAAGTCAGGTGTGAAATGTCACTGCTCAACGGTGGAACAGCGCTTGAAACTGTATAACTTGAGGATACTAGAGGAAGACGGAATTACCAGAGTAGGGGTGAAATCCGTAGATATTGGTAAGAAGGCCAGTGGAGAAGTCGGTTTTCTGGAGTAATCCTGACGCTGAGGTTCGAAAGCTAGGGGAGCGAACCGGATTAGATACCCGGGTAGTCCTAGCCGTAAACGATGTTCACTAGGTGTGGGATGTCAAAGTTCCGTGCTGAAGCAAACGCGATAAGTGAACCGCCTGGGGAGTACGTCCGCAAGGATGAAACTCAAAGGAATTGACGGGGACCCGCACAAGCGGTGGAGCATGTGGTTTAATTCGAAGCTAACCGAAGAACCTTACCAGGAATTGACATGGAGATAAGGTAGTAGAGATACTACTAACTTTCGCAAGAAAGGAGTCTCACACAGGTGGTGCACGGCCGTCGTCAGCTCGTGCCGTGAGGTGTTGGGTTAAGTCCCGCAACGAGCGCAACCCCTGCCATTAGTTGCCAGCATGTGAAGATGGGCTACTCTAATGGGACAGCCGTCGACGAGACGGAGGAAGGAGGGGATGACGTCAGGTAAGCGTGCCCCTTATGTTCTGGGCGACACACGTGCTACAATGGTACGGACAGAGGGAAGCGAAGCTGAGAAGTGGAGCAAATCTCACAAACTGTACCTCAATTCGGATTGCAGGCTGAAACCCGCCTGCATGAAACCGGAATCGCTAGTAATCGCAGGTCAGCCAAACTGCGGTGAATACGTTCTCGGGTCTTGTACACACCGCCCGTCACGCCACCCGAGTTGGAAACGCCCGAAGATGGATGCTGTAACCGCAAGGAACGGATGCATCGAGGGTGGAGCTAGTGAGGGGGGCGAAGTCGTAACAAGGTAGGTGTACCGGAAGGTGCGCCTGGATCACCTCCTTTCTAAGGAGAACAACTACCTCTATCCATTATTGAGTGAGCAAAAGAACGGGGTGGTAGCTCAGTTGGGAGAGCATCTGCTTTGCAAGCAGAAGGCCAGGGGTTCGAGCCCCCTTCACTCCACCAAAGAAATCATTCAGAAAAGTTCATTGACAAGTGCATAAGAAAGAAAGTCCAAAGTAAAAAGGGCATACAGGGGATGCCTAGGCGACCAGAGGCGAAGAAGGACGTGGCAAGCTGCGAAAAGCTACGGGGAGAAGCAAGCAATCGAAGAACCGTAGATATCCGAATGGGGAAACCCGGAAGAGCCCGAAAGGGAGGCGAACCCAGCGAAGTGAAACATCATAGTAGCTGGAGGAAAAGAAATCAAAGAGATTCCCTGAGTAGTGGCGAGCGAAAAGGGAAGAGCCCAAACCAAATTGATGTAAAAGGGTACAGCCGTTGTCAATTTGGGGTAGAGGGACAGCTTAACTCGAACTGTAAATAGAGGGAATAGGTAAAGAGGAAGTCGAAGTATATGGGAAGATAAACCAAAGAAGGTGAAAGTCCTGTAGACGAAAACTCGTAAACTAATCGAAGCTGATCCCAAGTAGCGTGGGACACGAGGAATCCTGCGTGAATCAGGGGAGACCACTCTCCAAGGCTAAATACTCCTGGTCGACCGATAGCGAATAGTACCGTGAGGGAAAGGTGAAAAGGACCCCGTGAGGGGAGTGAAAGAGAACCTGAAACTGTATGCCTACAGGAAACGGGAGCGGAAGTGACCGTGTGCCTTTTGATTAATGTGCCCGCGAGTTATCGTATATGGCGAGGTTAAGTCGAAAGAGACGAAGCCGAAGGGAAACCGAGTTTTAAAAGAGCGAAAGTCAAATGCGATAGACCCGAAGCCCAGTGATCTATCCATGTGCAGGTTGAAAGTTAGGTAAAACTAAGTGGAGGACCGAACCGGTAGGTAGTGAAAAATCTTCGGATGACATGTGGATAGCAGTGAAAAGCTAATCGAACTGGGTGATAGCTGGTTCTCTCCGAAACGTGTGTAGGCACGGCCTCGACAAAGAAAGTATTGGGGGTAGAGCACTGATTGACGTATGGGGGCGACCTCAGAAATCAGTCAAACTCCGAATACCAATACTGAATAGTCGGGAGACAGACTACGGGGGATAAGCTCCGTGGTCGAAAGGGAAACAGCCCAGACCGCCAGCTAAGGTTCCGAAGAAATGGCTAAGTGTGAAAGGTAGTGAAGTTCTGAAGACAGCCAGGAGGTTGGCTTAGAAGCAGCCACCCTTTAAAGAGTGCGTAACAGCTCACTGGTTGAAGAACAATGCGCCGAAAATGTAACGGAGCTAAAGCCATACACCGAAGCTGCGGAATTGGAGTAATCCAATTGGTAGGAGAGCATTGTGTAGTAGGGAGAAGGTAAACTGGAAGGTTTGCTGGACGAGACACAAGAGCGGATGCGGGCATGAGTAGCGAAATGAATGTGAGAATCATTCACCCCGAAAGTCTAAGGGTACCTGGGGAAGGGTCGTCCACCCAGGGTAAGTCGGAGCCTAAGGTGAACCCGAAAGGGGTAATCGATGGGAAACAGGTAAAGAGTCCTGTACCAGTATGAACGAGATATAAGGGGGGACGCAGGAGGTGAATCGCCGAGACCAAGTTGCAAGGTCTTCTAAGCAGTAAAGCCGAAGAAACGAGTAGGGAAAACCGCTTGTGGAGGAAAAGCTGTGAAGGGAAGGACGTAAGTCTAACGGGGAGGAGTCACACTGCCAAGAAAAGCCTCGTATATCGCTTGAGAGAAATACTGACCGTTCCGTAAACCGACACAGGTAGACGGGTTGAGAAAACTAAGGGGAGCGGAATAACCTCTGTTAAGGAACTAGGCAAAATAGCCCCGTAACTTCGGGAGAAGGGGTGCTCTTGATGGTGTTGCAAAATGCGATTGAGAGTCGAAGTGGAAAGTCCCAGGCGACTGTTTACCAAAAACACAGGTCTATGCGAACACAAAAAGTGGAAGTATATGGACTGACGCCTGCCCAGTGCCGGAAGGTTAAGTGGAGTGGTGAGAGCTACGAAACGAAGCCCCGGTAAACGGCGGCCGTAACTATAACGGTCCTAAGGTAGCGAAATTCCTTGTCGGGTAAGTTCCGACCTGCATGAATGGCGTAACGATCTGGGAGCTGTCTCAACAGAGGATCCGGCGAAATTACAGAGTGGGTGAAGATGCCCACAACCCGCAGTTAGACGGAAAGACCCCATGGAGTTTTACTGTAGCCTGACGTTGTAAATGGTTATAATGTGTACAGGATAGGTGGGAGGCGAAGAAGGGAGATCGCAAGGTTTTCTAGAGCCGACGTTGGGATACCACCCTCATTATAATGATTTACTAACGGTGGAATGTGAAGAGCATGAGCCGGACAGCGTTAGGTGGGCAGTTTGACTGGGGCGGTTGCCTCCTAAAGAGTAACGGAGGCGTACGAAGGTCGGCTCAGGTGGGTTGGAAATCCACCGGTGAGTGCAAGGGCAAAAGCCGGCTTGACTGCGAGACTGACAGGTCGAGCAGAATGGAAACATGGTCCTAGTGACCCGGCCGAGGCGAGTGGAAGCGCGGTCGATCAACGGATAAAAGTTACCCTGGGGATAACAGGCTAATGACGCTCGAGAGTTCATATCGACGGCGTTGTTTGGCACCTCGATGTCGGCTCATCGCATCCTGGGGCTGAAGTCGGTCCCAAGGGTTGGGCTGTTCGCCCATTAAAGCGGTACGTGAGCTGGGTTCAGAACGTCGTAAGACAGTTCGGTCCCTATCTGCTGCGGGCGTAGGAAGCTTGAGGAGGGTTGCTCTTAGTACGAGAGGACCGGAGTGAGTGTACCGCTGGTGAATCAGCTGTCAGGCAAATGGCAGGAGCTGAGTAGCTAAGTACATGACCGATAACCGCTGAAAGCATCTAAGCGGGAAACGGGCTCCAAGATAAGGCTTCCCGCTCATTTATGAGGTAAGGGTAGTTCGAGACTAGAACATAGATAGGCCACAGATGTAAGTGCAGTGATGTATTGAGTCGAGTGGTACTAATAACCCGAGGCTTTGGACAAACTTTCTTATGCACTAGTGAGTGAATAATTTGGGACGAGGATAAGGTAAGGGGAACCACCCAGATCCATTCCGAACCTGGCCGTTAAGCCTTTATCTGCCGATGGTAGTACACTTCGTGTGTGCAAGAGTAGGTTTTTGTCCCGCCACTTTTCTTTGAGTCAACCTTTTCGGTTGACTCTTTTCTTTTTTAAAAAAAGAAATTATTATATATTTAACAAAAAATAAAGAAGCGGCTAAGCCGCTTCTATTTTATAAAGTTTTGTATATTATTTATTATTTTTTGACTTAATATTTTTCAAATATATTATTAAAATCAAAAGTGTTGAAAGTGCAAAAATTATTGCCCAATAGTTTATTGCTATAAATGCATAAAGATATAACCATAAAAATGCACCAACTCTATCTATAAAATTAAAATCAGGTGAATTTAATTTGTGTACATCATAAGTTACATCATTGTTTTTTACTGTAACCTTTATATAATGGTAAAAATCATGATTTTTGTTACTGCCAACAAGTTCTGCACCACCACCACCTGTAACTATATAAGGTATTCCTTCAAAATTACCTTTATAATATCCATGAATATGTCCAAAAAATATTTTATCTATTTTATATGATTTTAATATACTCATTAATTTTTTTGCATTGTTTAGATTTTTCATTGAATGACCAGGTTGGTTTTCCATTTTTACTCTTGGATCAAATATTGGTACGTGCATAAATATAAAAGTATGATCAAATTTTTTTGATTCATTTAATTTTTTTATTAACCACTTCATTTGCCACAAATCAATATTTTCTTCATTTGAATTATTTAAAACAATAAAATATGAATTTTTTGTATTAAATGAATAATATAATGGTCCAAACAACATGTTATATTTATCAGTACCACCATCGGCTACATCATGATTTCCACATACTGGTAAAAAAGGTTTGTTTAAAGTTTTTATTTGTTTTATAAAAAAACTATATTTTATTGGATTTCCATCAAAAACCATATCTCCCGTATTTATTATAAATTTTATTGAATCATCATTATTTACATCTTTTATTATTTTACTGAATGTAGAGATTGAATTTTTATTGTCTCCCATAACAACAAAAGAAAAATCATCTGTTGTTGTCGAATTGTTTATTTTTTGTACACTGTTATAAATTATATTTTCATCTTGATCATTTATAAATGGATATATAATTTTAATTAATGAAACTAATGAGATTATTAATACAAAAATTATTAATAATTTTTCAGTAAATTTTTTCATTTTATTTATCACCTTTCATTTTAATATACATTATGACCTAATGAAGTTGTATAAATTTTAAACCATTGTTCTTTTGTTAATTTTATATTTAATGAATCAATTGCAATTTTTAATCTTTCTACTTTTCCACTTCCTATTATTGGTAAAATACCTGCTGGATGATTTAAAATCCAAGCATATATAACTTTGTCAATAGAATTTAAGTTTAATTCTTTTGCTACTTCATTTAATACATTATTCAATTTTTTACTTTTTTCATCATTGGGTTTAAATAATAATCCTCCAGCATTAGGAGACCATGCCATTGGATTTACCCTTTTTTTCATTAAAAAATTAATTTCATCATTTTTAAAGTTTGAAAGATTGTATGGTGATACTTCAATTTGATTTGTAATTAATGGAAAGTTTAATCTTGATTCGATCATTTTAAATTGTTGTGATGTGAAATTTGAAACACCAAAGTGTAGTACTTTTCCATCACGTTTTAATTCATTAAATGCTTCTGCAACTTTATTAGGATTCATTAAAGGATCAGGACGATGTATTAATAATAAATCTATATAGTCTGTGTTTAAGTTTTTTAATGATGTTTCTACAGATTTTATTATGTGTTCTTTACTTGTATCATAGTACTTTATGTGATTTTTTTTTGAAAGGACAATGCCACATTTTGTAATTATCTGTATTCTTCTTCTCAAATCTTTTTTATCTTTTAAAACTTCTCCAAAGATTTTTTCACAAGTATAATTTCCATATATATCAGCATGATCAAAGGTTGTTACTCCAATATCGATATCTTTTTCAATTAATTTTAAAAGTTCTTTTTTTGTATAGTTCCATGTGTTCAAACGCATCATTCCATGTACTATTTTAGATAGTATTAATCCACTGTTTGAAAGATTAATTTCATTTGTATTCATTTTTTATCCCCCTTTTTATAATTGTTAGAAAAGAATTTTTAAATTTAATATCATCTTCTTTTGTTCTTTTTGAAGGACCTTTTATATTTTTTCCACTTCTTCTACTTTTTGCCCCAAGATATCTACTCATTAAAAATGAATCAATATTAAATTCGTTAAATATAATTCCACTAAAACTAATAGGAATAGTTTTTTTTGATAATGCTAATGAAGCTAATCCATAATCATTTGTAATAACTATATCTTTTTCTTTTGATGAATTAATTAAAACTAAGTCAACAGAATCTCTACCTGGAGCTACCTTTATTATTTTAGCATAATCAATATTTATATTATGATCAGTACTTGCAAAAATTATAACTTCAATATTATATTTTTTAGCAATTTCTATTATTATATTTTTTACTGGACATGCATCACCATCGACTAAAATTCTCATACTTTAAAAACCTTTGCATATATTAAAGTTGATTGTTCATATTTTTCTATTATTATTTTTCCATCAAAGTCAGTTATTTCTAAAGTATTTTCTGAATTTAGTGTATATTTTTTGTTTTCTATATAAAAATCAAACCTTCCATTTTTTGAATAAAAAATATATGTATTTTTTTTTTCTAATTTTTTAGAAATACTTTTGTTTTTAAAAATAATTTTTTTTATATCTCCATCAAAATTTTTAGAAAGCATTAAATTAAAATCAGTTACTTTTCCAAAACTTTTTGTTTCCCAATCTCCCATAAAAGAATCTTTTTCATATTGAGATAAAATTTTTTCATAATGATTTTCATGAATTAATTTTATTTTTCCTTCTAAAATCATCAATATTCTTTTTATTTTTAATAACTTTGTAAAATTAGATTTTTCTGTTTCAACTGTAGCTGTACTAACTCTCCATAAAAAATTTCTTTTCTCATAAATTGAATTTTCTGGATAGATTTTTAATTCTGTTGTTTTTCCACCAGACCATTTGGATATTTTTAATTTATTTTTTTCAGTAAGTTTTATCATTATTACCTCCTTAATCTTATTACTATTATACATCAATAAATCCATAATTAAAAAATAAATAAACGGGAGCATTGCTCCCGTTTAACACACAACATCACACAGAGGTAAAAAAAACTCCTGAATTCAGATACTCCGAAAACAGGATTTTTTAATTAATTTAAAAAATTTGTTCACTTTCTATTCCCGGAGAAAGTAAAAACTTATTTTTTAGGCAGTTCTCCTGACTTATAGTTCTTCCTACTAATCATACCTTCCCAGAAAAATTCCAGTGGTTTTTAATGATTTTCGTCGCTATTTACAGTGGCCGGACCGTTTTGGATTTACACCAAATTTTCTTTTAAGTCTTACGACACCTAAAAAATTTTATATTAACTTTTAACTTATTCTAACAAAAAAAATCGTTATTGTCAATTCAAATATTCAATAGTTTTTTAATTATTTTTGGGTATATTTTGTGTTCTATTATGTGTATTTGAGTTTCAAGGGCATCAATGTTTTTTGTATAATCTATTTTTATTATTTCTTGTTCTATAATCTTTCCTGTATCCATACCTTCATCAACATAATGTATAGTTACCCCTGTATATTTTACTCCATAATTGTAAGCTTTTTCAATAGAATGTGTCCCTGGAAAAGCTGGTAATAATGATGGGTGTATATTTACTATTTTATTCTTATAATAATTTACTATTTCTGGAGGTAATATTTTCATGTATCCTGCTAATACTATCAAATCAAATTTTAAGTTTTTTAATTTTTCAAATAATTTTTTGTTGTATATTATTTTATTTTTTTCAGATATTATTGTATAAGGTACTTTTAATTTTTTTGCTCTTTCAATTACATAAGCATTTTTTTTATTGCATATTAAATGAGTAATATTTATATTTTCGTTTTTTAAGGCTTCAAAATTAGATCCATTTCCTGAGGCTAATACAATTATTTTTTTCATCTTATTATTTCTACTCCAATACTTCCTTTTTCAACTTTACCTAATATTATGGGATCCTCGCCCATATTTTTTAATTCATCTAAAACTATTTTTTCATTTTCTTTTGAAACGGCATAAATAATAGTAATTCCCATATTGAATGTTTTTAACATATCATCTATATTTACTCCAGCTTCTCTTATTTCATCAAATATTTCTGGTAAGTTCCAATTCATATTTATTTTGGCAGTTAATCCTTCAGGTATTATTCTAATTAAATTTCCTTCTATTCCTCCACCAGTTATGTGTGCTGCAGCATGTATATAATTTTTAATTTTTAAAGTTTGTTTTACTATTAATTTAGTTGGAGCTATTATTTTTTTAGAATATTTTAATTTTTTTTCTTCTAATAGTTTTCTTACAAGTGAAAATCCATTTGAATGTACTCCATTTGATTTTATTGCAATTAAAATATCATTTTCTTTAACTTTTTCTTTTGATAGTATTTCGTTTTTTTCTACTATTCCAACAACAAATCCATCAACGTCAACCTTTCCTTTTGAAAATATTCCAGGTAATTCTGCTGTTTCACCACCTATTAATTGACAGTCTAATTTTTTTAGTTCTTTTGAAAGTTCTTTAACAAAGTTTGATGCGTCAATTGGGTTTAATTTGCCTGTTGCATAATAGTCCATAAAAAATAATGGTTTTGCTCCCATACATACTAAATCATTTAAATTCATGGCTATTAAATCTATAGCTGCTGTATTCCATTGTTTTTCTTCTTCTAATAACATCATTTTTGTACCAACACCATCTGTAGAAGATACTAAAACTGGTTCATTATAATCTTTTAAGTATTTATATATAGGGAATGTTCCTCCATATAAGCCTTTGTTTTCTCCAAGTTCTTCGCTTATATTTTCTAACATTTTATCAGCATTATCTATATTAACTCCACTTTTTTTATAATCCATTATTTACCTCCAAAGCAAAAGAAACAATAATTTTTATATTCTGATCCAAGAATTTCTTTTACACCATTCAATGAAACATATCCAAGAGAATCGGCATGAATTTCACTTTTTATATCTTCTATATTTTTTTGTGCTATCAAATCTTTTTTATTGGGTATATCTACTCCCCAACTACATGTATCTTTTACAGCAGGACTTGCAATTCTAACATGTACTTCATTAGCACCAGCTTCTTTTAACATATCTACAATTCTTTTCATGGTAGTTCCTCTTACTATTGAATCATCTATTAATACAATTCTTTTATTTTTTATAACTTGAATTATTGGAGATAATTTTCTTCTTACTCCTATTTCTCTATTGGTTTGTCCAGGGTTTATAAAGGTTCTTCCAATATATCTGTTTTTCATTAATCCTAATTCTATTGGTATTCCAGATATCTTTGAATAACCCAATGCTCCAGAAAAACCGCTCTCCATAACTGGAACAACTATATCTGCATCAACTGGATTTTCAATTGCACATTGTTGACCGAGTCTTTCACGCATTAAATGAACATTTCTTCCAAATACATTTGAATCGGGTCTTGCAAAATAAACATGTTCAAAAAAGCAATGTTTATATTCATTTGTTTCATGTTGTATGCTTTTTACTTCATATTTTGAAATTTCAACTGCTTCTCCTGGTTTTATTTCACGAATTTTTTTATAATTGGGGTTTAAAAACTTGAAACCACAATCTTCTGATGAAATATAATGACCATATTCATCTTCATAAATAGAAAGAGGTCTATAGCCTTTTTTATCACGTATAGCTATTATTCTATCTTCAAATAAAATTAATAATGAATATGATGGTTTAATATTTTCAAATATTATTGAGGATATTTCTTCAAGAGTCCATTTGTGTGGTGGAGTTTTTAACTTACCAACCAAAATATGCAAAATTAATTCAGTATCTGAACCTGTCATAAATATTGTTCCATTTTTTTCCAACTCTCTTTTCACTTTTTCAGCATTTTCAATTTGACCATTATGAGCTATTGAAAAGTACTCATTTTTATATTTTATTAGAAAAGGCTGAGCATTGTCAGCAGAAGAACCACCTTTTGTTGAGTATCTAACATGACCTATTCCAAGTGTTCCAGTTATTTCGTTCAATACTTTATCATTGAAAACTTGTGAAACAGTTCCAGATTTTTTATATAATTCTATTTTTTTAAAATTTGAACAGGCTATTCCAGCTGCTTCTTGCCCTCTATGTTGAAGAGCAATTAATCCTTCAACAATATAAGGAGATACATTAGCTTCATTTTTTAAAAAAACACCAAAAACTCCACATTCTTCCATTAACATAACTTAATCCTCCATTATTTTTTGAAGGGTATTGTAGTAACTATCTTTTAATTCATTCAAATGTATACTGCCAAAACCAGCATTGTATCCGTATTCAAAAGGCATTACTGTACCCAATTCAGTAAATTCCATTTTCATTTCAGTAACTAATTCTTCAAAAAGATTTGTTTTTTCTGCTGGAACAGAAACGATGAATCTTGATTGATTTTCACCAAAATATTCTTCTATTGATTCTCCAATTTTACCATTAAAACCTAAGTTACCAGTAATACAAGATTCAGCAATTGCCACTGCTAATCCACCATCTGAAACATCGTGAACCATATTAACTAAGTTTTTATCTATTAAATTCAAAATAACTTTATGAAGTCCAAGTTCAAATAAAGTTCTTACTCTATCTATAGTACCTCCAATGAACCCATTCATTTTTAAATATAAACTTCCGCCAATGAATTCTTTATTCATAATTGTTTTACCAACTAAATATACTTTATCTGAAGGAAATTTAAAGTCCATAGTCATTGTTTTCTTTAAATCAGATACTTCTCCAACCATTCCTATTACAGGTGTTGGATATATTGCTTCTGTTTCTGATTCATTATAAAAACTAACATTACCTCCAGTTACAGGAGTTTCTAATTCTCTACATGCAGATCCAATTCCTTTTATAGATTGTTCAAATTGCCAACGCACAGTTGAATTTTCAGGATTTCCAAAGTTCATATTATCTGTAATTCCTAATGGTTTTGCACCAACAGCAATTAGATTTCTTGCTGCTTCATATACTATATTTCTACTTCCTTCATATGGATCTAAAAATGTATAAAGTCCATTTCCATCTATTGTAACAGCAATTCCCTTATGATTCCCTTTTATCCATAAAACAGAAGCATCAGCTTTACCAGGGGTAATTACCGTATTTGTTCCAACTTTGTAATCATATTGTTCAAAAACCCATTTTTTATTTGTTATATTTGGATGTTTTAATAAATCTAATAATATTCTTCTTGAATTTGTTGTTATTTCAGGATATTTTCTGGCTCTATGAACATAAAAATATCCAGGAACTTCACTTTTTACATACAATTGTGGTGCATTTACCAATAGTTTTATTGGAACATTACAAAGTTCTTTTTCATTCATATATAATTTCATCTTTTTTTCATAAGTTGTTTTTCCAACAATAGCAAAATCTAAAAAGTATTTTTTAGCAATTCTTTCTACTTCTGCTTCCCATCCAGGTTCTATTAAGAACAACATTCTTTCTTGAGATTCAGATAACATTATTTCCCAAGGCTGCATATTTTCTTCTCTAACAGGTACATTTTCAAGGTTTAAAATACAACCTAAGTTACCTTTATCTGCCATTTCAGATGAAGAACTTAAAAAACCAGCTGCTCCCATATCTTGACAAGCAAGTACTCCTTGTAAAGCTGCTATTTCAAGCGTTGCTTCTATTAAATTTTTTTCAGAAAATGGATCTCCAACTTGAACAGAAGATCTTTCATCTTCTCCAGAAAGTTCTTTTGAGGCAAATGAAGCACCATGTATTCCATCTCTACCTGTTTTAGAACCAACGTATGCAAATAATTTATTATGTTGAGCAGATTTTGAAGAGGTTAATTCATCTTCCTTTGCTGTTCCAACACACATTACGTTTATTAAAGGGTTTGTAGAATATGTTTCATCAAAAGATGTTTCTCCAGCTACTGTTGGAACTCCAATTGAGTTTCCATAACCACTTATTCCTGAAACTACACCTTCAAATAAATGTTTTGATTTTGGATCAGTTAATGGTCCAAATCTTAATGAATCGAGTAATGCAATTGGTCTTGCTCCCATTGCTAATACGTCTCTTACTATTCCACCAATTCCAGTAGCAGCACCTTGATAAGGTTCTACTGCACTTGGATGATTATGGCTTTCAACTTTAAACACTATTGCAGTATCATCTATTTTAACATATCCAGCATTTTCATCTTCAATAGTTATTGGTAAAGTTTTTATTAAAGTTTTTGAATGTTTATATCCACAATGTTCAGACCATTGTGCAGAAAACAAATAAACTTCGAGTTCATTTGGTTCTCTTCCAAGTCTTTCTTTTATTAATTTATATTCATATGAATTTAAGCCAAGTTGTGTAGAAAGAACTTCTGGATTAATTGTTTTTTGCATCTTCTAAATACCTCCTAATGGATAAAAATATGTAAGCTCCATCTCCATTTCCAAGAGTTTTTACAGAGTTTCTTTCTGGATGTGGCATCATTCCGAGAATATTTAAATTTTTATTAAATATTCCTGCAATATCTTCATAGGAACCATTTGGATTTTCAACATACTTGAAAGCCACTTTATCTTTAATTAACTCTATATCCTTTTTTTCTATTTTAAAATTTCCTTCTGAATGAGCTATTGGTAAACGTAATTTCTTTTTTTCGATATATTTTGTAAATGGAGTTTCAAAACTTTCTACATTTACATCTACATCTTTACAAATGAACTTTAAAGATGTGTTTTTACTGAGAGCTCCTGGTAGCATGCCAGTTTCTGTTAAAATTTGAAATCCATTACAAACTCCCATGATTAATCCTTTTTTTTCAATTGCAAACTTTTCAACATGTTTCATTACTGGTGAAAACTTTGCAAGAGCTCCAGCCCTTAAATAGTCTCCATAAGAAAAGCCACCAGGTATGAAAATAAAATCATATTTTAAAATATTATCATAATCATGCCATATATATTCAGTTTCAAATCCACAGGAGTTTAATGCGAATTCTGCATCTCTATCACAATTAGATCCTGGAAAAACAATTATACCAGCTTTTATCATGCTAATACCTCCGTGGAAAGTAATTTTATTTCATACTTCTCTAAAACTGGATTTGATAATAATTTATCAGCAATTTCATTTACAATTTTTAGAGCTTTTTCTTCTGTTTCTTCATTTACAGTTAATTCTATATTTTTACCAAATCTAACACTGTTAACAGGATAATTTAATCTTTTTAAAACTTTTTCAGTTGCACTTCCTTGTGGATCTAAAATACCTTTTTTAAGACTTATTAAAACTTCAAATTTAAATGATTTCATAAATTTATCCTCCTAATAAGAGCTGTATAAGTATCTACAAGATCTCCTTTCCCTTCTCTATAAACGTCTTTATCTAATGATTCCATTGTATTTTTATCCCAGAATCTACAAGTGTCTGGAGAAATTTCATCAGCAAGTAGTATTTCATTATTGTTTTTTCCAAATTCAACTTTGAAGTCTACGAGTAATATATCAAATTGTTTAAAGTAATTATTTAAAATATTATTTATTTTTAAAGCTTCATTTTTTATATGTTCTAAATCTTTTTTTGAACATATATCTAAAGCAATAATTGCATCATCTGAAATCATTGGATCTCCTAAATCATCATTTTTTAATGAAAATTCAACTAAAGGCATTTTTAATTTTTTTCCTTTTTCTATACCATATCTTTTACAAAAACTTCCTGCTGTATAATTTCTTACTATTACTTCAAGTGGCATGATTTCAACTTTTTTAGCTAAAAAAGTTGTTTCATCAATATCTTTTATGAAGTGAGTTTTTACATTATTTTTTTCCATTAATTCAAACATAAAAACAGATATTTTTTTATTTATTTTTCCTTTACCTATTAAATTGTCTTTTTTTTCTCCATTAAAAGCAGTTACATCATCTTTGTAATAGATCAATACATTGTTTTCATACTCAAATAATTTTTTTGCTTTCCCTTCATAGATAAATTTTAATTCATTTACATTCATTTCAATTCCTCCCTAAATCTAATATTCTTTTTGCAAGATAAGCAGCATTTTTCATACCATGATTTCCTATACCCATTGTAGCTACAGGAACACCTTTTGGCATCATTGCCATGGAAAGGATAGCATCAACACCATTTAATGGGCCGACATCATGAGGAACACCTATTACAGGAAGGGAAGAAATGGAGGCTATAACTCCGGGAAGAGCAGCAGAAAGTCCAGCAACACCTATTATTACCTTAAAATCTTTTGAAAGAGTTTCTAAAAAACTTTGTAATTCTTTAAGGTTCCGATGTGCACTAAAAATTTTGAATTCATATTCAATATTCCAGCCATCAAATAATTCAAGTGCTTGATTTACAAACCCTCTATCTGATTCACTTCCAGCAACAATAAGTACTTTTTGCATAAAATATCCTCCTAAATTTATACTCGCCTCTCTTATCAGGAAGAGAGGCGAGTATAAATTTATTCACCCCTCTTCCTGTAGTCGGGTAATTTAAGGTAACCCGGTAGAAACATTCGAACCATATTATCGAACATATACAGGAAGAGGCTTAATATTTTTTACTTTTCAAAAACATTCTAACAAAATAAATTAGTTTAAAAGTTAAGAAATAAAAACTTAACCTTTAAGAATGAGTTAATCACCTTTCAACATCATCTCTCTTTGTTTCTTTTTATTTCGCTTTTCATATAGTAACAACATAGTAATTCCAACTATAAATACAAGTATTATAGGTAAAATTACAGTTAAAAATAAATGTAATTTCATATCATTTCTTAATTTTTTTAATAGGTCATAAACTTCTTGAGGTTGGTTTGGAGCATCTGTGGCATTGTTTAAAGCTATTCTTGCTAGTGTTTTGTTTTTTACAGGATCTTGCTTGTATACTGCTAAACCAAATTTACCCCAAAGATCATAATTTTTATTTAAAAGTTTTAAAGATTTTTCGTAAAAAGATACTTTATCATCTATATTTAAAGAATAATCGCCCAATAATTCGTAAAATCTTGGTAGTACTTTATTTACTTTATTAGATTGTTTTAGATTTTTTAATAATTTTTTTGCTTGCTGATATAAATTATTTTTTAAATAAAATTCTTCTATTGATAACAATACATAGGCATTATTTCGATTAGAGTCTATATATTCCTTTGCTATATTTAAATAAAGAGATTCATCATTTTTTTGTACTTCCGAAGGAATAAAGGAAATTTCACTTTCTTTTCTTGCACCAGTTAAAAAAAGTTCTTTCAAAATCATTGATTTTTTAAAGTTTAATATACCATTTTTTAATTCTTTATAAGCAAGTGATCTTATACCATATAATCTGGATTCAATGTTGAATAAGGAATAATAATAAGAATAAAAAACTGTTTCTCCATATTTTTCTTTTAAATAATTCAAAGTGTTCATTATTTCTTTGGCTATTTTTGGATCACCGCTTCTCTTCCAGTCTTTATAAATATATTCAAGTCTGAGAATTTTTATTAAATCATTGTTGTACTTATTATCTAAATTTGTTAAAGTTTTAATTGGTTTTAACATTTCAATTTGACTGAATGTGTCTAATGATTTAATTAAATCAATTATTGCTATATCTTTTTCATTATTATAATTTTTTTGAAAAGAATAAAATAACTTTTCAGCTTTAATTTTATTTCCTGTAAATCCAAATTTAAAGTATAGTTTATAATAGCCTATTATTTTTAATAAATCATCATTTGATTTTATTAATTGTGAATATTCAAAATTATTTAAGTATTCTTTAGTTATTTCACCAAAACTAAAAATTGAGAATAAGATAACAATTAATAAGATAAGCTTTTTCATTTTTTCTCCTCCAAATTAAAGTATAATATATGTTCATAACTATATTATACAGTAAATTTTAATATATAAACTTACAATTTTGTAAGAAATAAAATAATAATTATAATAGTATTAACATTTTAAAACAAAACAACGAGATTTAATCTCGCTGTTTTGTTTATTGTTTAATAAACTTTTTTTCTTCTTCTTTTAAATCAAGACCAAGTGTTCCACCTGGATTCATTATATTGTTTGAATCAAAATGTTTTTTTAAGGTTTTAAAAATTTCCATTTGATTTTTTCCAATTTGTCCTTCGAGCCATGGAGCAATCATTTTTCCAATTCCATGATGATGGCTCATTGTAGCTCCATACTTTTGAATGTTGTCGAGTATACCATGTTGGTAGTCAACATATTCTTCTATTGTATCCATTTTTGCTATAAATATGAAGTACAAGTTTACACCTTGAGGATAAAAATGAGACATGTGTGTCATACAAATAGTGTCTGGACGACTATGGCAATATTCTCTAACTCCTGTATGTACTTCTTCTAAATTTTCCCAATTTACAGTACATTCAAGAGTATCTATCATGATGCCAAAATCTCCTAAATCTTCTCTTAAATAAGGGTCTTTAAATCTTCCTTTTTCCCAGCTTTTTGTTATATAACCAGTTGTGTACATTGCACCATGTTTTTTACATATCTTTTTTATATTTTTCTTTACTAATTTTGAGAAATTTTTTTCTCCTTCTGTAAATCCAAGCATCAAACATCTTTCGCCTTGTTTATAACCTCGAGCTGAAATCATTTTATCTAAAAAAGTTCCTTCTACGCCATATAGTTTCAGAGCAACATCTGATTCTTCTGGATCGGATAGTCTGAATACTGATGGAAATCCAAACTGTCCTTGCATTATTTCACGAGCTGCTTCTTTTGCATCTTCCCAATTTTTAAAAATAAAACTGAACTTTTGATGATTTTCAGGCATATATTTGAATACTTTTAATGTGACTTCAGTTAAAACACCAAATGTTCCTTCACTTCCCATCATTATTTGATCTACATCTGGACCAGTTGACTGAGCTGGAAATTCTCCTGTTTTTATTATACCAGCAGGAGTTACATATTCTTGAGATAACACTATATCTTCTATTTTTCCAAAGTAAGTTGAGTTTTGTCCAGCTCCTCTTGTAACAACCCAACCGCCAACTGAAGAATATTCAAAAGATTGTGGAAAGTGTCCACAAGTATATGGTATTTTGGCATTGAATAAATTAACTGCATCATTCAATATTTTTTCAAGTTCAGGTCCTTGCATTCCAGGTTGAACGGTTATTGTTTGATTTTTTTCATTAAATTTGATGACTTTATTCATATGTTTTCTCATATCAAGAGTTATTCCGCCTTTAACAGCTTCAAGTCCTCTACAAACTGATGAACCTCCACCAAAAACATATACAGGTATTAATTCTTTATTACAGTAATTAACCAGTTCTTTTATATCTTCTTTGTTTCTTGGATACACAACTATATCTGGAATATTTTCTATTATTTTTTCTCTCATTCTCAAAGCATCTAACATTGTTTTTCCATAAGATACTCCAGCTCTTGTGTAAGTATCTTTTTTTATGTTTTCTTTTCCAACGATGCTTTCAATAGTTTTTATTTGTTCAGAGTTTAAATTTATTGGATGATTGTCTGGAACTTCTTCGAGTCCTATATTTTTATATTTTTTAAAGTCTTCATCAGTAACTTTGAATGTTTTTTTCATTAATTTATATAAATTTTCATTTGGATGTTTATATTCATTCCATTTTCCCCATCTAAAAAGTGAACGATATGATTTTTCTGGTGGCTTTTTTTCATACCAATTTGGTTCAAAACCTTTGTAGCTCATAAAATTCCTCCTAAAGTTCCGGATATCCGGTTATTGTTTGTATTTCTGAATAGAGATTTTTAATGCTGGGATATATTTTTTTATATACTTTTTCAAATAAATTTTTATATATTTCATGATTTTTTTTATTTGGAATAAAAGTTTTTTTGTATTTTATCATGTGATTTATTGCTTCTTCAAAATTTTTATACGTTCCAGTACTAACAAAACCAATTATTGCAGCACCAAGTGATGATGCTTCATGCGTGTGTATTTTTTTTACAGGTTTTCCAAACATATCTGCTGTAATTTGACATATGGCATCACTTTGAGATCCACCACCACCAACAATTACTTCTTTTATTTTTACTTTTGATTTTTTTTCTAATTTTTCAACTCCATCCATTAGTGCATAGTTGATTCCTTCTATTATTGCTTTATATAAATGTGAACGTGTGTGTATATCTCCAAAACCTATAACTGCTCCTTTGGCATCAGGAGTTTTTACGTGTGGTCCCCAGTATGGTTGAAGTATCAATCCATGAGATCCAGGAGGTACTTTATTTAAATGTTCATTTAAAAGTTTTTCTGGTGAGATGTTGAGTTCTTTTGCTAATTTTAACTCTTTTTCTGCAAATTCTTTTTTAAACCAACTTATCATCCAATATCCTCTAAAAATTTCTATTTCTGGATTATAGTAATTTGGGATAACAGCTGGATAAGATGGCATAAATCTTAAAGGCTCAAAATAATTTTTTGTTGATATTTGTGCTGTTGCAGTTGTTCCAAAACTTAAACTAACTCTTTTAGGATTTGTGCAGCCATTTGCAAGTGTTTCACATCCTTTATCAGAACCTCCAGCAATTACTGGTATTCCTTTTTTTATTCCAGTTTCAATTTCGGCTTTTTTTGTTATATATCCAATTATTTCTGTTGGATTTATTAATTTCATTAGTTTTTCTTTTTCAACTCCAAAAACTTCCCATTTCCAACTTGAATTTGATTTTGTCCATTTTTTATTTTTATAATCAAAAGGAAGATGACCTATTTGACTTGCAATAGATTCAATAAAGTTTCCAGTTAATTTATGATGAAAAAATCCAGAAACTTGTGCATACTTATATGTTTTTTTCCAAATTTCAGGTTCATTTTCTTTTATCCAATTTGCTTTAGAATTATGTCTTATTATGTTTATTGTTCGAGTCATACCAACTACACTGAACATTAATTTATGTTTTTTTGAAGGTTTATAAATACTTTGTGATTTTCTTTGATCGAGCCATAAAATAATGGGTCTTAAAGGGTTTCCTTCTTTATCTAAACAAACTGCTGTATCTCTCAATGTTGTAACAACAACACCTTTTACTTTTTCAAAGAGATTAATATTTTTTTCTTTTAAATCTTTAGTTGCATTGCACAAATTTTTCCAATAAACATCTGCACTTTGTTCTGCCCATCCAGGATTTTCAGAGTAATAAGGTGTAAACTCTTTTTTTTCGATTGCTACAATATTTCCGTTTTCGTTTATTAATGCAGCTCTTATGCTTTGAGTTCCACAATCAATAGTTAAAATCATTATTATTCCCCCAATTTTGATGTTGCTATAATATCTACTCCCGTATTCAAAACATTTTCTATTATAATATCTCCAATTGAAACAGGTTCATTTATAACAACTTTGTTTATTACTGACATTATATCAAAAATCAAGGGTTTTGGAACTTCACCACTTGTTCTTACAGGTAAACGTGACATATTTTTATAAGTAGTTCTTACCGTTGTGCATATTGTTCTTACAGGATTGTTGAGTTCATTAACAGCAAAATCATAACCTCTTTTGCATAAATTTCCACTCACAATTATTTCAGAATTTTTTTTAGATACTTCTAACATGCAGCCATTTGGGCACACTATACAAGTTAAGTTCATCATATCACTTCCAATTTTAATTGAGAAGGATTATTTATTTTCAATACTATTTTTTCCATTTCTGGTGGTTTCAAAAATAGATATTTCTTCTTAAAAATAATATTTTCCGTGTCTTTTATGATTACTGTTTTGTTTTTCATGACTTTATTTACTCTAAAGTATAGTATAAATTCTTTTGATTCTTTACTTACATATTGTGGAACAACGTATAATATATTATTGCCTTTTTTTATAGATACTTTTTCTTTAATTGAATTTTTTTCAAAATTTTTTGAATAATTTGCTGCATTTTTTCCAGCAATTTCACCACTTTCTGAAACATAATCAACTAAATCATTTACATGAAGTGCATTACCACAAGAAAAAACACCTTTTGAGTCTACTGACATCAAAAAATCATCTACATATGGACCTTTGGTTGATGGATCAAGAGTTATATTCAATGATTCGGCAACTTCATTTTCAGGTATCAATCCCACAGATAATATCAAACTATCACATTCAATGAATTCTTCAGTATTTGGTAGGATTTTCATAGTTTCATCTAATGAAGAAACAATTACTCCTTCTACTCTTTCAGTTCCAAGTACTTTGGTTACAGTTTTTGAAAGATGAAGTGGAATATTAAAGTCATCCAAACATTGAGCTATGTTTCTTTGTAATCCAGATGGAGTTGATTTAGCTTCATAAACGCCAAGAACTTCAGCACCTTCCAAAGTTAATCTTCTTGCCATTATCAAGCCAATATCTCCGCTTCCTAAGATTACAGTTTTTTTACCAGGAAGATATCCCATTATATTTACAAAGTACTGTGCAGTTCCTGCTGTATAAACTCCTGCAGGTCTTGTACCATGAATAAAAATTTGTTTTGCAGTCCTTTCTCTACATCCCGTTGATAAAATTAAGGATTTTGAAGTCACTTTTAAAAGACCATCTTTGGTTACTAAATTAAAATGAAATGTATCATTTATCTTTTTTACTGAAGTTACAAAGGTTGAAGTTAAAGTTTCTATATTTTTAGCCATTTCTATGTATCTATAAGCATATTCTGGCCCTGATAATTTTTCATGAAATTTTAAAAGTCCAAAGCCATCATGAATACATTGCTTTAATATTCCTCCAATTTTATTTTCTCTTTCTATTATTAAAGTTTTTGCACCATTTTTTTCTGCTGATACTGCGGCAGCAAGGCCAGCTGGCCCTCCTCCTATTACAACAACATCATACATTTTTATCATCTCGCTTTGTTTCTTCTACAACCATATAAGAATCTTTACCTTTTTTTGTTATTTCAAGTATATCTTTTGATAGTTCTTCATTTAAAATTTTAATTACAAGTGGAGCACAAAAACCTCCTTGACATCTTCCCATCCCTGCTCGTACCCTTTTTTTTATTCCATCAACAGTTGTTGCTGGAATTGGTGAATGTATTGCATCTATGATTTCTCCTTTACTTATTTCTTCACATCTACAAATGATTTCACCATAATTAGGATTTTTATGAATTAATTTGTTTCTTTCTTCAAAGGTCATATCTTTTAAGGTTAATATTTTCTTTCTTTTAGGAATCCAATTCTCTTTTTTTACGACTCTTGTTTTTTCTTTTAATATATCTATTGTTATTTTTGAAATATCTTCTGCTATTGCTGGAGCGGATGCAAAGCCAGGTGACTGTATTCCCGCAGCATGAACCAAATTGTTTATTTTTTGTGACTTTTCTATTATGAAATCTTCTTTATAAGTCGAAGCTCTTATGCCCGAAAAATAAGTTATAATATCTGTTTTTCTTATCCCTTTTATATTTTTTAAATGTTTGTTTATTATTGCATTTAAACCTTCTGGAGTGGTAGTATAATCTTCTTTAAATGGTTGTTCAATTGCAGTTGGACCAGCAAGTATATTGCCTTCTACTGTTTTTACAAGTCCTCCACCTTTTGTTGTGCTTTTAAAGTTTAAAGAAGGTTTGCTCAATATGGAGTAAAGCATATGTCCTTTCTTTTTATCAAGAAGTGCAATTTCACCTTTTCTTGGATGTATTGTAAAAAATCTGTCTCCAGCCATTTCAGCAATTTCATCTGAAAAAACTCCAGCAGCATTTATTACTATTTTGGGATAAAGTTTTCCTCTGTTAGTTTCAACATACTTTATTTCATTATTTTCTGTAATTATGTTTGTGACTATCGTATCTAAAGAAAATTCAACATCATTTATTGCTGCACTTTCACCAAATGCTATTGTTGTTTTGTATGGAGATACAATTCCTGCATCTGGAAAGATAACACCTCCTTCTATTTCAGCTGATATATATTTTTCGCGTTTTTTTAACTCTTTTTTATTTAAAAATTTCATCCTTACTTTATTTTCGTGTGCTCTTATTTTTAATAGAGGAAGAGCAAATTTTAAATACCACTTGTCATATAGAATCAAAGAACCAGTTCGGTTGAATTCAATATCCAATTCTTTTGCAAGTTTTGTATACATTTTATTTCCACGAGAATTATAAATTGCTTTTTTACTTCCAGGTCTTGGAGCTATTCCAGGATGAATCATTCCATCATTTCTTGAAGATGTGTGAACGGCTAAATCATATTCTTTATCCACAAGAAGCGTTTTTATTTTCCACTTTGAAAGTTCTCTTGCAATAGAACAACCAATTATTCCACCACCAATTATTAAAACATCAACCTTTTTGTTTTGAAGTTTTGTATCTTTTAATAGTGGTTTTGAAATTGATGGAAGATTTAAATTTTTTACTTTTAATTTATTTATTACTCCTCTATAAGAAGAGTTGGCAGCAATTTTACCACTTAAATAAACTTTATTCCAAGTATTTACTTCACCTTCAAGTTTTATTGCTCCATTTTCTTCTGAACATATGATATCTTTTGAAATTTTTTTGGTTAATTTTTTTTGTATTTTCTTCAACATAAAAGTCATCCCCTAAAATGTATGAAATGTACGTACATTTATATTGTATAAAAAAATTTAATAAAATAAAAATGCAATTTTAAATATTTGTATTCAAATATTTAGATATAAAGATTATTAGATAAAAAAATTAATTACTTTAATAGATTTAATATACAAAAAAATATTATGGTATAATTATTTAACAGTAAAAATAAAAGTTTTTAATAGTTTAAAAGGAGTTTTTGCATGCAATTACCTTTATATATTGAAATATCAGAAAATTTAAAAAATTTTATACTTGATGGAAATATAAAAATAGGCGAAAAAATTCCAGGAGACTTTGAATTAATGAAACAATACCAAGTTAGTAGAGACACGATAAGAAAGGCTATAAAAGTTTTAGTTGATGATGGATATTTAATAAGGAGACCTGGAAAAGGAACTTTTTTATGTAGAAGAAGAAAAGTAGATTCTATAGAAAAGATAATATCGTTTAGTTCTGAATTGATAGCTCGAGGATATGTTCCATCAACAAAATTAATAAAATTTAAAGAGATTAATGCAACACCTGAGATTTCTGAAATGCTCAAATGTAATCAAAATGAAGATATTTATTTAATTGAAAGAATAAGATATGCTAGTAAATTACCGATAGCATTTGAAACAACATATTTATTAAAAAAAATAGTAGGGGAAATAAAGAAAAATGAACTTCTTGACTCTATGTATGAGTTTTTGTCAAGAGAAAAAAATATTGAATTTATAAAAATGGTACAGGAAATAAAACCTAAAATGTTAGATTCTAAAGTGGCAAAAATGATGAAAGTTGATATAATGCCAGTAATACATTTATCAAGAATTATATATACAAAAAATAATATGCCATTTTTTGCACTTTCATTTTTACTCCGTGGAGATAATTATTCTATGAAAAATGAGGTTATTTTAAAATAAAGAATAGGAGGTATTAATGAAATATTTATTTAAGTTATTAATATCAGCATTAATAATAGTATTTGTTTCTGAATTCAGTAAAAAATTTTCGTGGATAGGTGGATTGATAGCTTCTCTTCCACTTATTTCTATAATTTCAATATTTTGGCTTTACAATGATACAAAAGATATAGTTAAAGTAACTAACTTATCTTTAAATATTTTTTGGTTTGTAATTCCATCATTAATATTTTTTATTATGTTACCTTTTTTCTTGAAATATTTTCCATTTTATTTATCAATGATATTTTCTTCTATAATAACAATTATATTTTATATAATTTTTTCTTATATAATTTCAAAGATTGGAGTTAAAATATGAATAGTGGGACTTATTTATTGTTAGTAGAAATAGAAAGAGATATAGAAGTAAAAATAAAAAGAAAAGAAATAAAAATAAAAAAAGGGAAGTATCTTTATGTTGGATCAGCTATGAAAAACCTTCATCAAAGGGTTGGAAGACATATATCTTTTAAAGAAGGAGATTATAAAAAACATTGGCATATTGATTCTTTGCTTGAAAATGGTAAAGTTCTTTTTTCAATTATTATTCCTGATGGTATTTATAAAGAAGAAAAATTTTCAAAAAAGTTTAATAATAATTTTAATAGCATAAAAAATTTTGGAGCAACTGATTTAAAAACAGACTCCAATTTGTTTATTATAGAAAATACAAAAAAATTTTTTGAATTTTTAAATGAAATTTTAGTTTAAATTACAAAGCATCTTTAAAAAGATCTGACCATCGTTTTAATTTTTTTTGTGTATTTATTATAATTTCATTTATTGTATTTATATCAAAAGGTTTAGTTAAATAATCGTCTGCTCCATTTTCAAAAGCATTAATAATTTTATTTAAATCTGAATTTCCTGTTATTATTATTATTTGAGTGAAACTATTTTGAGATTTTATTTTTTTTAAAAATTCAAAAGAATCCATTCCAGGCATTACAATATCTAAAAAAACTATATGGAAATTAGTGTTTTCAAATAAATAAAATGCTTCATCAGCATTCTTTGATAGTTCAACATTAATATTTTCAAATTCTTCATTTATGTATTCTTTCAAAACAGTTCTAATATCTTCTTCATCATCAATTATTAATAAATTAAACTTCATATTATCACTCCTCGATAGGAAATATTAAAGTAAAGGTAGTTCCATAATTTTCTTTTGAAATTACAGAAATTTTTATGTTATGAGTTATACATACAGAACTAACAAAAAAAAGTCCGTGTCCAAGACCATATTTTTGTTTTGTTGTAAAAAATGGGTTAAATATATTATTTAATACATCTTTAGACATACCTATACCATTATCAGAGATTTTTAAAACTACATTTTTTCTGTATTTAAAAGTTGAAATTTGAATTACTCCATCTTTATTATTTTTTATAGCATCCAAAGCATTAGAAAATAAATTTATCAAAGAAATAATTATTTTGTTAGCATCACCTTTTATATTTACATTTTTTGATTTTTCAATATCCAATATAAATTTTTTTTGATTATTATTAAATAAAAAGTTATTTGCTTTTAAAATTGCATCATTTAATTTAAAAACTGAAAGAATATTTTCCTTTTTAAAAGCACCTCTAAAAATATCTATTATATCTTTAATTCTATAAAATTGATTTGATATTTTTTTAATTCTATCAATGCTATAATATTTTTCGTTTTTTAGAATCATTTCTGTATTCATTATACCAATTGTTAATGGATTGTTTATTTCATGAAGCATTCCCATCATCATTTGACCAGCTAGTGAAAATTTTTCAGAATCTAATAATTTTTCATCATAAACTTTCATCCTTTTGCATTCATTGAAAAAAATATTGTAAAGAGTAAACATATTTAAAAATGAATTAACTATTATTTCTTCTCCATGAATAGAAGGAATATCTGAATTATATTTTAATTTTATAGAAAATTCTTCAGTATTTATATTTTTTATTTTAACATTATTTGTTGATTTTCCAACTTTAACTTTATTTTTTTCATCTAAAATAACTTCTAAAAAATTAAATAAATTACTATTAATAAATATTTTTATTAGTTTTTCTAAAAATTTTAAAGGTTCTAATTTTTCCATAGCAGATATTCTTATTGTTTCTAGAACTTCAAATCTTATTTGTGGAGTTTTAAATGTTTTAGTAAACTTTAAAAATTCTACTATATAATTATTTTCATAAGAGGTTATTTTTAAAGTGTAATTGTTAAAATTAAATTCTTTATTTATAACATTACTTTGTATTTTATTTTTTATAAATACTTCAAATTTATTTTTATCAATAAATTTTAAAGTTTTAAATTTTTTATTTGTATATAAAAGATTTCCATTTTCATTAAATATTGCTATGGCAATAGATAAAGAATCAATTATTTTTTTCATGTTTTACTCCTCAATATTAAAAAAGTTTTTTAACATATCTTTTTTTAATTTTTGGTTTTCTATTTTTTCTTCAAAATCAAAAAGCTCTTTTAAAATATTTTTATAATAATCAGAAATAATAAAGTATTTTTTTCTTGGCCCTTCTTCAATAGCTGTAACTACATTGTTTTTAATTAAAGAATCAAGAGAAGCTTTTGTACTTCCTGCACCGCTTTTTAAAGAATTTTTTATTTCAGAAAATCTGACTTTACCTTTTTTGGAAAGAATTCTTAAAATTTTTATTTTTAATTCTGATCCAAAAGTAATTTCGTACATTTTTCATCTCCTTTCTTGAATTAAATTTTCAATTATGATATAATTGCTAATGCGAACTAATTAATTCTAAAAAAAGACTTTATGTTTCTAAAAAAAGAATTAACATACTTATTATATCATAATAATCATCAGGAGATGAATGTATGAGAATTTTAGTTGTAGAAGATGATTTTGTATCAAGAGAAATCATGAAAGAAATTATAGAAAAAAATGTTTACTTTGCTAAATCAGGTAAAGAAGGATATGATATTTTTATTAAAAATTATAACAAAAATAAATTTGATCTAATATTTTTAGATGTAATGATGCCTGAAATGAATGGACTTACACTATTAAAAAAAATTAGATCTTATGAAACAGATTTTAAAACAAAAATAATAATGATCTCGGCTTTAGATGATATAAAAACAATAAAAGAAGCAAAGAAAATAGGTTGTGATGATTATATTATTAAACCAATAGAACCAAATGAAATAAGAGAAATAATAGGAGGTTAAAAAATGATAAATGTAGCATTAATAGCTCATGATAAGAAAAAATTAGATTTAGTAATGTTTACAAGAGAGTGGAAAAAAGTTTTTTCTAAATGTAATTTGTATGCAACTAATTCAACAGGAACTTTAATAGAAGAAAAGGTTGGATTAAAAATAACAAAGTTTAAGTCGGGACCATATGGTGGAGATTTACAAATAGGTGCTTTAATAACTTCTGATGATATTGATTTTGTAATCTTTTTAAGAGATCCACTAACAGCTCAACCTCATGAACCTGATGTATCAGCGCTTTTAAGAGTATGTGATGTTCATAATATACCTCTTGCAACGAACCTTGCAACAGCTGAAGGTTTAGTTTTAGAAATAGAAAAGAAATTAATAAAAGAGAGCTAAGCTCTCTTTTATTTTATAGTAGGTAGCCTGTAAAATTTGGTAGGAGACCATAAAAAAATTTGTGTAAATAAAAAAATGAAAAACCTTCTTCTTGGGATGGTAAAATAAAACCAGGAAGGAGGTTTTTAAAATGGCAAGAAGAAAAAAAGAAGAAAAAGAAGAAAGCAACATTGAAAAATTAGCAAGATTAATAGCAAGGGATCCAGAGGTAAACACAATAAAAGATGTATATGAAAAGATAAAAGAATTAGTGGGACCGTTAATACAAGGGATGTTAGAAGCAGAATTAGAAGATGAATTAGGTTATGGGAAATATGATAAAGAAAACAAGAAAACAGATAATTCTAGAAATGGGTACAGTTCAAAAAGAGTAAGAACAAGTGTTGGAGAAATGGAATTAAAAATACCTAGAGATAGAAAAGGTGAATATGAGCCATAGTACCAAAGTATAAAAAAGATATCTCAGATATTGAAGGTAGAATAATAGGTATGTACGGTTTAGGATTAAGTACAAAAGATATAGTTAAGAACGTAGAGGACATATATGGTGTAGAATTATCAGCGGAAATGATAAGTAAAATAACTAATAAAATATTACCTGAAATTAGAGAATGGCAAAGCAGACCTTTAGAAGAAATATATACTTTTATGTTTATGGATGGAATAGTGTTTAAAGTAAAAGATGATGGAGAAATAATAAAAAAGACTGCATATGTTGTACTTGGTGTAAATATAGATGGATTTAAAGATGTACTTGGTATATATATAGGTGAAATAGAATCATCAAAATTTTGGTTAAGAGTATTAAATGATTTAAAAAATAGAGGAATAAAAGATATATTAATAGCTTCTGTAGATGGATTAACAGGTTTCCCACAAGCAATAAAAACTGCTTTCCCAGATACTATAGTACAAAGATGTATAATACATCAAATAAGAAATACATTAAAATATGTTAGTTACAAAGATAGAAAAGAACTTGTTAATGATTTAAAAAAAGTATATAAAGCACCAAATAAAGATATTGCCTATTCAAACTTACAAGATTTGAAAGAAAACAAATGGACTAAATACAAATTAGCATTAGAAAGTTGGGAAAAACATTGGGAAACAATATCTCCTTATTTCGATTATGGCGATGATGTAAGAAAAATAATGTACACAACAAATGTAATAGAATCATTAAATAGGCAATATAGAAAAGCTACAAAAAATAAAACATCATTTCCAAATGACGATGCATTATTGAAAATGCTTTATTTAGCAACAATAAATGCAACAAAAAGATGGACAGCTCGTTATAGAAATTGGAGCAATGTCCTAAACGAATTATCCATCTTTTTTAATGAAAGAATTACAAAATATATCTATAATTCCTAACATAAATATACTTTGTAACTTAACAAAAAATACCTATAACACACAAAAATGAATATTAAATATTATAATGCTATACCTTGCAATAAAAATTTGCAAAAGGCTATTTATTACAAAAAATTATACTAAAAACTTCTAAAATTTACTCTTAAAGCATATTTCTTTATAGTCGATAATTCTTATGGAAATACTTTAAAAATAATAACTAATTTTATTTATTTTTACCTTCCAAGAAGAGCCGTTTACACAAAATTTTTTATGCTACCACTCTTAATGTTTCCTGAAACGTGGTTTTATTCAGCGTTTTATTTTTTTGGCCCATTTTTCAATTGTAATTTGGCTTATTCTTCACTTGCAAAATACATATCATATTTTTCTTCTTTAATATCCTTTAAACACTTTTCGTATACGTTTGCAGAAATTCTTAGTAAGCTTTTATACTTATTAAAGTTAGATCTATTATGATATAGTGGTTCTGATTTTAAAGAATAATCATTACTTTTATATCCTACGTATTCTTTTGGATGATCTTCTAAATATTTAATAAAACCTTCTTTATCATTTCCAAAATAGAGAGTGTAAAATATTAAGTGTATAAGGAAAAAAAGATACTGATCTGGTGGTAAAATAAAACCAGAGGAGGTACGAAAAATGGGAAATGTACTACAGGAAATAATAAAGGAAATGGTAAGAAAAGGAGAAATCCGAACAATAAAGGATATAAAGGAATTAACAAAATCACTGACAGGAAATCTGATCCAGGAAGTACTGGAAGCGGAACTCGAAGACGAGCTGGGCTATGGAAAGTATGACAGAGAAAAGAAAAATACAGAAAATTCAAGAAATGGCTACAGGAAGAAGAATTTAAAGAGTAGTAGCGGTATGATAGAATTAAAGGTACCTCGAGACAGGAAGGGAGAATATGAACCCAAAATAGTTCCAAAGTATTCGAATGATATTTCAGAGATAGAGGAAAAAATAATAAGTTTGTACGCAAGAGGAATGACCACCAGGGATATATCTGATCAGATAATGGATTTGTACGGATTTGAAGTATCAGCTGAACTGGTGAGCAAGATAACAAATAAGCTTATGCCAGTAATAAAAGACTGGCAAGAAAGGCCATTACACGAAATATACACCTTCGTTTTCTTGGATGCAATATACTTCAACGTTAGAGAGGACGGAAGGATAGTAAAGAAGGCTGCTTATGTAATAATAGGTGTTGACATAGATGGAATTAAAGATGTGCTCGGGATATATGTTGGTGAAGTAGAAAGTGCCAAGTTTTGGATGGGAGTACTTAACAACCTCAAAAACAGAGGAGTTAAGGACATACTTGTAGCTTCAATAGATGGTCTTTCTGGATTCGAGCAGGCTATAAATGCAACCTTCCCGCAAACTATGATACAAAGGTGCATAATCCACCAGATTAGAAACACCCTGAAATATGTTCCTCACAAGGACAGGAAAGAGTTCGCAAAGGACTTAAAGACAATCTATACAGCACTGGATGAAAAGACAGGCTATGATAATCTAACCAATGTAATAAACAAATGGGGAGACAAGTATTACGCTTCATTGAGGAGCTGGGAGAAAAATTGGCACCTATTATCCACCTTCTTTCAGTTCTCAGACGGGGTAAGGAAGATTATGTACACCACGAACATCATAGAGTCACTTAACAGGCAATTCAGGAAGGCTACCAAGACCAAATCAATATTCCCTAATGACGATGCTGTCCTTAAAAGTTTATACCTTACTACCAAAAACGTGACAAAAAAATGGACAGCACGGTTTCACAACTGGAACGCTGTTATTTCCGAACTGGCCATCCTTTTCGAGGATCGTCTTAAAGACTACCTCTGAAAGTAGCTTGTAATCCTTAAAAAATCTATACTTTGTACCGCGCAGATGGGTTGTCGCCCTTTCAGTCATTGCAGTTTTTTACTGTAAAAGGTTGGTTTTACCAATTTTGCCTTATTTAATTCATACTATTCAGGAACATTTTTTTCATTTTCAAATAACTACATTTTTTTAAGATTTTTGTCGTTGTTTTCCAATATTTATATGCTACCAGATATATCTAATACACACTAATCTTTACAGACTCCCAAAATATTTGAATCCCATACCCATTTTTTCAGTTCTTTCATCAAAATATCTTTCTATTAGAGTTTTAGCAACCATTTTCACATCTTCATTATTGTTATTGTTTTTACTGCCATATGCAGCTTCACCGCCTGTTATTGTAGCCACTTTATCCAATTGCCATACTGGTATATCATTTCTTTTTGCAAAATTTACTACATCTTCTAATTTTTCTAATACGTATTCTCCATATGAATTATACTTATTTTTATTATTCTTATATTCAGCATCAAACTCTTTATAACCAGTATAATATTTAATTAGATCATTCTTAATTTTATTGTATTCATTAGTTCCTTTTCCATATTTTGATAATAATTCAAGTAATTCACCAGTCTTATATGATTGATTAGTTTTTGAAACTTTACTGTATTGTGTACCATTAATCGTTATATCTTTTAAAGCTATATCAAAATCTAAATTGTCTTTTCCAAGCCACTTCTTTTCAAGTTTTTTCATATCTGTTTCTTTTATACTTCCTTTTTTTAATATGAATAGCGTATCACCTATTTTTGTTGGTTCATCTATTATTTTTTCTACTTTGTTAAAGATTGCCATATATTTGAGCATCTCTTCTTTGTTTTCCACATTCAAACTTTTTATTTTTTTTGAATGTTCCTTATATTCTTCTGTTAATTCTATATAATTACTATCTTTTTTTATTATTCTATTAAATTCATCATTATAGTAATTATTATTGTATCCTTTTGTTAATGTTTCGATTTCTTTTTTATTGTCTATTCCTTTTCCATGTATTGCTTTTGCTATGTTTGTAACTCTTACAAATTTATTGAAATTACTTTCTTTTAACTTTGATACTAAATCTACATATTTTTTTGTTATTTCATCTGCATAAAGATCTGTTTCTATCGATATACTGTTTATTAATGATGGATCTTTTAATAATGAATTATTTTTATTAAATTCATTTTTTAATTCATTTGAAGTTTTATATTAGTTGTATATTGAGTTTTAAGATTTTTTATCATTAGCCTTTTTTCATAATTTCCAAATATCTCTATTGCTTTATTTTTTGTCAATGATTCCATTCCTTCTGTATTATTAAATATTTTAAAGTATATATTTTTATTATTATTTGCCATTTCATTAGTAAAAGTATTATTTTTTAATATAGTTTTATTTCCTGTTGAAGTTATTTTTATATCTAATTTATTCATTTCTTTCCCATAGATCATCTTTTCAATTTGTTGATTTTTGGTATAATCAACTTCATCATATTCTAAACTCTTAAATTTACTTTTACTTTCAAAATAAATTGCTCCTCCACTCAAATCTCCTCCTATATTATTAAATGCTTTACTAGAATCTATGTATGCTTTTACAAAATTTAATAATTTTTTTGCTCCTAATACAGTTAATCCTTTATTTATTTTTTCTTCTTCGTATCTTCCTACTGATATTTGTCTTTTATAATATGTAACCAGAAATTCTATCTTTGCACTTCCATACTTTTCATATCCATTTGTTTCTGATAACGATGAGCTCCCTATTAAATGTCTGTTCTTATTTAAAATTAAAAATTTTTTATACTCATCTGTTTTATTATAAAATCTATTATCTAATGTATCTGCTAATATTCTTTTTTCTTCATCACTCAATTGACTATTTCCATAAACTACTTTTGCTATTTCTAATACTTTAGCATGATTTGCACCGTTTTTAGTTTTTAATTCTTCGTATTGTTCCCAGTAGTTTTCTTTTCCTAACTTTACTAATGCAGATTTAATATCCTTATCACTTATTTTAGCTAAACTTACAGTTTCTATTTTTGCAACTATAGTATTTTTAGGTTTATTTGGGAAAGTAGGAAAATTTACCTTTATTGGAGTTATACCATCATCTATTAAATGTTTTGATGGGGTTTCTCCTGTGTGTTCAGGTAGAGTGAGTTGAGGTGAGTTGAGTTGAGTTGAGGCATTGCAGAATCAATTGTTGGTTTTCTTATTTTCATTTTTCTCCTCCATATATATAGTATTTTTAACCAATAATATTTTTTCTAATAAATAATTTAATAAATAATGTTTTTTAATACAAATGAAATTATATCAAAAAATTTACTATTTCACAATAAAAAAATCCTATTTTTTACTCAAATGTAATATAACGCGTTTAATTTATATCATTGCTTTTATTTTTTTAGTTTATTAATCGAATATTAAGATTAAACAAATAAGAGAGCTAAAGCTCTCTTATTTGTTTTTTAAATCATAATTTATAGTACCATCTGGCATCATATAATCTTCATGATATATTCCTGCTTCTTCTTTTTGATATCTAATACATTCTTTCCAGTTTCCTTTACAGTATTGATTAATAACTTCATCGTTTACTAAACTAAGTTTGTTGTATCTGTTCATTGGACAAACTATATACCATTTACAAGTTTTCATATTACTCACCTATTATTTTAACTAAAACTCTTTTTTTTCTTTTTCCATCAAATTCGCCGTAAAATATTTGTTCCCAAGGACCAAAATCTAACTTACCATCTGTTATTGCAACAACAACTTCTCTTCCCATTATTTGTCTTTTTAAATGTGCATCTGCATTATCTTCAAATCCATTGTGATTATATTGAGAGTAAGGTTTTTCTGGAGCTAATTTTTCAAGCCAATTTTCAAAATCTTGATGTAAGCCACTTTCATCATCATTTATGAAGACGCTTGCAGTTATGTGCATTGCATTACACAATAATAATCCCTCTTTTATACCACTTTCTCTTAAACACTCTTCAATTTGAGGAGTAATGTTTATAAATTCTCTTCTGTTTTTAGTATTAAACCAAAGTTCTTTTCTGTAGCTTTTCATGATATACCTCCTATATCTTTTCTGTAATATATTCCTTCAAAAGATATTTCTTTTATATCATTATAAGCTTTTTTTATTGCTTTTTCAAGTGTTTCTTCAGTTGAAACAACTGATAAAACTCTACCCCCAGATGTAATTAATTCATTATCTTTAAAAGAAGTTCCAGCATAAAATATTTTTGATTCGATATTATTTTTTAGGTTTATTTTATAGCCTTTTTCATATGTTTCTGGATATCCATTTGAAACAGCAACAATACAACAACTACTATTATTTTTTAGTTTTATTTTTAGTTTATCAATTTTGTTTTCTATAGTTTTTTCAGATATTTCCAACATGTTAGTTTCTAAAAGTGGCATAATTGCTTGAGTTTCAGGGTCTCCAAATCTAACATTGTATTCAAGAAGATAAGGTTCTTCACTTTGAACTATAATTCCAAAAAATAACACTCCATTGTATTCCATATCTTCATGTTTTATTCCATTTAATGTTGGAATCATTATTTTGGTTTCAAACTTTTGTAAAATTTCTGTTGTTAATTGTGGATGTGGACATATTGCACCCATTCCACCAGTATTTAAACCTTTTTCACCATCTAATATTTTTTTATGATCTTTTGCAGAAGTTATAATTTTTATATTTTCTCCATCTGTTAAGGCAAAAATAGAAGCTTCAAATCCTTGTAAAAACTCTTCTATTACTACTTTTTTTCCAGCTTCACCAAATTTATTTTTTTTCATTATTTCACATAAAAAATCTTTTCCTAATTTAAAAGTTTCAGCAATAAAAACACCCTTTCCAGCAGCAAGTCCATCTGCTTTTATAACTATTGGAAACTTTGAATTTTTTAAGTACTCTAATGCATTTTCATAACTTTCAAAGATTTCATACTTTGCAGTTTGTACTCCATACTTTTTCATAAACTCTTTAGAAAATCCTTTACTGGCTTCAAGTTTAGCTCCATTTTTTGATGGGCCAAATATCTTTAATTTATTTTTTTTAAATTCATCAACAATTCCATCTACAAGAGGCTGTTCTGGTCCTACAAAGGTTATGTCTACATTTTTTTTAGCAAAATCTATTAATTCAGTATCTTTAAGAGTTAAATTTTCACATTTGTTTTCAAATGCAGTCCCAGCATTTCCTGGTACACAAAAAATTTTATTAACTTTTTCAGATTGTGAAAAATTCCAAGCTAATGCATGTTCCCTTCCTCCACTACCTAAAATCATTATATTCATATATTCACCTCTAATGTTTAAAATGGCGCATTCCAGTAAATACCATTGCTATTTTATTTTCATTACATGCTTTTATAGAATCTTTATCTCTAATAGATCCTCCAGGTTGAATTATTGCTTTTATATTGTATTTTGCAGCTTCTTTTACAACATCATCAAATGGGAAAAATGCATCAGAAGCCAAAATAACTCCATCTCCTGCTCTTTCAAGAGCTTGTTGTGCTGCCCATATTCTATTTACTTGTCCACCGCCAATTCCAATTGCTTGTCCATCTTTTACTACTACAATTGCATTTGATTTAGTAAATTTTACTACTTTATATGCAAAGATTAAATCATCCATCATATCAGAATTTATTTTTGTTTCAGTAACGGTTTTTAATTCATTGAATAACTCTTTATCAGTTTCTTGAACTAAAATTCCACCATCTACAGTAACTCCTTCAAATTTTTCATTAGCTTTTGAAAACATCTTTAATACTCTTAAGTTTTTCTTTTTCTTTAAAATTTCTAATGCATCTTCATCATATTCTGGTGCCATAATTATTTCTAAAAAGATTTCTGACATTTTTTTTGCTGTTTTAGCATCTATTTTTGTGTTTGATGCAGCAATTCCGCCGAAAATCGATATTGGATCACATTCATATGCCTTTACATATGCATCATAAACATTATTTCCCTTTGCAACTCCACAAGGAGTGTTGTGTTTTAATCCACAACAAACAATTTCTTCAAAAGAACTAACAACTTTCCAAGCAATATCAGCATCTCTTAAATTATTATAAGACAAAGGTTTTCCATTTAATTGTTCAAAATTATTAAATATTCCATTTTTTATAGTTTTTGTATAAAAGGCAGCTGATTGATGTGGATTTTCTCCATATCTCAAATTTATTTTCTTTTCATAAGATATAGTGTGATACTTAGGGAAGTTGTTTCCTGTTAAATTATTTAAATATTCTGAAATTGCACTATCATATGCAGCAGTTAAGTTAAAAGCTTTTGCAGCTAATTTTAATCTTGTATCTTGAGATATTTCACCATCATTTAATTCTTTTTCTATTAATTCAAAATCATTGTTATCTGTAATCACTACTACATCTTTAAAATTTTTTGCAGCGGACCTTATCATAGTTGGTCCCCCAATATCTATAAATTCAATTAATTCTTCTAATTTTAAACCTTCATTCACCTTTTCAAAAAAAGGATATAAATTAACAATAACCATATCTATTTGAGGAATATTTAATTCTGCCATTATTTTTTCATCTTTTCCACGTCTTGCAAGAATTCCTCCATGAATTTTTGGATGAAGCGTTTTTACTCTTCCATCCATTATTTCAGGAAATTTTGTAATATCACTGACTTTTAAAACCTTTATCTCATTTTCTTTTAATAATTTATATGTTCCACCAGTTGATAGTATTTCTACACCTTTTGATTCTAAAAATTTTGAAAATTCAATAATTCCATCTTTGTAATAGGTACTTATCAATGCTCTTTTCATTTTCTCCCCCTTTTATTATGAGTTTAAGATTCTACTTAAATTTTCATTCAAAAATAGTTTTTATAATTTGAATTTATGTAACTTTTAGATTAAAAAAAGGAATTAAAGATAAAGTGATTTTAATTTAGTTTTTATTATAAATAGAGATTTTTTTATAAAATAAATTTATTAAATTTTTATGCTACGATCTAAAATGATGTATTGTGTTATAATTGAAACGAGGTGATCAAAATGAAAAAAGTGCCATATGGACTTCAAAATTTTGAAGATTTAATATTGGAAAATTATTATTATGTAGATAAAACTAAATATATAGAAGTATTAGAAAATATGCCTGAAAAATATATATCATTTTTAAGACCAAGAAAGTTTGGTAAGAGTTTGTGGCTAGATACTATAAGTAAATACTATGATGTTAAATATTCAGATAAGTTTGATACTATCTTTAAAGATTTGTACATTCAAAAACATCCAACACCTAAAAAGAGTAGTTATCATATTTTAGAGTTTAATTTTTCTGGATTGAATACAGACAGTAAAGAAGAGTTGAAGTATGGATTTAAAGATGAAATTTATGAAAAATTAGATACTTTTATATATAAGTACAACTTAAATATTACATTAGACAAAAGTAAAAATGAACCTTCAGAACTTTTTAGAGAGTTTATAAACAAGTATAATAAACAAAACTTAAAAACAAAAATATACTTATTAATAGACGAATACGACCATTTTGCAAATGAACTTTTGAGTTTTAAACTCGATGAATTTAAAAATATCGTTAGTAAAACAGGATTTGTTAGAAAGTTTTATGAAGTAATAAAAGAAGGAACACGATCTGTTATAGACAGACTATTCATAACAGGAGTAGCACCAATAACCTTAGATAGTTTAACGAGTGGATTCAACATCTCAAAAAACATGTCAACAACATTAGAGTTAAATGAAATGATGGGATTCACTGAAAGTGAAGTCAAAGATATTCTCAAAGAGTATCAAATAAATGATGATATTTTACAAGACATGAAGTTCAGCTACAATGGATACATGTTCAATGAACGTGCAAGTAAAAAAATTTACAACAGCGATATGGTCTTATACTTCATTTCTGAATACAACAGAGAAAAGAGAAAACCAAAAGATGTAATAGATATGAACATAGCAAGTGATTATAAAAAAATACAAAATTTATTCAAACTTGGTGAAGTTGTTGGAATAAATAATATAGACAATGAAAAAGAAGCAATAGGAAACCTTTTAAATGAAATATTAATGACAGACAAAACAGAAATAGAAGAGTTAACAAGAGCATTTAACCTTGAAAGAAAGATGGAAATAGACGATGTTAAAACCTTACTCTTTTATTTAGGCTTTTTAACAATAGAATCAAAAGGGTTTGTAATGAACTTAAAAATACCAAACTATTCAATAAAAAAGATATACTCAGAATACTTCTTAGAAATGATAAAAACAAGAGCAAAAAACTATATAGATACAGGAAAGATAAAGATAGCAATAAGAAAGTTGTTAGTAGATGGAAATATAAACTCGTTAGCAAGTGAAATAGAAGATGTATTAAAAAAACTATCAGACAGAGACTTTCAAAGCTTTAGTGAAAAGCACATAAAGATGCTACTGTTTAGTTATTTAATCTTAACACCATGGGCATACGTTAAAAGTGAGTATCCAGTAGAAGGAGGATACATAGACTTAGCAATGTTTAAAAGATACGAAGAAGTACCATACAATGCAATAATAGAGTTAAAATACATAAAGAAAAAAGATTATACAGAAAAAGTATATCAAGAAAAGATAAAAGAAGCAGTAAATCAAATAAAGAGATATGAAAAAACTATAAACAAAGAGTTCAATGGACCATTAAAAAAAGTAGTGATGGTCTTTGTTGGCAGAGAGTTAAAGTATCTTGATGAAGTTGATTAAAAAATAAAATTTAAATCTATAACCATTTATAAAAATATGGTATCAAAAAAGTCAATGACCAAAGAAATTTAGAAAATTTTTTTAAGTCAAAAGAGTGAAAAAAATAAAAAAGACAATAGAATTGAATAAAAGGAAGTAGATCAGAATTTAAAAATATGACTTAATTATAATAGATAAATTAGGATATATTTCTTTTGACAAAAAATGTTCGAAACTATTATTTACCAATTTATTTTTTGATAGCTGGGAAGAAGTTTTTTAAGATTCTGCACTAACTCGATGGCAGATAGACTTGCACACAAAGATTTTATGTTTAATATAAATGGGTACTTTAGAATAAAAAAACTCAAGATAGGATTGTTTTTCAATGGTTTTCTTAATTTTTTAACCTTAGTGGTACATTTTTCGAATGATATCTAATACATTTTTTGCTAGATATTAAACTATTACCTAAAATGATATATTGTGCTATAATTGAAACGAGGTGATCAAAATGAAAAAAGTGCCATATGGACTTCAAAATTTTGAAGATTTAATATTAGAAAATTATTATTATGTAGATAAAACTAAGTATATAGAAGTACTTGAAAATATGCCTGAAAAGTATATATCATTTTTAAGGCCAAGAAAGTTTGGAAAAAGTTTGTGGCTCGACACTATGAGTAAATACTATGATGTTAAGTATTCAAATGAGTTTGATACTATCTTTAAAGACTTGTATATACAAAAACATTCAACACCTAAAAAAAATAGTTATCATATTTTAGAGTTTAATTTTTCTGGTTTAAATACAGATAGTAAAGAAGTATTAAAGTATGGATTTAAAAATAAGGTTTTTAATAGTTTAAATTTTTTTATTAAACATTATAATTTAAAAATAAAATTAAATACAGATTTAAAAGAACCTGCTGATTTATTGAGTAATTTTATAAATCAGTACAAAGAACAAAACTTAAAAATAAAAATCTACTTATTAATAGACGAATACGATCACTTTGCAAATGAACTTTTGAGTTTTAAACTCGATGAATTTAAAAATATCGTTAGTAAAACAGGATTTGTTAGAAAGTTTTATGAAGTCATAAAAGAAGGAACACGATCTGTTATAGACAGACTATTCATAACAGGAGTAGCGCCAATAACCTTAGATAGTTTAACGAGTGGATTCAACATCTCAAAAAACATGTCAACAACCTTAGAATTAAATGAAATGATGGGATTCACTGAAAGCGAAGTCAAAGATATTCTCAAAGAGTATCAAATAAATGATGATATTTTGCAAGACATGAAGTTTAGCTACAATGGATACATGTTCAATAAACGTGCAAGTCAAAAGGTTTACAACAGCGATATGGTCTTATACTTCATTTCTGAATACAATAGAGAAAAAAGAAAACCAGAAGATGTAATAGATATGAACATAGCAAGTGACTATAAAAAAATACAAAATTTATTTAAACTTGGTGAAGTTGTTGGAATAAATAATATAGATAATGAAAAAGAAGCAATAGGAAACCTTTTAAATGAAATATTGATGACAGATAAAACAGAAATAGAAGAGTTAACAAGAGCATTTAACCTTGAAAGAAAAATGGAAATAGACGATGTTAAAACCTTACTCTTTTATTTAGGTTTTTTAACAATAGAATCAAAAGGATTTGTAATGAACTTAAAGATACCAAACTATTCAATAAAAAAGATATACTCAGAATACTTCTTAGAAATGATAAAAACAAGAGCAAAAAACTATATAGATACAGGAAAGATAAAGATAGCAATAAGAAAGTTATTAGTAGATGGAAATATAAACTCGTTGGCAAATGAAATAGAAGATGTATTAAAAAAACTATCAGACAGAGACTTTCAAAGCTTTAGTGAAAAGCACATAAAGATGCTACTGTTTAGTTATTTAATCTTAACCCCCTGGGCATACGTTAAAAGTGAGTATCCAGTAGAAGGAGGATACATAGACTTAGCAATGTTTAAAAGATACGAAGAAGTGCCATACAATGCAATAATAGAGTTAAAATACATAAAAAAGAAAGACTATACAGAAAAAGTATATCAAGAAAAGATAAAAGAAGCAGTAAATCAAATAAAGAGATATGAAAAAACCATAAACAAAGAGTTTAATGGACCATTAAAAAAAGTAGTGATGGTCTTTGTTGGTAGAGAGTTAAAGTATCTTGATGAAGTTGAATAAAATGTATAAAAATATAAAAATGGTGATTATAAAAAATCACCATTTTTATTTATATTTATACTATTACAAACGAAACTCTAAAAAATTTAACTAAAAATAACATTTTTGCAAAAAAAAAAAGAAATATATATTTAACATTAAAAGTGTTATAATGCTTGTGAAGTTTTACAAAATAAAAATAAAAAGATATATAAAGTATACATTAAAAACATTTTTGTAATATTAAGGTTGTAAGTAAAATAGTTAAAAAATATTAGTTTAAAATCATTTGAAGAAAAATTCACAATATTGATGGTGTAAGTGAATAAGTAAAATAGTTAAAAAATATTAATTTAAAGTTATTCGAAGATATTTTCACAATGTTTTTTATAAAAATAATAAAAAAAACAAATGCCTGTATTTTGCAAGTGAAGAATAAGCTAAATTATAATTGAAAAATGGTCCAAAAAAATAAAATGTTGAAAACATCTACATTTTGAGTAGGTAACATAAAAAGTAATGATGGTCTTTGTTGGTAGAGAGTTAAAGTATCTTGATGAAATTTAATTAAATATAAAAAATGGTGATTATAAAAATCACCATTTTTTATATTTAAAAGCTTTTATTATATTTATATATTGGAATAGAAATTGGAATATCTTGATAAAACATTCTTTCTCCAATTGTTATTAATAATGAAATAGAATATTTTTTATTAGTAAAATCATATGAATTATCAACTGTAAGATTTAAGTTATTTATTCCAGTTTTTCCATCATTAAAATATAAATTTAAATCAATCAATGGTATTTCAAATGTTGTTCCAACAGACAAACTTGCTGTATACAAGCCTTCATAAACAATCCTTGGGGTAATTTTAGAGTTAAAAATAAAAAATGGTTTATTTAAAATCATTTTATATTCTAAAGTATTATTTAATAAATTAGAGTTCAAGCTTAAATTCATTCCAAAATCATACATTTGAAAATCATTTATAGTATATGGGTTGTTAATAAAAGCTGTATTAAAATAAACAGAATTTAAATCTATATTTTTAAATTCTACATTTAAAACAGGTTGTATATACATTTTATTTTTTAAGTTTATATCAAAAGTGTTTGAAATTCCATAATCGAAATAGAATGTAGGTTTATTGAGAAAGTCTGTAAGTTTTATGGATATATTATGGTTTATATAGTAATCAAAGTTAAAAGACAAAGTTGTTGTTTGAAGACTATTTATATCAAATGTTCCAGTTATATTTCTTGATTTATTATTAAACATAAGAAATAAACCATAATAATATGAATCAGTTGAATTTGGTGTATTTAAAACATATGGAAAACCAAAAAGATCTGTTGGCATGTCAATATAATCTTTTTTATCTTTTATTTTAGTAAAATCAAACTTTTGTTTTGTTTCTATAGCTTTATTTAAAATTTCAATAGTTTTTTCTTCTTTTGTTTCTTCTAAATTTTTAAAGGTTAAGTGATATCCATTATAATCATAAAATAAATGATACAATTTATTGTTTATAATTACAGGATTAAAGCCACCAGTATAATACTTTGTATAAGTTTTTATTTTATTAGTTTTTAAGTTCAAAGATCTTATATTGTATATCCCATCATAATCAGCAGAATAAAATAATTCATCGTTGTATAAAAATAAATTTATTTCATTATATTTATCATTTGTGATTTGAATTAGTTTTCCATCATATACATAAATATCTGTTTGATTGTTTCTTGACATAGAAAAATAAATTTTACCATTATTTCCTGTAATTGAATTTATTGAATACTTTCCATATTCTATTATTTTTTTAATACTATTATTTTTTAAATCGTATTCAAAAAGACCTATCAATCCTTTTTCAGTTTTTGAATATACAATTTTTGAGTTGTCAACAAAGCCAAATTCTATAACTCTTGTATCTATTAGTGTATCTTTTATAGGACAAGTACACTTTAAATATAATTTATTTAGATATTTTCCATATTCATTTGATGTATCTAAATATATTATTTTTCCATCGTTTGAAATATCAAATTTTGATACATTGTTTTTAATTAATTCATTTTCTTTATAGAGACCATTAATTTCATTTGGAGAATTTTTTATGTAATAAAAATATTTTCCATCTGTTCTCAAATTTGAAGTTTTATGATAAGAGTTATTTGTTTTATTCCATAGCATTGTATATCCTTTAGATAGTTTATCTTCTTTATCTTTAATATATTCATTTTTTATTTTTAATAAAAAATCATACCAATTATCTTTTGTAACTGCTTTAAATGAAGTGCTTATGGTAGTAAAATAATTACTATTCATATATATTATTATCTTTTTTAGTGTATCTTCACTATAATATTCTTTTATTTTTTTTGTAATTAATGCACCATATGTATAGTTAAAACCAGCTATAGTGAAATTGTTACTATCTCTTTTTGTATTTAAATAATATCTAGGAAATTTGTTTGAGATAACTTCTGATCTAACATACGTATTAAACAGTGTATCTTCGTACCTTCCACCAAAGTGTTTACTTTCCATGAAAACAGATAAACCTTCATGTAAATAACTTGGCTCATAGATAAGAAAGTTTAGTGTTTTTTTAACACTTGAAAAAGGGATTGTTTTTAATAATGGATTAAAAACAGCGTTACCATAAAAAATATGATTTAATTCATGTGAAAAAACAAACTTAATCCAATTTGAGATATTTTTTCCAAGACCTATATTTGAATTTGGAGGAACTATATATAGTCTAATAACATTGTGCACAATATCAGCAAATGAGTTTACAAAATCCACATCATCTAAAAGGTACACTGTTATGCTACCAGCATTTGTTTCATAAAAATTACTGTATTCAGAATATAAATTTTCAGCTTCTTCATTTAATTCTTGAACTAAATAATCCAAACCATCTTCAAAAATAAAATCAAAGTTTTTTGTTTTTATATGTTTCATATTGGCTGGTGGAGTATAGTATATTCCAGAAAACATAAATATTGACATCAACAAAATTAAAAATAGAGTTATAACTTTTTTCATGTAATCCTCCTCGTTTATTTATATAATAAAGATAAAATAGTACATTGTACTATTTTATCTTTTTTTATAGTTATTTTTTATTTTTTCTAATAAATTCTAAGAATGATTTTCCATACTCTTTTGAATTTTTTAAGTCTTCTTCTGTTGGATAAAACTTAACTTTTATTGGAGGGATATCTTCAAAAGTTTTTAATCTCATCATTTTTAATCTTTCAGTTAAAAATTTAACTGCTTCTCCACTCCAACCATAAGAACCAAAAGCAGAGTAAACTTTATTTTTCCTTTCATTTACAACTGCTAATAAACCTATTGCTTCCCATATATACATTAGTGCATCATTATTTATTGTTGGTGAACCATAAAGTATACCATCGGCCCATTCTTGTTTTGAAACAAGAACATCTAATTTCTCATTTTCTGGAACTTCTACCATATCAAAAAGTTCAACTTCTCCACCAGCTTCTTTTATACCTTCTGCCATAGCTTTTGCTAATTTTTCTGTATTTCCATAAGCTGAAACATATAAAATAAGAACTCTTGGTATTCCGTGTTCATCTTTTTTTGCCCATTCTTTATATAAATCTATGTGTTTATTTATAAATTCTCCTCTGTGTATAGGACCATGGCTTGGAGCAAGTGTTTTTATATCTAAATTTTTTATTTTTTCAAGTGTTTTTCTTGTGTTTTCTTTAAAAGGTCCCATTATATGGACATAATAATAAAACATAGCTTCTAAATATTTAGCATAAGTTTTTTCATCTAATTTATCTATAAACATTCTTTCATCTGCAAAATGAGCACCAAATCCATCACATGTAAATAACATTTTGTCTTCTTTTAAATATGTGAACATTGTGTCTGGCCAATGCCAATATGGGCTCATTATAAAGTTTAGTGTTTTCCCACCTAAATCAATTTCTAAATCTTCAGTAGCTAATAAATGATTAAAAGGTCCATTTACAATTTCTTCTAAAAATTTTTTTGCAGGAGCAGTTGAAACAATTGTGATGTTAGGATTTAATTCTAATAACTTAAAAATTGCTCCAGAATGATCCGGTTCTGTATGATTTACTATTATATATTCTATTTTAGAAAAATCTCCATTAATAAGGTTTGATAACTTTTCCATATACAAGTCAATAAATTTATCATGAGATCCATCAATCACAGCATATTTTTCTTTACCTTTTACTAAATAAGAATTGTAAGAAGTTCCATATTCTGTTTTCATTATTACATCAAAGACTCTCAATAATGGATTTAAAATACCATTCCAATATACACCATTTTCAAGTTTTATACTTCTAGTTCCATCCATAATTTTTCCTCCTAAGTGAATTTTATTACATTGATTTAATAAGTTACAGTGTAATTTTAACACAAAAAATATAAATAAAAAAGGGGTTTCCCCCTTTATATTATTCAACTACTTCAAAATCATCTTTTCCAACACCACAAAGTGGGCATACCCAATCATCTGGTAAGTCATTAAACGAAGTACCAGCCTTTATTTCATTATCAGGATCTCCAATTTCAGGATCATAAATATAACCACATACTGTACATCTATATTTTTTCATAAATTACACCTCCACTTTGATTTCTTTTGAATTTTCCCAAACGCCATGTTTATTACAATAAGAAACTGCTATTAATTTTCCACTTTTTGCTAATTTTATTTTTGTTTTAATTATTGGTTCATTTATAGATGGTCCAAAATTATATCTTCCTATGTGTAGTGTATTTGGATCTTCATCATATTGAATATATAAATCTATCCATTTTATATGATGCTCTATAGTATTAGGGTGAGGAATTTCTTTTCCAACTGAAACTTCAACTTCAAAAAGTTCTTCTGATTTAATTTTTTCAGGAGCTTCAATAACAGGAGCGTGTTTTTCTGTTTTAAAATCAGCTGATTTAATAACTTCTCCAAATTTCATTTTTACACCTCCATTAAAATTTTACAAAATTATCTTTACCAGCACCACAAACAGGACATTTTTCAGGTAAAGAATCTTCGGTAGTATATCCACAAACATTACATATATATATTTCTTTTTCGTCTAAATCATCATTTTTTTCTATTTTTTCAATTGCATCTTTATACATTGAAGAGTGAATTTTTTCTGCTTCTATTGCAAAATGAATACTTCTTAATGCTTCTTTTTCATTTTGAAGTTCTGAAACAACATTATATGCTGGATACATTTCTTCTATTTCAAAATTTTCACCATCTAAACTTGCTTTTAAGTTTTCTCCATTTGTTCCTAAATAACCTAAAGCTTTAAAGTGATTTCTTGCATGAGTAAATTCTGCATGAGCTATTGCTCTCCACATTTTAGCTAAGTTTATATTTCCACTTTTTTCTGCATTTTCAGCAAAAATTAGGTATTTCATATGAGCTTTTGATTCACCTGCGAATGCATCTTCTAAGAATTGTCTTACCATAGGTCTTTTTACCATTTTTTCGCCCCCTAAAATTATTTCTGTGTAAATTATAACATTGTTTTTTTACAAAATTATATCTAAAACATATCTTTTATGTTAAAAGAGGTTATGAAAACAATTATACTATATATATTATTTCAAATTTTATTTAGAATTTTTTTGGTATTTTGAAAAATTTTAATAACAATGAATCAAAGGTATTATCATTTAATAATCTTCTTAAAAATAATAACATTTTTGCTTGAAAGGGAACGGCATAACGGGCCTTAGGTTTATTTGATTTTATAGATTTAATTATTACTTCAGCAACTTTGTCTGAAGAAAGCCCACTTTTTTTTACTTCATATATATTATAAAAACTGTCTGCAATAATATTTGCTATTTTTTTGTAAGCTCCATTTTCGGATCTTTTTCTAAGATTATCAACGGTAATTTTTCCCCAAGAAGTATTAATTGCTCCGGGTTCAATTAATATAGCATTAATTCCAAATTGTTTTATTTCATTTCTTAAACAGTCGGTAAATCCTTCAACTGCATGTTTACTTGCATGATACCATGTTCCCATAGGCATCCAAATTTTTCCACCGACAGAGCTTATATTTATTATTTTACCAGATCTTTGTTGTCGCATTATTGGTAAAACTAATTGTGTCATTCTTGCTAATCCAAAAAGATTAACTTCGAACTGTCTTTTTGCTTCTTCTATGGGAACATCTTCAACAGCTCCATAAGATCCATAACCAGCATTATTAATTAAGATATCTATTCTTTTTTCTTTTGAAATTACTTTTTCAACAAACTTTTTCATTGTTTCTTCTTGTGTAACATCTAGAAAAGATATTTTTGCACCTTTTTTTTCAATATCTTTCATTTTATCTATATTTCTTGCACCAGTATATACAGTAAAATTATTTTCTAATAATTTTAATACAGTTGACTTTCCTATTCCAGAAGAACCTCCAGTTATTATTACTACTTTTTTCAAATTAACCACCCCTTATTATAATTTTATCATAATCAAATATGAATTTAACATAAATTAATAAAAAATAATATATATTAATATAAATTAACATAAATTAATTAAACTTAATTTTTTTTAATAAAACTTTGCAATAACTAATAAAATATGTTATAATATATTTACGTACCGTTAATTTATAAAGGGGGAAGGAAAATGAAAAAATGGCTAGTTGTTTTAGTTGTTGTTTTTAGTGTTTTTATGTTCTCAAAAACTACTGTTGAATTTTGGCATGCTATGAGTGGAGATAGGATAGCTTTGATTCAAAGTATGGCTGAAGACTTTATGAAGCTACACCCTGATATAGTAATTAAAGCACAATATACCGGTAGTTATAGAGATACATTAAATAAATTAACTACATCTATAAAATCAGGAAAATCTCCTAATTTAGTACAAGTTTATGATATAGGAACAAGAGCAATGATTGATGGTGATGTTGCCTTACCAATGCAAGATATGATTGATAAAGATCCAAATTTTGATAGTGCATTATTTTTAGATCAAGTTTTAAATTATTACAGAGTAAATGGAAAATTATATTCAATGCCATTTAATTCTTCAAATGCAGTTTTATTTTATAATAAAACATTATTTAAAAAAGCTGGTTTAGATCCAAATAAACCACCAAAAACTTATGAAGAATTAATAGATTATAGTAGAAAATTAGCAAAAATTGGAGTAGCAGGATTAACTTGGCCAACACATTCATGGTTCTTTGAACAATTACTTGCTGCACAAGATGCATTATTTACAGATAATAATAATGGAAGAACAGGAAAAGCTGAAAATGCAGTATTTAATAGTGAAGCTGGAAGAAAAATATTTCAATTACTTGATACAATGACAAAAGAAAATCTGATAATAAATACAAAAAGAGAAGATTGGTCAGGTGCAAGACAAATATTTTTATCAGGAAAAGCAGCTATGGTTTTATTCTCAACATCAGATGCAAAAGCTTTTTATGAAATGGGAAAAGAAAATGGCTATGATGTAGGCGCAGCATTTTTACCTGTACCAAAAGGTTCTGCAAAAGGTGGAGTTATTATTGGTGGAGGAAGTTTATGGATGATTAAAGGACATTCTAATGCTGAAAATAATGCTACTTGGGAATTTGTAAAATTTATGGCTGAACCAGCACAACAAATAAAATGGCATTTGGGTACAGGATATTTTCCAGTTAGAAAAGATGCTATCGAACAATTGTTAGACAGTAATTTTTATTCAAAAAATCCAGTTTATTTAGGAACTATAATGCAACTTCTTATGTCAAAACAAGATTATAGTACCATGGGAGCTGTAATAGGTGTATTCCCTCAAGCAAGAGACCAAATTGAAACAGCTTTTGAAAAAGTTATTAACAATCAAGAAGATTATAAGAAAGCACTTGAAGAAGCAGAAAAATCTGTTACTGAGTCCATAAAAGAATATAATGATTTATATAATTAAAATATAAAAGTTGGACGATTTCGTCCAACTTTTAGTTTTAGGAGGAAAATTAAATGAAGATAAGAAAATTTACACCGTATATTCTGTTAATACCAACATTTATTATAATAACAATCTTTATTTATATTCCAACTGTTTATTCATTTAGATTGAGTTTTTTCCGTCAATCACCTTTTGGAAACAGAGAAATATATGTTGGAATTAAAAATTTTACTAAATTATTTACGGATCCAAATTATTATAGAGCTTTTGGTATAAATATTTTGTATGCACTTATAACTGTTACTGCAACAATTTTTTTCGCTTTTTTATTAGCACAATTATTAAATCAAAAAATACCTGGAACACGTTTTTTTCGTTTATTTATATTTTCTCCATATGCTATATCTCCAGCCATTGCAGGAGTTTTATGGTCTTTTCTTTTGAATCCTGTTGTTGGACATATTAATTATGTTTTTATGAAACTTTTTGGACTTCATGTTGAATGGCTTACACAAACACCATTTGCATTTATTTCAATTGTTATGGCAAGCATTTGGAAAATGTTGCCATTTAGTCTTATTTTTTACTTAGCAGGACTTCAATCTATACCCGACTCATTGATTGAAAGTTCTTTAATAGATGGAGCAAACCTTTGGACGAGAATGTGGAAAATAAAATTTCCTCTTTTATCACCAATTACTTTTTATCTTGTTATAATGACATTAACTTCATCAATGTTTTCATCTTTTGGAATTATAGATATTATGACAAAAGGTGGTCCAGTTGGATCTACAACAACATTAATTTATAAACTTTATTTAGATGCTTTTGCATATCAAAAAACAGGATTAGCAGCAGCACAAAGTATAATAATGTTTTTAATAATGGGAATAGTAACTTATATTTATTTTAAAAATGTAGAAAAAAATGTACACTATCAATGAGGTGATTATATGAAACTTAGTACAAAGAAAAAAATGTCTTTTATTACGTCTGAAGTATTATTAGTTATAATTTCTTTAATTGTAATGTTACCAGTAATATTAGCAATTTCAATGAGCTTTATGAAACCAGAAGAAGTTTTTTCATTTCCACCAAAATTAATTCCTTCTACTTTGCATATTCAAAATTATATTGAAGCAATGCAACTTGTGGATTTTAAAAGAATGTTATTAAATTCAACAATAATAGCTTTTTTTATAACTTTAGGTAAATTAATAACAGGAACATTAGCGGGATATGCTTTTGCAAGTTTTAATTTTAAAGGTAAAAAAATATCGTTTGGATTATTATTTATAACTTTATTTTTACCTGCTGAAACAGTTATGGTACTTCCATTGTTTTTAATAGTTAAAAATTTTGGTTGGGTAAATACTTTTTGGGCTTTAATAATACCATTTACAGCTTCAGCAACTAATGCATTTTTAATGAGACAACATTTTATGACAATACCAAAAGAACTTGAAGATGCTGCTAAAATAGATGGAGCAACTTCTATGGAATATTTTTGGAAAATATTGATACCATTATCTAAACCTATGATAGGTGGAGCTGCTCTAATTAATTTTGTTTATGCGTGGAATTTATATTTGTGGCCTCTTATAGTAACTATGGAAGATAAAATGAAAACTGTACAAATTGGTGTAAAAATGTTGATTGATGGTCAAGGATCAAATAATTGGGGAGTAATAATGGCTGGTACAATAATTGCATTAGTTCCAACATTACTGATATTTTTTGCAATTCAAAATGTTTTTGTTAAGAGCCTCGTTAGTTCGGGATTAAAGGGATAGTATAGTAATTTAAATAAAAATATCTCCACATTAAAAGATAATTAATCTTTTTTATATTGGAGATATTTTTTTATTAAGAATGTTATATTAAGAGTGTTCTATTTTTACTTTTGATCCATTATTTCCAGGGTTTGCAGAAGTTATTAATAATTTTGTTGGAACTCTATCTTTTAATTCATCAATATGAGATATTATTCCAACTGATAATTTTTCATTACGAAGTTTTTCTAAAGAATTCATAACAGTATCTAAGAGTTCATTGTCAAGAGTTCCAAATCCTTCATCTAAGAAAAAAAACTCGAGAGGTATTTTTCCTTTTAATTGTATTTGTGAGGATAATGCAAGAGCTAAAGATAAAGAAGCAAGAAATGTTTCTCCACCAGATAAGCTTTTTGGATCTCTTCTTGTGCCACCATTTCCATCATCTCTTATAATAAAATTGCTTTCATTATCGATTTCAAGTGCATATCTTTCATTTGTAATTTTTTTAAGACGCTGTGAAGCATCTCTTGTAATATGATTCATTTGCATTGATGAAATAAATTTTACAAATTTTTTTCCTTCAAATAATTTACTTAATTCTTCATAAATATCTTTTTTTTGAATATATATTTTTAATTTTTTTAATAAAGAATTTTTGATTTTTATTTTTTCAATATTTTCATTAATTTTATTTTTTAATAAAAATTCTTCTTTTTTTATTTTTTCTAAATGGATATTTAAAGTATCTTTTTTTGTTTTTATTTCTTGATATTCTTTTTCTGTAATAGATTTTCCATTTAATTCATTTTTTAAATTTTCTAAAGTGCCATTTATTATAGTCAAATCTTTTTTATAATTTTCTACAATTATTTCAAGTTTATTTATTTCTTCTGTGTCTAAATAATATTTTTTAATATCGTCTTTATCTTTAAATGGAGTTTCTTTTAATAAATTTTTTAAAAATTCATCTTTATTTTTTATTTGAGAAGACAGGTTATTTAAAGTTGATTTTTCAGATGAATATTTATTTTTTAAATCATTTAAAAAATTAAAGCTTTTTTCTAATTCTTCTTTTAAATTTTTTTCTTTTTCAATAAATTCTTTCAATTTATTTTTTGTATTTTTTAATTCATTTTTTAATGAAGGGTTTTTAGTTATTGAATTAAGTTTATTTGTTGTAATTTCAATATCTTCTTTTAAAGATGTAATTTTTGAAGTTAATTCAGTTTTTCTAATATCTAGATTATATATTTCTTTAGTTATATTTTCATTTTCTTCTTTTTTTAGAGTAAATATTTCATTTAATTTATTAATTTCATCTTCTAATTTTTTATAAATTTTTTCTGAATTTTTAATTTCTTCAAATTTTTTATGAGGGTTTTCTATTTTTATAAGTTTATTTCTTGAATTGTATTCATTACTTTTCTTTTTTAATTCAATATTTAATTCTTTTATATGTTCATTTTTTTCGGATATTAAGTCTTTTAAATTTCTTAATTTTTGATTAGTAGAAGAAATTTTTTCTTTTAAGTTTATAAAGTCTTCATTTTTTCTTTTAATTTTTATTTTTAAATTTTCAATTTTTAAGTTATTTTTTTGATTTATCTTTTTTTGATTTTCATATAAATCATTTGATTTTCTGTAATTTTCATTTAATTTTTTAAGGTTAAATTCATTTAATAAATCATTTAATGGCTTAATATCATTTTTTATTAAGTTTATTTTTGTATTTAAAACTGCTTCTTTCTTTACAATATCTTCTTTTTTAAAATTTAATTCTTTAATTATATTTTTTATATTCTCTTCATTTTTAATATCAATATCAATAATTTCTTCAAATTTTGCAGGGTTATCATGATGTTTTGAACCACAAACAGGACAAGGTTCATTTTCTTTTAGTGTTTTTGCTATTTTTGCATATAAATTTTTTATATTTATTTCATTAATTTTATTTAAGATCTTTTCATTTTCTTCAAGGGAATTTACAATATCTTTTTGTAATAAATAATAATTGCTTTTTTCATTTTCAAGTTTTTCTAATGCGCTTTTTAAGTTTTTAAGTTTTAATTTTTTTTCTTCTATATCATTTAATTGGTTTTCAGATTTCTTTAATTTTTCATAGAATTCTTGTAATTTTTCATAATTTATTTCATTAGATAATGAAGCTTTTTCATTTTCAAGTTTTTTTATTTCAACATTCATGGATTCATTTTCTTTATTAAGTTCTTTTATTAAATTATTGTTTTTATAGAGATCATTTTCAAGTTCTTCTTTTTTTGTTTGTGTATTATTTAATTCAATCTTTATTTTATTTTTTTCTTTATTTATTTCTAATAATTTTAAAAGTATTTCTTTAACTTCAGGTTTTATTATTTCTTTTATGTTTTCTTTCTTTTGTATCAAAGTTTTTAAAAGTTTAGAATTAGAATTAATATCATTATTTATATTTTTGCTTTTATCTAATAATATTTGTTTATTTTCAATAATTTTATTAAGTTCTTTTTCTAACTTGTTTTTTTTAGTTTTATTAGTTTTATTATTTTCTTCAAATATTAATCCATCTTTTAGTTTTTCAATATATTTAATTAAATATTCATAATTTGATTCTTTTTCTCTTAAAGCAAGTTTATAATTTTTATTAATTTTATTAAATTCATTTTCTTTTTCAATAATTTTATTTTTTAAATCATTTAAATATTCATTTTTTTTCATAAAAATTTCGTTTAATTTTTCATATTCTAATATGTTTGGTTTTATATTTATAGCTTTTTTGGCTAAAATTATTTGTTTTTTATATAATTCTATTTTATCCTTATTCTTTAATAATTCAATTAATTTTTTTTCTTCTTCAAATAATTTATTTTGATTATTCCATAATTTTTGATATTTTTCAAAAGCTATAGAAGTAAGTTCTTTTTGAATACTTTCTTTTTCTTTATTTATTTTTAAAAGTTCATTTTCTAAAAATTTTAATTTTTCTTCGTTAATATTTTCATAAGCATTTAATTCTCCGTTTAATTCATTTATATTACTTAATAAATCATTTTTTTTATTTTTTAATTCGTTATAAAGTTTATCTCCATATTTTTCAAGCATAAATATTCTTTGAAGCATTTCAGCTCTTTCTGTACCTTTGGTTTGAGTTAATAATTCGTTAAATTTCCCTTGAGGAAGAACAACACATCTCAAAAAATCTTTATCATTTAATCCTATTATGTCTTTTATAACTTTTTTTGCTTCAGATGTATTTTCTGCAATAGTTATTTGTTTATTTAAATTTTTTACAGAACATTTGTGACTTAATATTCCATTTTTATTTCTTTTAAACTCTCTTTCAATTCTATATTTATTTTCTCCTATTGCAAAAGTATAATTTACAGCTGTTTTTTGTGATGAAGAGTTTATAAATTCTTTTGTGTTTCTTGGTATAATACCGTAAAGTGATAGTACTATTGCGTCTAAGATGGTTGATTTGCCACTTCCTGTTTTGCCAAATATTCCAAAAAAACCATACTTTGTTAGTTCTTCAAAGTTTATTACTTGTTTTTCTTGGAAGCTATTTAAACCTTCTATTTCAAGTAATAGCGGTTTCATTTTATTCACCAACCTTATTTATTAATTCTAAAAATGTTTGAACTAATTCATTTTTTGGTTCAATATTGTTTATACTTTTATAATACATTTTAAATAGTTCTAAATCTGTATAAGTTTTTTCAAATTCTTGTTCAGTTTTTTCTTTAAGTATATCTGTAAATATTGGTTTTATTTCTAATAGATCCTTTTTATATTTTTTAAGTTCCTTTATTTCTTCACCAGTAAGAGGGTTTTTTGTTTTTATTTCAAGATAAGCCCATACATTTTTTTCTGAATTTTTTTTACACAAATTAATTGCTTCATCAATTGAATTAGTTTTCCAGATTTCAATAGGTTTATAATTTTTTAGCATTATTTTTTCTATATTTACTTTTTTATTTTTTTGTATTTCAACAAAAAGAACTCCTTTTATATGATTTGATTCACTTTTACTGTATTGAATTGGAGAACCAGAAAAAAATGCATTTTTATGTTTTGAAACTTTTTGTTGATTATGAAGATGTCCAAGTGCAATATAATCTGCATTTTTAGGAAGATGCTCTGGATTTATTGTATAAATTCCACCAAGTTCAATGTTTCTTTCTGATTCCGTTGAAGAACCACCATTGACAAAAAAATGAGAAACAAGTATATTTATTGTATCTTTTTTAAAATATTTTTTGGATAAATTATTAAATAATTCTCCTATTCTTTCAGAGTACGTTTTTTGAAAATCTTTATCATTTATTTTTTTTTCAAAGATTTCATTTAGTCTTTTTTCACTTGGATAAGGTAAAGCAATTATTGCTGCTTTTTCATTATCTTTTAGTATTTCAATATAGCTTTCTTCTGAATTAATAACTGAAAATCCTTTATAATAAGTGTATTCAGTTTTACTTTTTGGTGTTCCAAATATCAAGACACCAAATTCATTTGCTAAAGGTTTAATACTTTCAAGTCTCTCTGGACTATCGTGGTTTCCTGCTATTATAATTACAGCTCTTTTTCCTTCTTCTGAGATATTTTTTATTGCATAATTAAATAAGTATTCAGCTTCTGATGGAGGATTATAAGTATCAAAAATATCTCCTGCTATAATTATTAAATCTGGATTTTTTCTTTTAACTATTTCTATAAATTCATTGATAAATTCTCTTTGTTCATTTATTCTACTGTATCCTTCAAGCATCTTTCCAAGATGCCAATCTGCAGTATGTAATATTTTCATTATGCACCTCATATATTTAAAAGTATTTTTATGGTATACTAAAATAAAAACAAATTGGGGGTAATTATGATGATAGATAATAATATACTTAATTTTTTTAAACAAAAAAAAATTAGAATTCATATTGAAGGAAATATTGGTTGTGGAAAAACAACACTTGCTAATGCTTTATTTGAAAAATTAAACGCTGATGAATTGATTTTAGAAGAATTTGAAAATAATCCTTATCTTCCTTTATTATATCAAAAAAAAGATGTTGGTTTTCAAACTGAAATGTTTTTTTTAGTTTCACGATTTAAACAGTATAAAAATGAATTGCAAAATAAATTTATAATTTCAGATTATGATATGTTGAAAAATAAAATATTTGCTGAAATAACTATAAAAGATGAAAATGAAAAAGATAAGTTCTTAAAAATATATGATATTTTAAATGAAGAGATAAGGAGTCCAGATGTTTTAATATATATAGATATAAATACAGAAGTAGCAATACAAAGGATAAAAAAAAGAAGTAGAAGTATAGAAAAAATTATAGAAAAAGACTATTTAGAAGTAGTTAATAATAGTTATAAAAAATATTTTAAAAAACAAAAAAATTATATAAAAATTGATGGAAATACTTTCAATGTTTTTGAAGAAAAAGAATTAAATGAATTGATTTTAAAAATAAAAAAATTTGTAGAAAAAAACTGATAAAGTATTTTTTAAAAAAGTTTGCATTGCGTACTAAAATAATGTATAATTAAAATGAATAATTTTTTGGGGGTGAAAAAATGAATTTGTTAATAAAAAATGTGAATATTTATTCTATTAGTTCAGAACCATTTGTTGGAGATGTTTATATTGAGAACGGTAAAATAGAAAAAGTTGGTAAAGATTTAAAATATGATGTTGAAACAATAGATGCTACTGGTAAATTTTTATTGCCAGGTTTTGTAGATCCTCATTCACACATAGGATTATTTGAAGAAGGTGTTGATGGAATACATCAAGATGGAAATGAAATGACAGATCCTGTTACACCTCAAGTTAGAGCAATAGATGCATTTGTAACTAATGATCCTTCTATTAAAAGAGCTTTAGCTGGTGGAGTTACTACGGTTATGATTGTTCCAGGAAGTGGAAATTTAATAGGTGGTCAAGGAGCAATTATAAAGTTTAGATCAAATATAATAGATGAAATGATTGTTAAAGAACCAGCAGGATTAAAAATGGCTCTTGGTGAAAATCCAAAAAGAGTATATAATTCTAAAAATAAAATGCCTTCTACAAGATTAGGAAATGCGGCTGTTATAAGAGAATACTTCATTAAAGTACGAAATTATATTAATAAAAAAGAAGAAGTTATTAAAGAAGGAAAAATTTTTAAAGATATAGATATAAAAATGGAAATAGGAGAAAAAGTATTAAAAAGAGAAATTCCAGCAAGAATACATGCTCATAGAAAAGATGATATATTAACTGCAATAAGACTTTCAGAAGAATTTGATTTTGATCTTGTTATAGAACATGCAACTGAATCATATAAAATTGCAGATTATATAGCAAAGAAAAAAATACCTGTTATTCTTGGCCCTTTATTTGGATTTAGGACAAAGCTTGAATTAAAAGATATGACATATGAATCAGTAAAGATAATTAATGAAAATAATATTTTAGCAGGTATAATGTGTGATCATCCAGTTATACATTTAGAACATGCAAATATACATGCGGGAACAGCTTTAAGATATGGAGCAAATGAAGAAGATATACTAAAAATGTTAACAATAAATGGAGCAAAAATTTTAAAACTTGAGGATAAAATTGGAACTATTGAAGAAGGTAAAGATGCAGATATTGTAATATGGTCGCATCATCCATTTGATTTAAGAGCAAAAGCCGAAAAAGTATTTATTGAAGGTAAAAAAGTTTTTGAAATATAAAAAAGAGCCTTTAGGCTCTTTTTTGCTATATAATGCTACCTTCAATTGTTTTTATATCTTTTTTAACAGTTATTGATGTTTTTATTGCAATTAATAATGATTTAGATATATTTTCTAAAGACATACTTGGCATATTTGATTTGTTTAAAACTTGTTCTGGTATGTAAGGAACGTGAATAAATCCACCTTTTTTATTTTTAAATTTTGTATTTATTAAGTATAACAGTCCGTACATGATATGATTACAAACAAATGATCCAGCAGAATTTGAAATTGAAGCTGGTATTTTATTTTTTTTAATATTTTCAACTATAGATTTTATAGGTAAATTTGAAAAATAAGCATTTTCTCCGTTTTTAAAAATTGGTTCATCTATAGGTTGATTACCTGCATTATCCTTTATTCTTGCATCATCAATATTTATTGCAACACGCTCTACTGTAATTTTAAATCTACCTCCAGCTTGTCCAACACATATAATTATATCTGGATCTATTTCTATTATTTTTTTTTCTAAAATTTCAATAGATTTATTAAAAATAGTAGGTAGTTCTAATTTAATTATATTTGAGTTAAGTACTTTATTTGGTAATAATTTTATTGCTTCAAATGCAGGATTAATTGATTCATTTCCAAATGGGTCAAATCCTGTTATCAATACTTTCATAAAATTACCTTCGTTTATTTTGAAAGTAGTCACGTGCTTTAAATACTAAAAATATTATTAATGCAAGTGGTAAAACATAAATAAAAATTTTAAAGGCTATATAAAGCAAAAATGCAGAAATTATTATTGCTATTGCAATATAAATAGAAATAGTAAAATAACTTTTATCCCTCATATTCATAAGAACACTTCCTTTTTAATAGTTTTTGTTTAAATTTTTAGTAAGAGTATAGTTTAATATAGTTCTAAGAGCAATAATAGCTGCTAATTTTCCTATATCGTCCCATGTAGGAGCAAAGGTTGTTTTTAAAATACTTGCTCCTATTAAAAATGATAATGCAAGTGAAAATGCATGTCCCATTTCCATTCTGCTTTCGGACATGGAAGCCATAGATTCGTTTTTTAAAACTGAATCTTTAAAAAATAAGTATATTGATTTGAACATAGCAACAGTTATAACTACTATTGCGAATAATTGAGCAATGTAAGAAACATAATTATTTAAAAAATCTACAAATTCAAACATGATGCACCTCGTCTTCTATTAAATAAATTATACCATAAAAAATAAAAGACGTTGCAATCAACGTCTTTATAAATTTTCTTTATTTTTATTTATATTTTTTATACCCAAAACAATTATAAATGCTAAAATTATTCCAGTAATAAATTGTAATATATTCCAAGGAATGCCAAAAATTGGAGTTATCCAACTATGATAAATTATTACTTCAGCAAAATAATATCCAAATACCATCCATAATCCTGCAATTGTCATACCTATAATATTACTAAAACTAAATAACTTTGAATCTTTATTTCTAAATATAAAAGATATTAAAATTGCTACAATTGGAATTAAAATAATAGCCCAAAATAATGGAGTTTGAACATTTGATATTTTATTTTGTAATTCTTGTACATTTGTAACTTCTAAAGTTTTCATTAGTGAATCAGTTGCATTATTTTTTAAATTTGAAAGAACGGTATTCAATGTTCCACCAAAGATGATCCATATTATCATACTAATTGAATTTATTATAATTCCAGTTTTTTTATTATTTTTTAAATCATGGGCAAAATATCCAACTATTGCTCCCATTATTGCTTTAATTATTAAAGTTGGAATAACATATATACCATATCCACCAACTAAGTCTGACATAGCTGATCCCAAACCGCCAGCAAGAGCTCCAACTTTCCAACCAAATAAGATAGCTGCAACAAAAATCATGCTATCTCCTGGGTGCACATATCCAAGACCTGGAATAGGTATTTTAATACTGAATGTTGCAACAAAGACTAAAGCAATCATTAAACCGGAATAAATAATACGTTTTGTTTTTGTCATAATTCACCCCTTATATATAATTATTGTTTTTTTCTCATTAAATCAAAACAACTTAATTCTTCATCGAATTTCATTTCTATTAACATATTTGGGTTTGCTTTATTTATTATTTCGCCTGTTTTGTAGTTGATCATTTCTGGAATTTTTATTTTTATATTTTCACCTTGTTTTTTTATTAAATCAACTGTATCTCCAACTTCTAATTTATTTCTTGCTTCAATTAAATAATTACCATTATCTAATTTTTTTAATACTTTTCCAACTAGTATGTGTGTGTGTTTATATCCAGAAGTATCATAATTGTGATCTTCTTTTCCAGGCTTTTTAAAATAAAATCCACTTGTATAATTTCTGTGGCTTATAGTACCTAATTCTTCAAGCCAATTTTTATTGTATTTAAAGTTTCCACCATAGTAATTATCAATAGCTTCTCTATACATTTTTACTGTTGTTGCTGCATAATAGATACCTTTCATTCTACCTTCTATCTTTAAACTATCTAAACCAACGTCTAATATTTTATCTAAAAATTCTATTGTACATAAATCTTTAGAATTCATTATATAAGTTCCATGTTCATCTTCTTGAATTGGGAAATATTGTCCAGGTCTTGTTTCTTCTACTAAGTGATATTTCCATCTACATGGTTGAGCACAAGCTCCTCTATTTGCATCTCTTCCAGTTAAATAATTACTGAGTAAACATCTTCCAGAGATTGACATACACATTGCACCATGTATAAAAACTTCTAATTCAACATCTGGAACTTTATTTCTGATTTCATGAAGTTCTTTTAATGAAACTTCTCTTGCAAGAATAACTCTTTTTGCACCTAGTTTTTTCCACATTCTAACACTACGCCAATTAGTATTACTTGCTTGTGTACTAACATTTATTGTTAAATTTGAATGTTCTTTAACAAGTTCAAAAACACCTAAATCTGCAACAATTACACCATCAACACCAATTTTTTCTAAATATTTTACATATTCTGGCATTAATTCAAGTTCTGCATTATGAGCTATTACATTTAAAGTAACATAGACTTTTTTATTTAAAGAATGAGCATATTTAACAGCTTTTTCAAGTTCATCTTCATCAAAATTTCCAGCTAGCGCTCTTAAATTAAACAATTTGCCTCCCATATAAGCTGCATCTGCACCAAAATTCAATACTGTTTGAAGTTTTTCAAAATTTCCTGCTGGTGCTAATAATTCTGCTTTTTTCATGTATAAACTCCTTTCATCATTTTCAAAAGATTATATCACATAATTTTTTAATTCTGTATATACAAAATTAAACAATTATGTTTTGAAAAATTTTTAAAGAAAAACATTATTATTTTATAGTATCAAAAAAACAATTTAAAAAGGCACTATATAAATATGATATCAATAAAATAAATCAAAAGCACGTATTAACGTGCTTTTGATAGTTCTTCATAGGCTTCAATTATTTCTTTGTATTTTTCTTCATAATATTCTTTGTTTTCACTATTTTTATCTGGATGATACAATTTTGTTTTTTCTCTAAATTTTTGTTTTAATTCTTCTTTAGTAAAATTTCTTGATACTCCCATTATATTACAATAATAATCATATTTTTGAGATGAATTATTTTGAAAATTATTTTTGTTTTGGTAGTATTTTTGATAATTAGTATTTTGATATGTTCTGTATTTAAAGTTTTTAAATTTTGACTTTGTTAAAAAGAACAATATTATAAAAAATGCAATAAAAAACAGTGGAAACTTTAGAAATAATAAAAAAAATCCTATAATTATTTTAAAAATAAGTTTAAAAAAGAAAATAGTTAAAATTAAAATAAAAAAAAGAGATAATATTAGTTCCATAATACACCTTCTTTAAATTTCATTGTAAATATCTATGAATACAGTTTTTACATTAAATTTTTCTTCTAATAATTTTGCAAGATTTTTAACACCAAAGGTTTCTGTTGAATAATGGCCTGCATTTATAAAATTTATTTTTAATTCTTGAGCATAAGCTTTTGAATATTCTTTTGTTTCTCCAGATATAAAGGTATCAACTTTATTTTCTAATAATTCAATAGTATTTGCAGAGTCTCCAGAAATAATACATACTTTTTTTACAAAATCATTATTTTTATAAATTTTTAATTCTTGATTTTCAAAAACTTTTTTTAAATTATTTTTAAACTCTTCAAAAGATATTTTTTCTTCATAATTTCCAATAAATCCAAAATTAAAAGGAACTGGATTTAATAAATTTAACTTTTTTAGAATAGAAATGTTATTTCCATATTCTTCATGAGAATCTAAAGGTAAATGATAACCCATTAAAGTCATATCATTTTTTATAACCTTTTCAATTCTTTTTTTTTGAAATCCTGTTAATTTAAAAAAATTTTTTCCAAAAATTCCATGATGTACAAGCATCATTTGACAATTTTGTTTTATTGCTTCATTTAAAAATTCTTCATTAAAAGAAACACCTATGGCTATTTTTTTTACTTCATGAGTTCCTTCAATTTGTATTCCATTGTGGCAAAAATCATTAAAAGTTTCTACTTTTAAAATTTTATTTAAATAGTTTTCAGCTTCAAATATATTCATAGCTTCATCTCTTGTATCCAGTTATATTTCTTAAAAAATCATATTTTTCTTTTTTTGCTTTTTCATCTTCTACTCCTTTGGGTGAATATCCATCTATTACACCCATTATTCCCCTTCCAAGATTTGTTTCTGCAATTATTACCTGTAATGGATTTGCTGTTGCGGCATATATGTGAGTAACTTCTTGTACATTTTTTATTTGATTTAGTATATTAATTGGAAATCCATTTTTCATGACTATTGTAAATGTATGTCCTGCTCCAATATTTTTTATGTTTTCTATTGCACTTTGAATTAATTCTTCATCGTTCCCATCATATCTAACTAAACAAGGCCCAGATGCTTCATTAAAGGCTACACCAAATTTTATGTTTGAATTTGTTGTTACTATTGTTTCGTATAAGTCTTCTACTGTTTTTATAAAATGAGATTGTCCAAGAATTACATTGGCATCTTTTGGTAAATTAAAATCAATTACTTTTAGTTCCATAGTATCAACTCCTTAATTTTTTAGTATTCAAATTATATTATACTATAAAACATATAATGAAAAAAGTTCCCGTTATACGAGAACTCCTTTTATTATTAATTCTGTTGCTTCATCTTCTGATAATCCTTTTGACATTAATGTCTCGAGTTGTCCTGGATTTATTCTTCCTACAGATGCTTCATGAGTCAATTCAGATAGTTCGTTTCTAACCCTTAAAAGTGGTATTGTTTGAACATCTACTTTGTTTCCATCGACTATTTCAGTACATTCAATATGCCCAACAGAGTAGTCTCCATCACCATATGCCTCATTTACAATTTTTGCATAACTTTCATCTTGAGCTATTACATAAGATTTTGCTATTCCTGATGATTTTGTTCCAGTTAATCTAATTATTTCATTTACTTCTAATCTATCATCTTTTTTGGCTTTTACTTTTGTTTCAAGATATGTTTTAGCATTTTCTTCTAGATTTACATCCATTAAGACTTTCATATTTCCTATTCTTGTTTTTACTAATTTAAATCTACTATCGTATACCGAATTTTTTCCAACATTTGCATAATACTTTGTATCTAAGGTTACAAGTCCTTCTTCATTATGAAAATGTATGTCTTCAAAACTAACTTTTGAGTTTTCTCCTATTTTTAAATTTGCAGTCATTTCATGTAAAATATCTTTTGCTGCAGGGAAAGTACAATGAGATAAGAAGTTTAATGAACAATCATTTCCTATATTAAATTCATATTCAAGGTGTTGTTCACCAAATTTTTCAAGATATCCAACACACAAATGAATTTGTTTTTTTAATTTTACTCCATCTTTTGCAGTAAAAATTACTTTTACAAAGTTATCTTTTATTTCTGATTTTAAATCAATTCCTTCAACTGTATTTCTTCCAAGAATTTTATTTCCACTAATTATTATTGAAACTATGTCTTTTGATAGTAGTTTACTTACATCTCCACCAGATTTTTCATATGCTTTTGATATATATTCAAATTCTTTTGATTGATTTTTTTCTATCATTTTAAGTTCACCTCTATGTCTTCTATTGGTGCATTTATATGAGAACATGTATCACACATACTTTTATAAACAAAACTTACAACTTCAGGGTCTCCTTCTTTATGAATTTTACCTCCACACAATAATAAAGCTTTATCTGCAATTAAGGCTATTTCTTCTCTGTGAGTTATCGAAATTGTTGTTCCTCCATTTGCTTTTGTTTTGTTTATTACGTTTTCAATTATTGCATTTGACATCATATCAATACCAGAATCTGGTTCATCAAGTATTACTAATTTTGGTTTTAATATCAAAATAGATGCCATTTCAATTCTTTTTCTTTCTCCTCCACTTAATGTTTTATCAACATTTCTGTGTAAATAAAATGGATTTAATCCAACTTCTTTTAATATATCTGTTAATTCTTTTTCTGTTTTTTTATACTTTCCACCAAGAGTTAAGTAATCTTTAACTCCTATTCCTTCAAATCTTACTGGTTCTTGCCAGGCCATAGTTATTCCAAGTTTTGCCCTTTCTGAAACAGACATTTCAGTTATATCAATGTTATTAAAGTACAATAAGCCTCCATGTTTGTTTTTGTATCCTTCTAATCCCATTATTATTTTTGAAAGAGAAGATTTTCCAACACCGTTATTACCTAAAACAGCATAAGATTTACCTTCTTCAAAGTTATAAGTTACATTTTCTAAGATTTTTCGTTCATTTGCATAAAATGAAATTTCTTTTAATTCAAGCATTTTTAATCCTCCATTAGTAATGGTATTTTTCGTTTTTTATAATTTTATTTGCTCTGTAAATTTGTTCTAAAGTTAACAAGACTGCCATTTCATGAGTAAAAGTCATTTTAGATAGTCCAAGTAATAAATTGGCGTGATTGTACATTCTTTTATCATGACCTAAAGGACCACCTATAAAGAAGTTTATGTGTTTTTTTCCAGATAAATAAAAACTTTCAATTTTTTTGGAAAATTCTATTGAGGATATTAATTTTCCTCTTTCATCTAAAACTATATTAATTGTGTCTTGAGAAATATATTTTGAAAATTTTTTATAATCTTTATCTTTGTATTCTTTAGCAGTCATGTTATTTAAATTTCCAGATAAGTTTATTTGAATTAATTCAGTTTTATGATATGGTTGTACCCATTTTAAATATTGATTTACACCATTTATTATAAACTTACTTTTTAACGGTCCTATTACGATAACTTTTATCATGTTATGCCTCCGTTAAGTATTTTTATTAATCATTAATCCTTTTGTTGCAATGCCAAGCAAAATTGAAAATGAAAGCATCGGACTTCCTCCAGCTGTTAAAAAAGGTAATGGAATTCCTGTAACTGGCATTATTCCCATATTCATTCCTATATTTTCAAATACATGGAAAAAAATTAAAAATGCTGATAATATATAAAAATATTTCCAAAAATCATCGTTGCTTTTTTTATATCCAATGTACATTCTCCAAATCAACAATGAATATAATAATATAACGATAAAGATACCAATAAAGCCTAGTTCTTCTCCTATAACTGATATAATGAAATCAGAATGATCTTCAGGAACATAATTTCCTAAATTCATATAACCATTCATGTATCCATTCCCAAATAAACCACCAGATCCTATAGCCCTCATTGATTGAACTGTATTATAAGAAATTCCAGATGCATTTTTATTAGGATTTAAAAAACCTGTTATTCTTGCTAATTGATAGCTTTTCATAAATAATAATGAAAAAGGTGATATAGTTAATCCAGAAAAAAAGGTTATTTTCCATAATCTTTCGTGTTTTCCTGAAATGAATGTTATTATAAACCAAAGTGAAAGAACTATTAATGTTGTTCCTAAATCTGGTTCTTTGAAAATTAATATAGAAGAAAATAATATTAAAAGTGATACAATATAGTATGACTTATTTGTTTTGGATGAAAGTGCATAACTTAAAAATAGTATTTCTATTACTTTATAAAATTCAGATGGTTGTAAACTAAAAGGTCCAACAGAGATCCATCTTTTTGCTCCATATATTACATTCCCTTTTATTAAAACGAAGCCAAGCAAAAAAATAAAAAAGTAAAATACCCATGGTATTAAAGTTTTTAAGGTCCTTTCAGGAAGAAATACCATGAAAAAATATAATATTAATCCAATTGATGAAAATATTAATTGTTTAAGTACTATAGACTCTCTGGGGGTATTTAGTGTAGCACTTTTAACTGAAAAAAAACCAATTATCATAAGTAATAAATATACAATAAATACAATAAATTCTATTTGTTTTATTCTTTCACGAGAATCATTAGATTTTAATAAAGACAATTAAATGCACTCCTTAATATTAATTTACAAGAACAATTATATCACAGGAGGTTTTATAATGAAAGTTAATTTAATAGGCCCTGGTAAAGTTGGAAGAAGTGTTTTAAATTATTTTTATAAAAATGGTTATGAAAAAGGTTTAATTATAGAGAAAAATAAAATAGATTATAAAAATTTTTTATTTGAAGGAATTATTTTAATAGGTGTACCTGATGACATTATTCCAAATATATGTTATAATTTAAAGAAGTCTTCTTTTAAAAATGTAGAAGCATTAATTCATTTTTCGGGATTTGTTGATAGTTCTTGCTTTAAAGATCTTTCTTCAAAGTATAAATTTTCTTTACATCCAAATCAATCATTTAATAAAGTTAAAGATATTTCAAATATTACTTGGGGAATAGATGGAATAGATGAAAAAAGTATTAATTATGCTAAAAAATTAGTTAATATGTTTAATGGAAGAAGTTTAATAATTCCAAAAGGTGAAAAAAATGCATATCATCTGGCAGCTGTTATTGCTTCTAACTTTTCTTATGCTTTAAACTTTATGAGTAATAAAATTTATGATAGTTTAAATATAAAAGAAAGAGAACATTTAATAGATTTGGCTATTAATTCACTGAATAACATAAAAGAAAAGGGATTAAAAGAATCATTGACAGGACCAGTTGCAAGAAAAGATACTAATACTATTGCTGAAGAAAGAGATGCGTTTAATAAATATTTTGGAGATAAAGTATGTGTTTATGATTTTTTTGTGGATTTACTGAAAAAAATATCTGAAAATTAAAGTTCTTTGGAGGAAAGAATATGTTGAGTATTTCAAAAATTCTTAAAAAGAAAAATAAAGAAAAAATAACAATGATTACTGCATACGATGCTCCTTCTGCTAGAATAGCTTATGATGCAAAAATAGATATGATTTTAGTTGGAGATTCTATTGCAAACACAATCTATGGATATAAAGACACTTTAAAAATAGAACTTGAAGATATGATAAAACACGCTCAAAGTGTTAAGAGAGGAGCGACAGATGCTTTTGTTGTTGGTGACTTACCATTTTTGAGTTATCAAGTTTCAACAGAACAAGCGATTGAAAATGCTGGTAAAATGTTAAAGTATTCTGGAGTTAATGCAATAAAATTAGAAGGTGGAAGTTTTGTTTGCGATAAAGTTTTTAAAATTGTAAATTCTGGGATACCTGTTATGGGACATATTGGTTTTACTCCACAATCATATAATCAAATAGGAATAAGATCAAGAGGGAAAAATGATATAGAAGCAGAACGTTTAATAGAAGATGCTAAAAAATTAGAAGATGCTGGAGCATTTTCAATAGTGCTTGAAATGGTTACAGAAGATGTAGCAAAAAAAATAACAGAAAGTATAAGTATTCCAACGATTGGAATAGGTTCTGGAAAATATTGTGATGGTCAAGTTTTAGTATGGCATGATTTGCTTGGAATGAATCCAGATTTTTCTCCAAAATTTTCAAAAAAATATTTAGACGGTTATGGTATAATTAAAGAGGCAATAAAAAATTATATAAAAGATGTAAAATCTGAAAAGTTTCCTTCAGAAGAAAATACATTTAAAAGGAAATTAGTATGATTGGAGATAGAACTGTATTTTTTCAAAAAATTAATTCTACAAACACTTATTTAAAAGAAAATTATCAAAAATTTCCGTCGGAATCAGTTGTTTGGGCCGAAGAACAGACTTCGAGTTATGGAAGACGAGGTAATTCTTGGACTTCAAGCAAAGGAGGATTATGGTTTTCCACAATTTTCAAACCCAAAAAAAGGCCTATGAATCCTTGGCATTATGTTAGATTGTATTCTCTTACTATATATGATATTATAACTAAGTACAATGTAAATTGTAAAATAAAATGGCCAAATGATATTTTAATAGATAATAAAAAAGTTTGTGGAATATTAAGTGAAGCAATTTATAAAGGTAAGAATATAGAAGCTATTATTGTTGGAGTTGGATTAAATGTTAATAATAAAATTGATGGAGATTTAAAAAATATAGGGATATCTTTATCAGAAATTACTAGTAGAGAGTTTAATTTAAAAAAGTTATTGAGCGAAATTAATCATAAAGCTTATTATACTTATTATTTAAAATATTTAAAGGATAAATCAGTATCGGTTATAACTAAAAAATGGATTTCGGCGCTTAATATAAAGATCAATGATGAAGTTAAAATAAAAAAAGTTGATGGTAATATTATTTATGGTAAAATAAAAAGAATAAATCCAGATTATATTGAAATAACAGATGAAAATTTTGAAGATAAAATAATGTATGCAGGTGAAATAAGTGTTAGATAATAATTTTTTGGAGGTATTGTAATGGATATTGAAAATATTAAAGTTTTAATTTCGGAAGAAGAATTAGATAATAAAATAAGAGAGCTTGGAAAAAATATTACACAACATTATAAACCAATGACAGATGAAATAGTTGCCATTTGTGTTTTAAAGGGATCAATAAATTTTTTTAGTGATTTAGTAAAGAGAATAGATATGAATGTTTTTTATAATTTTATACAAGTTTCTAGTTATTCAGGAACAAACACAACAGGTAAAATAAAGGTTAAAAGTTGGTTAGAAGAATCTTTAGAAGGAAAACATGTTTTAATAGTTGAAGATATTGTTGACACAGGAAATACATTAAAATATGTTATTAAATATATTGAAAGGCAAAAACCAGCTTCAATTGAAGTTGCTTCAATAGTAGTAAAAGATGTTCATGAACATGGTATTGATGTGAAATTTCCTGGTTTTACTATAGGAGATTACTTTATTATAGGTTATGGCCTTGATTATGATCAAAGTTATAGAAATATACCATTTATTGGATACGTAGAATAATAAAGGAGGATTTTTTATGAGAATGAGTATAGTTGAATACAAAGAAAGAGTAAAAAAATCAGTTGATTTTATAAATGAAAAAATAGGTAAAAAACCTGAAGTTGCAATAGTTTTAGGGACTGGATTGCACCTTATTTCAGAAAGTTTAAAAAATCCAATTCACATACCTTATTCTGAAATACCAGAATTTCCAATTTCAACTGCTCCAGGGCACAAAGGAGAATTAATTTTTGGGGAAATTTCTGGAAAGTTTGTTATGTTAATGAATGGTAGATTCCATTATTATGAAGGTTATACAATGAAAGAAGTTACTTTCCCAATTAGGGTTATGCAAGAGTTAGATGTAAAAACATTAATTGTTACTAATGCTGCTGGTGGAATGAATCCTAATTTTAGTAGAGGTGTTCCTTGTATAATAACAGATCATATAAATTTCTTTGGCGATAATCCTTTAATAGGTCAAAATAATGATGAATGGGGACCAAGATTTCCAGATATGTCTGAGGTTTATACAAAATCATTAATAGAGGAAACTTTAAGATCAGCAAAAAAATTAGAAATACCTGTGTTTACAGGTGTGTATCTTGGTATTACAGGACCTACTTTTGAGACACCATCGGAATTAAGAATGATGAGAAACTTTGGAGCTGATCTTGTTGGTATGTCTACTGTTCCTGAAGTAATAGTTGCTAGACATGCTGGTATGAATGTTTTAGGTATTTCAGCTGTAACAGATATGGCAATAGCTGAAGGACTTGAACCAGTTACAGAAGATGAGGTTATAAAAATAGCAGAACAAACAGGTTTGAATATGGCTAAAATAATAATAGATGTTTTGGAAAGAATTTAATTGGAGTTTTTAATGAAAAAAAATTTTTTACTATTTATTATTGTTATTATTTTTAGCATAGTTCATTTTTCATTTGATTATTTAACATTGTTTAAATCACCAGGTTTATCATTTTCCTATTCATATTTTAATAATAATGAAATTAACTTTTCTTTTAGATATGGTGGAAAGTATAAAATTATGAATAGTTCTGAATTGTTAAAAAAAGTATGGTCTCAAGATAGAACATTAATTGGTGGACAAATGAAAGTTGAGTCTTCAAACTATACTCATGCTATTTCTCCATCAAAAGCAATGGGATTATTTCAAATAAAGTATCCTACTGGGAATGATATTTATGTTTTGAATTTATTTGAACCATATGATAATTTAAAAGGCGCTCTTGAATATCATGGATACTTAAGAAAATTGTTTGATAATGAAAAAAAACAAATTGCAGCTTATCATGAAGGACCTGGAACTATAAAAAATAATGGTATGACAAAAAATGGAGAATTATACTATAATAAAGTAAAATTAGCTCAAAAAGAGTATAAAAATTCACCTGTTTTTTCACCATTAATATTAGACTTTAATGGTAAAATGTATGGTAAAAACATTGAATACAATTTAGATTTATCATTAGCTTATGAAAAGATAGAAATTTATTTTGGAAATTCAGGAAATATAGAAAAAACAAATAATAATATTATTTTTAAAAATAATGGTATAAATTTTTCAATTGTATATTGTCCTACTACAATACTTTCGTTTGGGTTTGGAAATAATTATGGATTAATTAGATTGGGACTCCCATGGCAAAATTTTATAATTAAGTATTTAAATAGTCCAGAATTTACATATTATTATGGAGATCAGTATTTTTATTTTTTAAATATAAAAGATAAAAATATTAAAATAGGTGTTGGACTTAATGTTTATAATTTAAAATTTAGTCTTAATTATAATTTAAGTGGAGTGTATGGTCTTCAAATTGGACTGAGAGGTGCTTCATAATGCAAGACTTTATTAATAATTTTTTAGAATGGTGGAAAAATTTAAATAAAAAAAATAAAGTAATATATTCATTGACTATTAGTGTAAGTATAATAATAATTATTATATTATTTTTTATAATAAGTGCACCTAAATATAAGTTTTTAATATCTGGTGTAAGTGAAACATCTTCTGGTTCAATAATTCAAAAATTAGAGGAATTAAATATTCCTTATAAAGTAACAAGTGGTGGAAGTATTTATGTAGCAAAAACCGATCCAAATGCATTAAGAATGAAATTAGCTACTAATGGTTCTCTTGGTGGAAGTGTAAAAGGTTATGAGCTTTTAAAAGATCAAGGATTTGGTACAACAAGTTATGATAAACAAGTCAATTATCAAATAGCTCTTGAAGGAGAATTATCAAGAAGTATTTCCACATTAAATGGCGTTCAAAATGCAAGAGTTCATTTAGTAATACCACCAAAAACATATTATAATCCCGGTCAAGAAGTTAAACCAAAAGCTTCGGTTTTAGTAATGTTGAATCCAGGAACAACTTTATCAAAAGAACAAATTAGAGGTATAATACAGTTAGTTTCAGGAGCTGTACAAGGATTAACAGCTGATAATATAAAGGTTGTTGATAATTTTTCAAGAGATTTAAGTAGTTCGGTTATTTCTGATGGAAGTGTTGGCTTTGCAAGTACAAAATTTCAATTAAAAAAAGAAATTGAAGATTATTATTCTGAAAAAATACAGAAAAATCTTCAAGCTGTTTTTGGATTTGGAAATATAGTTGTTATATCAGAAGTTGAATTAAATTGGCAAAAATTGGAAGAACAGCAAAAGCAATTAGTTCCAACAAATAAAACAAATGGTATAATTTTAAGTCAACAAACAGAACAAGAACAGTCGAAAAATTATGATAATTCAGCAAATGGTGTACCTGGAACAACTTCTAATATACCACCATTTAGTAATCAAACCACTAATGGAAATACTTCAAGTGATTATTTAAAGAGTAAAACTATAACAAATTATGATGTTGGTGAGATAATAAAAAAGACAACTGAAGATAAAAATGGAGAAATATCTAAAAAAAGTTTTACAGTTTTTATTGATTTTAAAAATGCTAATATTACAGAAAATGATACAATAAAAAAGCAAATTCAAGAAGCAATTTCGACAGCAACAGGTGTTGAAACAAAATTAGTATCTATAGTTCCTCTAAAATTTAACAGACAAATTGAAAATATGAGATCAAAAATTGAGGAAGAGCAAAAGAACAAACAAAGATTAACAGTTTTAATATTTATATTTATGTTGGTCGTTATTTTTGCTACATTAACGATGTTTATGTTTGTAAAATATTCGAAAAAGAAAAAAGTTTATAATCTTGTTGAACAAAGAAAGAGGAAGTTAGAAGATAGAGTAAAAGAGGTTGTTGGTGAAGTGGAAGAAGAAGTTGAAGAATATAATCCAGCTGTGGAAACACAAAGAAAGATTGAAAATATTGTTGATACTAGAATAGAAGACGTTGTTGAAATAATAAAAATTTGGATGAATAGTCAATGATACAGTCAGTAAGGAGGGAGTAAATAATGTCTAAAGAACCCGAACTTACCGGGCTGAGAAAGTCTGCAATTCTTTTAATTTTAATGGGGCATGAAAGAGCCGGTAGAGTTTTAAAAAAATTAAATGATTCACAAGTAGAACAATTAACACTCGAAGTTGCAAATATGGGACAAGTTGATGAGGCAATAAAAAATACTGTTACATCAGAATTTTTTGAGCTTGCAAAGATAAAAGAATTTATAAATAAAGGTGGAGTTGACTATGCAAAAGAACTCCTTGAAGAAGCTTTTGGGCCTGAAAAAGCAATTGAAATTATAGAGAAATTAGTTTCTAATTTACAAGTAAAACCATTTGATTTTTTACGGAAAATAGATGTTTCGCAAATGGTAAATGTCTTGCAAAATGAACATCCACAAACTATTTCTTTAGTTTTATGCTATTTACCTCCATCTACTTCTTCTCAGATAATAGCTGGATTACCAGAAACTTTGCAAGTAGATGTTTTAAAAAGAATTTCAATAATGAATTCTGCTACTCCTGATATAGTAAAAGAAATAGAATCAAAAATGAAAGATAGACTTTCTACATTTACAGTTCAAACTTTTTCACAAGTTGGTGGAATTGAAGTTTCTGCTGAAATAATGAATAATATTGATAGAGTTGTTCAAAAAAATATTTTTGATAGAATGTCAGAAAGAGATCCAAAGCTTTCTGAAGAAATTAGAAAGAGAATGTTTGTTTTTGAAGATTTAGTAAAATTAGATAATAGAGCAATTCAAAGAATAAATAGAGAAATTGATACCAAAGATTTAACTATAGCATTAAAAGGAGCTTCAGAAGAATTAAAAGAAATCATATTTAGTAATATGTCTAAGAGGGCTGCTCAAATGATAAAAGAAGAATTAGAATTTATGGGACCAGTTAGAGTTAAAGATGTTGATGAAGCACAGCAAAGAATAGTTAATATTGTTAGAAAATTAGAAGAAGCTGGCGAAATAATAATCGGCGGCGGAGGAGGAGAGGAGTTAATTGTATAATAAAAGAATTATACATAATCAATATGTAGTACTTGACTCTCCTAAAGATATAAATATTGAAAAAGATCATGTAATAAATGATTCTGAAGAAAAAGATACTGCAGAACAAATAATAAAAGAAGCAGAAAAACGTGCAGAACAAATAATAAAAGAAGCAGAAAAACGTGCAGAACAAATAATAGAAGAAACACGTAAAAAAGTAGAAGAAGATAAACAAGAAATAATAAAAGAATTTAAAATTAATCTAGAAAAACAACAAGAAGAATATATTGTTAATGCAAGTAAATCTATTGAAAATGTTATAAAAAATATAGATTTATATGCTGAAAAATATATTGGAATTGCAAATGAATTTATTGTTGAAGCAATAAAAACTATATTAAAAAAATATATAAAAGAAGAAATTTTTAATAAACCACAATGGATAAACGAAGTATTAATGGAAGTGAGAGATAAAATAAATTCTTTTAAGCAGATTGTATTAAAAATGAATTCTAAAATGGTACAGAATTACGGATATTTATTTGAGAATATAAAAAGTGATTCTTTTATTATAAAAGAAGATAACACATTGAATGAAAATCAAATAAATGTTGAAACTGAAGTTGGAACATATGAAATTTTTCCAGAAAATTATATTAATGAAATAGTAAAATCTTTGGAGGATTCTTTTAATGAAAGCACTTGATTTTGAAAAGGTACTTTCAATATTTAAAGAAAAAATAAATAAAAAAGAAATACTATCCCTTGAAGGAAAAGTAGTAAGAATTGTTGGTGTTACAATTGAAGCTATAGGTCCAGATGCTGCTGTTGGAGATTTATGTTCAATTAAGTTAAAAGATAAAAATGAAGCTTTAGCAGAAATGGTTGGCTTTTCTGATAACAGAACGCTTTTAATGCCTTTTGAAGAGATAAATGGATTGTATGTTGGAGCTTCTGTAAAGAAAAAAGATGAAAGAGTTTCAGTAAAAGTTGGAGAAAATATATTAGGAAAAGTATTAGATGGACTTGGAAGACCTATTGATGGAAATAGTATAAAATCAAAAGAGGAAAAAAGTATATATGATTCACCACCAAATCCTTTAATAAGAAAAAGGATTGATTCGCCTCTTTCTGTTGGAGTTAGAGCAATCGATGGAATGATGACTTTGGGAAAGGGACAAAGAATTAGTATAATGGCTGGAAGTGGTGTTGGAAAAAGTACGCTTTTAGGGATGATTGCAAGAAATACAGAAGCCGACATAAATATAATAGGATTAATTGGAGAACGTGGAAGAGAAGTTAGAGAATTTATTGAAAGAGATCTGGGAGAAGATGGATTGAAAAAATCTGTTGTAATTGTATCTACTTCAGATCAACCAGCTTTAATGAGAGTTAAAGCATTATATACTGCTACTACAATGGCTGAATATTTTAGAGATAAAGGAAAAAATGTTTTATTAATGGTAGACTCTTTAACAAGGTGGGCTATGGCTCAAAGAGAAATTGGATTATCTATAGGTGAACCTCCTGCAACAAGAGGATATACACCAAGTGTTTTTGCTAATCTTCCTAAAATTCTTGAAAGAGCTGGTAATTCATCTGTAGGAACTATGACGGGTATATACACTGTATTAGTTGAAGGGGATGATATGAATGATCCTATTGGAGATGCTGTAAGAGGAATTGTTGATGGACATATTGTATTATCAAGAAAACTTGCTGATTCAGCTCATTATCCTGCAATAGATATTCTTTCAAGTGTTAGTAGACTTATGAGTAGTGTTTCTTCAAAAGAACATTTAGAGGCTATGAGAAAGATAAAAGATTTATATGCAACATATAAAGAAGCAAAAGACTTAATAGAAGTTGGGGCATATAAAAGCGGTATGAATAAAAAAATAGATGCATCAATTTTGGAAATAGAAAATATTAATAATTTTTTAACTCAAGGGGTAAATGAATATGACTCATTTGATAATATAGTAAATAAATTAATAACTATTTCTAATAGATGTAATATTTAATATATTTTATGGTTGGAGGTATTGAAAAATGGGGATTCCTGCAGAATGGACTATATTAATAGTCACTTTATCTATTGCGTTTTTACTTTTTTTAACGCAAAAGGTATCAAAAAAAGTTTTGAGTAGAGGAAAGTATAGAAAAGTTAAAGAAAGTACAGAAGCATATTTATATCTTTTGCCTTCTATGGTTGTTTTAGCTATATTTGTATTTTGGCCTGTAATTTATTCTTTTATTTTAAGTTTTTATAAATGGGATTTTCAAAATCAGGCAAATCCTATTTTTATAGGATTAAAAAATTATACGAAGCTTTTTACTTTAAAACATAGTATTGATATAAGTTTTAATACAGCTTTTTTTAATACACTATTGGTTTTAATGACTTATATATTTTTGATGCATTGGATTTTTGATATAAAAAAAATAAAAGAAAATACATATAGAAAAATGATAATTTCTATGTCGTTATTAGGAATTATAGGTGTTTTTTTAAGTAATTTATTATTTATAGCTGCTGTTATTATTTCTTTAATTATGGTATTTTTATATACATATCTTTCAGCAAAAAAATTTGCATATAATACAAATGATAAACTTATGGGAAGATTAATACTTTTTGCAATAGTTTATACAATTTCTGTAAAAATAGGTGTTGTTGAGATAATTAATTTTTTAAATGCAGCTAAAGAAGAATCTGATTTTATAAAATCTATTTGGAATACTTCATATTATGTTTTGCTATCTACTCCTATAACAATATTTTTAGCTCTATTAATTGCACTTTTGTTGAATAGAAAACTATTTGGCAAAACAGTTTTTAGAACTATTTATTTTATTCCTTTTGTAACAAGTGTTGTAGCAGTATCTCTTGTTTGGCAATGGATATTTAATGATAATGGTTTATTAAATTATATTTTAGGATTTTTTGGATTACAAAAAACCTTATGGCTAAAAGATGCTAAGTATACAATTCCGACTGTTGCAATAATATCAATATGGAAATTAGTTGGATATTATTCGGTTATATTTCTCTCAGGTCTTCAAAATATTGATAAATCATATTATGAAGCTGCAGAAGTTGATGGGGCAAACACATGGCATCAATTTAAATTTATTACTTGGCCGTTATTATCCCCAACCACATTTTTTATATTGATTGTATCTATGATAGGTGCTTTTAAGGTTTTTTCAGAAATTTTTGTTTTATATTCGGGAATGCCTGGTCCTTACAACAATAGTGGACTTACTGTCGTGTACTATATCTATGATAAATTTTATAGTGAACAAAGAATGGGAGAAGCCAGTGCTGCTGCATATGTACTGTTTGGTATAATTCTTATGTTTACATTTATACAGATAAAGGCCGGCAAAAATAAAGTTCATTATGATAATTGAGGAGGACTACTAATATGGATTATAAAAAATTTTGGAAAACAATTAGTTCAACATTTATATATTTATTGGTTGCAGGTGGAGCCGTAGTTATGATATTACCATTTGCATGGATGATAATGACATCATTAAAAACAGATGGTGAAGTTAACTCTTGGCCACCATCTTGGATTACAAAAAATTTTAAAAGTGAAAATATTGTGAATGTAATCCCTGAATCATCAACATTTTCATCTAAAGGAACTCTAAGTTTGGCGGAATTTAGAACATTATCAAAAAAAATTGAGTATAATCCTTACAAAGTAAATTATTTTATTGATGATGATCCATTGAGAAGAGGTGTTGTAACTCTTAAAATAAATAATCTTACTTATACCGATAATGAAAAACTTAAAGTTTTAATGAATAAAATATTTGAATATTTAAATGTAAATGACGTTAGAAAAGATTTAAAAACAAAGATTATAGATAAAGATTTGACTTCTGAAAACTTTGAAAAAATTTATTTTTCTCTTTTTTCAAAAGAAGATGGTTATTATAAAAAAACTAATATTATAAAGAATATTTTATTAGATTTAAATAAAAGCTCTAAATTTTTAGAAATATTGGAACAAAAAAACATAAATAGATTACCTCAATTTAGATTAAAATCAAATATGACACAAGAAGAAAAAGATGAAATAAATTCTTCAAAAGATAAATTTAAGAGTTATATAATAAGTTTAAATGATAAAATAAAAAAAGTATCAAAAGACATTGAAGAGTATTCAAAAGGATTAGGAATTATTAAATTTGAAACATCTAAATCAATTGAGTTAGAATTAAAAAATCTTTCAAATAATTTCATAAAATATAATGATAAAATTTTATCTAAAACTAATTTGTTAATGAGTAAAAATATATATAATAAAGTAAATGAAAATATTTTAACTTTAAATTTTTATAATGAATTTTTTACATTATACAAAAAAATTCAAAATAAAAATGTAAATGATTTTGTAGTAAAATTTGTTATACCTCAAAAAAAGGATATGTATAACAATATAATATCTAATATTAAAATTTCGGATTTTCCAAAATATTTTAAGGATAAAGTAATAGAATTAGCTTCTGTCAGCAAAATTTTGAAATTAAAAGATAATGTGGTTAATTATTATGAAAATTCAATAATAAATGAAATAAAAAATAATTATATAAGAAATTCAGATGAGCTATCAAAAATTATAGAGATTTTAAGAACTCTTTCTAAAAATAATGCAAATTTATCAAATGCAAATTTATATATTTCAAAAAATGATTTAAGTTTGTTAAATAAAAATATAAAAGGAAAAGAAGAAGAATTTTTACAGACTTTAAATAAAAGAAGAGAATATGATTCATTATTTGAAAAATTTGGAACTTTTTTTGAAAATAATATATCAAAGGCAAAAATATTAGAAGGAAATGATTATATAAAAGAAGTTTTATTTAAAAATAATTCTAATATAGTATTTTATACAAAAAATATGTATTCTTCGTGGTTGTTTGATGAAAAGCCTGAAGTTAAAGTTAAATATACTTTTTCACAAGTAATAGCTAATATATTTCAAAATTATGTAGATGCTTGGAATGCTGCACCATTTTCTAAGTATTATGCGAATACAGTTTTAATGGCATCAATGACTACTATACTTGAAATAATATTTGCATCTATGGCTGCATTTGCATTTGCAAAATTTAATTTTTTTGGAAAAAACTTTATATTTTCATTATTTCTTGCTACTATGATGGTTCCTGGTGAAGTAATGCTTGTCCCAAATTATATTACAATAAGTAGATTTCAATGGATAGATACTTATTATGCTCTTATAGTACCTTGGATAGTAAGTGTTTTTGCAATTTTCCTATTAAGACAGCAATTTATGACTATACCAAATGATTTATGGGATGCTGCAAAAATTGATGGTTCTTCGAGCTGGAGGTTTTTATGGACAGTAATGGTACCATTAAGCAAACCATCAATTGTAACTGGAGCTTTACTAAAGTTTGTTGGTAGCTGGAATGCTTTTTTATGGGTTTTAATAGTTACAAAAACACCAGAGATGAGAACTCTTGCCGTTGGATTACAAACTTTTAGATCTGAGTCAGGAGATATTTATAATCTTATGATGGCAGCATCAACATTTTCTGTGTTACCAATTGTAATAATATTTATTTTACTGCAAAAATATTTTGTTGCTGGAATTTCAAGGTCTGGATTGAAAGGCTAAGGTGATATAGTGCCATATATAAGTTTAAATAATGGTAATATTGAAAATAATAAAAAAAATAAAAAAAGTTATAAACCACGGAAATTATCCGTGGTTTTTCTGGCAATTATTTTAATTTTTTTAATATTTCAAATTTTTAGAATGATTAATACATATAATGAATTACAATTAAAATATTCAGAACAAAGTAAAAAATTAAAAGCAGTGAATAAAATTTATATTGAAAAATTAAAAATACTAGAAAATTTAAAAGATAAATTAAGTGAAAGAGGTGTTGGAATAAATGGAAAATCAATCTATGAAGTGGATATTCACAACGTCGCACAAACCAGCCAAGCAACAAGTACTAAAAGCACAACACCTAGCAACTAAATATTCTGGAAGATATATTTCAAGAAGACATGTTGGAAAATATATTGATGAAAAAGGATTTTATTTTGTTGTTGAAAAGGATATGAGTTTAAGTGCTAAATGGAAAGGTGGAAGCTTTTTTTATCATCCATCAATTTCTAAAATAAAAATGAAAACATATACTAAGACGGGTCATGATTTTTTAATTGAATCAATAGCGCCATCTAGTGATGATAAAGTTTTAGATTTAACAATGGGATTGGGGAGTGAAGCTTTATTAATAGCTAATTTTGCTAAAGAAGTTATAGGAGTAGAAGGTGCATTTCCAACATATCTTGTAGTAAAAGAAGGATTAAAAAATTATAAATATAAAGAAAATTGGATGATAAAAGCATCAAAAAAGATAAAAATTATAAATAATAATTATAAAAATTATATTAGACTTTTTAAAGATAATAGTATTGATATTGTTTATTGTGATCCAATGTTTGAAAATCCAAATTATAAGTCAAGTTCTTTAAATCCATTGAGAAGATTTGCAGTTTATGATTTATTAACTCAAGAAGATATAAATGAAATGGTTAGGATTTCTAAAAAAAGGGTTATAATAAAAGCAAGAGATATTGATAGTATTTGGAATAGAATAAAAGTAGAAAAAAAGATGGGTAGTAAAAGAAGTGGGATAATTTTTGGAGTGATTGAAAAAAAATGAAAATTCCTATAATTACTGGACCAACTGCTGTTGGAAAAACAAATATAGTTTTAAAATTGGCAAAAAAAATGAATGCTGAAATAGTATGTATGGATTCAAGGCAAATCTATAAAAAAATAAATATAGGAACTGCAAAACCAACACCTGATGAAATGAAAATTGTTGATCATCATCTTTTTGATTTTGTTGAACTTGAAAATAATTATAGTGCCTATGATTATAGAAAAGATGCGTTAGAAACTATAAAAAAAATAATGAAAAAAAATAAAACTCCAATGTTAGTTGGAGGTACTGGTCTTTATATAGATGCTCTTATAAAAGGATTTTTAAATGTTTCATCTGATTATGGATTAAGAACTTATTTAAAAAAATTAGAATTTTCAAATCATGGAATACTTAGAAGTATATTAAAAGATATAGATCCGGAATCTTATATGAAAATTCATGAAAATGATTTAAAAAGAACAATAAGAGCATTAGAAATTTATATAAAAACAGGAAAAAAAATGTCTTATTTTTTTAATAAAAAAATAAACGATAATTATTATGAATATGTTATAATAGTTTTAGATAGAGATAGAAAAGAATTGCATGATAGAATAAATTTAAGAACAGAAAAAATGTTAGAAAATAAATTCATTGATGAAGTGAGAAACATACTTTTAACATTAAAAACAAAAAATTTAAATTCATTAAATACAATAGGATACAAAGAAGTGATAGAATACCTTGAAGGAAAAATAAATTATGATACAATGGTACATTTAATAAAAAGAAATACTAGACGTTATGCAAGAAGACAAATTATTTATTTTAGAAAATTGCAAGGCGCACATTGGTTAAATATTTCTAATTTAACCGAAAAGGAAATTATAGAAAAAATACTAAATATTTATGGGGGGAAAAAAGATGCCAGAGAAATTTAATTTACAAGACAGATTTTTGAACATTTTAAGAATTAACAAAACAGAAGTAAAAATTTATTTTGATGGTGGATTTCAAATTAGTGGCTATATTAAATCATTTGATAATTTTACTGTACTTATTGAAAAAAATGGACAGCAATCTCTTGTTTATAAACATGCCATAAAAATGTTAACACCAACTAAATATGTTAAGTTATTCCAATTAAATGAAGAATAATTAAAACAATTCCAGGATCTAAAAGATCCTGGTTCTGTATTGGAGGTGCACAAGTGAAAAAAATAATTCTATTAATGTTTATTGTAATTGTTTCTGTTTTTGTATTTTCTGAAATATTTATGGTTCCTATTAAAGGATCGTATATAACCTCATCTTTTGGTGAATATAGAAATACAGGAAATAATCCTCATTTTCATTTGGGAGTTGATTTTTCTACATTTAATAGAGAAAATATAGATGTTTATGCTTCGGCACAAGGAAATTTGTATAAAATTTGGATAAATGATCCAGTTTATGGCAATACTATATTTTTAAAACATGATGATTTATCTTTGATAACAGATTATGCACATTTAAATAGTTTTTCTGAAAAAATAAATAAATATGTTGACATTATAAAAAAAGAATTTGGTGATAAAAAAAGAATGGAAATAGTTTTTCCAGATAATTCAGTTAATATTAAAACTGGAGAAATAATAGCACTTTCTGGAAGTACAGGAGAAGCTGAAGCACCTCATTTACATTTTGAAGTTAGAGAAGAAATAAATGGAACTGAAATGATTAGAAATCCATTGGAGTATTTAGAGTATAAAGAAAATAGGAAAAAAACATTAGAATTATTAAGTGTTAGGGTAAATGGAAAGTATATTGATATAAACAATTCTGATTTAAATACAATAGAATTTTCTGGAGATTATCCTAAAATTGATGTTAGAGTAAGGGAAAGATTGGGAAATAATACAGTAATAATGGTAAAGAGTGTTTCAATATCATTAGATAATTCTTTAATGTATAAAATAGATTTTTCAAGTTTACCAGAAAGTGTTGGATATAAACCACAACCAGTTTATGGATATGGTTCTACGTCAAGTATTTATTGGTTAAAAATGTATTCTATCGAGTCTTTATATCCTATAAAAGATAATAATTGGTCTCAATTGATAGGTAGTGATAAGAGTAGTTATAAAGGGGAAATAGTACTTGAAGATTTTTGGGGGAATAAAAAAGTTTATAACTTTAATTTTATTAAAAATTAATAATGATATTTACGGTACAAAAATTTAACCAAAAAAGTACAAATTTTTAATAAAAAAAGGTATAAAATAAAAGTTAGAGTACTTATTTTTTGATATAATAAACGGCAAGGGAGGAATTCAGATGTACAAAAGATTATTCACAAGTGAAAGTGTTACAGAAGGACATCCAGATAAAGTTGCTGATCAAATTTCGGATGCTATATTAGATGCTATATTAGAAAAAGAATCTGAAGAAAATAGAATAAATGCAAGAGTTGCAGTTGAAACCCTTGTAACGACAGGAACAGCTTTTATAGCTGGTGAAATAAGAACAAGTGCTTATGTTGATGTTCCTAAAATTGTTAGAAAAACAATAAAAGAAATAGGATATGATAGAGCAAAATATGGTTTTGATGCAGATACATGTGGGGTAATAGTATCAATAGATGAACAATCATCCGATATTGCCATGGGAGTTGATGAATCGCTTGAAATAAAACAAAATGGTGATGGAAAAGATCCATATGAACATATTGGAGCTGGTGATCAAGGTATAATGTTTGGATATGCTACAAATGAAACAGAAGAATACATGCCTATGCCAATTGTTTATGCACATAAACTTGCTCAAAGACTTACAAAAGTTAGAAAAAATAAAATTTTAGATTTTTTAAGACCTGATGGAAAAACACAGGTAACAATTGAGTACGATGAAAATAATAAGCCTGTTGCAATAGATACAGTTTTGATTTCAACACAACACGATCCTAATGTTACAAGAGAAGAAATAGAAAAAGCATTAATAGAACATGTTATAAATCCTGTTATGCCAAAAGAACTCATGAAAAAAGATACAAAAATTTTAGTTAATCCTACTGGAAGATTTGTACTTGGAGGTCCACACGCAGATACAGGTTTGACAGGTAGAAAAATAATAGTAGATACATACGGAGGTTGGGTTCCACATGGAGGAGGAGCTTTTTCAGGAAAAGATCCTTCAAAAGTGGATAGATCAGCTCATTATATGGCAAGATACGTTGCTAAAAATGTTGTTGCTGCTGGGTTAGCAGATGAATTAATGATTCAGTTAGGTTATGCAATTGGCGTTGCAGAACCAGTTTCATTACTCATTGATACAAAAGGTACTGCTAAGGTTGAGGAAGAAAAACTTAAGAAAGTTATAACAGAAATATTTGACTTCAGACCTGGTGCAATAATAAAACATTTAGACCTTTTACAACCAGTTTACAAAAAAACAGCTGCATATGGACATTTTGGACGTGACGATTTTGAGTTTACATGGGAAAAACTCGATAAAGTAAATGAGCTTAAAGCAGCCTTTGGTATCTAAAAAATAAATAGGAGGGAAACATGCCAAACGTAAAATCAGCAAAAAAAAGAGTAAAAACAAATGAAAAAAGAAGAATTATTAACAGAAGTTACAAAACAAAGTTTAAGAATTCTATAAAGAAAGTAGTTCTTGCTATGGAAAAGAAAGTAGAAAGAGAAGAAGTTTTAAATCTTTTATCAAATGCTTTTAAAGCAATTGATAAAGCTGCTTCAAAAGGGGTTATTCATAAAAATCAAGCTGCTAGAAGAAAATCAAGAATACATATAAAAGTAAAAAAATATCTTGGTGAAACAGCAGAAAATAATTAAATCAATGTCCCGGCTCATTTTTGCCGGGATTTTTTTTAAGAAAGTTTTAGGAGGAATTTTATGAAATATTTAAAATATTCTATAGATCCAAGAAAAGAAAAAAATGTTCCAATAAATTGGGAAAAAATTTTTGAAAAAAAAGGTGAATTATACGTTGAAATAGGTTTTGGCGGTGGTGAATATATGGCTGAAATGGCTAAAAAAAATCCAGAAGCTAATTTTATAGGATTTGAAACATCACTTACTGCTTGTGATAGAGCTCAAAAAAAGTTTTATAATTATAATTTAAACAATGTTAAAATTATAAATCATGATGCAAGATTTTGTATAAGAGAATTATTTGCCGATAATACGATTTCAAAAATAATAGTTAATTTTCCATGTCCTTGGCCAAAGAAAAAACATGAAAGTAGAAGAATTTTTGTTGAAAAATTTAGAAAAACTTTATCTTCAGTATTGATGATTAATGGAAGTATGGAACTTGCAACTGATGTGGAATGGTATGCTAAAGAAGTTTATGAAAACTTTAAATTGGATGATCATTTTGAAGTCGAAGAAATAGTAGAAAATTTTAATAGGCCAATTAAGACAAGATACGAAAAAAAATGGGAAGAAGATAATAGAAATAAATATTTAGTTAAAATAAAAAAGATAAAAAATGGAAATGAAAACAGAATTATTTTGGAGGAAAATGATATGCCACATAGACACATAAAAGATATAAATATAGAAAAAATAACAGAATTATTAAATAAAAAGTTTCAATTTGAAAATGAAACATTTGTCATAAGAGAAATTTTTGAAAGTAAAATAAAAGAAAGATATGTTTTGAAAGTATTTACATCGGATGATGATTTTACACAAGATTTTTTTGTTAATATAGTCAAAAGAGAAGAAGAATGGTTAATAAAATTAGAACAAATAACAACACCTTATAGAACACCTGCAGTAAAGTATGCAATTAATAAAATAGCAGAAGAAATTGAGGTGAAATAATTTGAAGATAGCTATTATTGGAAGTGGAAGTTGGGGTAGTGCCATGGCAAAATTACTTTCAATTAATGGACATAACGTAAAAATTTGGACTACAGATAAAAATGTATATAATAATATTTTAAATGGAGAAAATCCAACGTATTTACCTGGAATTTCATTACCAAAATCAATAAAACCAATGTTTGATTTGGATAAAACAGTAGAAGATGTAGATATCATTGTTTTAGCTATTCCTTCACAAGCAATGAGAGAAGTTGTAGCTAAAATAAAAAATAGAAATGCAATTTTTGTTAGTTTAGCAAAAGGATTAGAAATAAAAACAGGAAAATTAATGAATGAAATAATAAAAGATGAACTTGGAAATGTTAAGTATTGTGCATTAAGTGGACCAAGTCATGCAGAAGAAGTTGCAAGAGATATACCAACTAGTATAGTGGCTTCTGGAGAAAAAAAAGTAGTTGAAATTATTCAAAAAGAATTTAGTAATGTATCTTTTAGAGTTTATACAAATGAAGATTTAAAAGGTGTTGAACTTTGTGGTGCAGTAAAAAATGTTTATGCAATTGCATCAGGAGTAATAGATGGAATAGGTGGTTGGGATAATACAAAAGCAGCACTTATAACAAGATCATTAGTCGAAATTTCAAGATTTGTGGAAGCTTTAGGCGGAAAAAAAGAAACTATAATGGGCCTTGCTGGAATAGGAGATTTAATAGTTACATGTACTAGTCAACATTCAAGAAACAGGCATGTTGGTGAATTTATTGGAAAAGGATATTCATTAGAAAATATATTAAATGATTTGAAAATGGTTGCAGAAGGTGTTTATACGGCTAAAGCCTTATATAATAACTTTAAAAAGGAACAAATAGAAATGCCTATTGCAGAGAAGGTATATAAGGTATTATACGAAAAAATTAATCCTAAAGAAGCAATAGAAGATTTAATGAATAGAAAATTAAAATCAGAAAATTGAGGAGTGATTTTATGCAAGTAAATTTAGAACAAATTATAAATGTAATAATGGGTAAATTAGAAACATTAGAAATGTCATTAGAAGATGTAAAATTTAGAACTAATATTGCATTGAGAGTTTTAAGAAAGAATGATTTATTAAAAGAAGAAATTATTAACGAAGCTGTTAAAGATGAATTTAAAGCACTTTTAGAAATGGAAGGAAATTCTGAAATAGATCTTCCAGAAGAAAAAATAACAGAAGTTTCAAAAGGAATATTAAATTGGGTAGATAATGATTTAATAGAAATGAAAAATAAAATGAAAGAATACGAAGAAAAAATGAGAGAAATGCTTGAAAAAGAAAATGGACCTGATATAAGCATAGCCCCACCAGAACTCTTAAACCAATTAGATGGAATGAATAAAAATAAAGGAAATGGAAAGATAATATTATAAAAAAGGCCTTAAGGCCTTTTTTTAATTTAATAAGATATTTAGTTCTTTTAAGTTGTTTAAAATACAATTAAATTGCTTTTCATTATCTACTTCTATTTTATGTAAATGTACTCCATCATTTATTGAAGATAATGGTTTTGAAGTTTTCAATTTTGAAATAAAATCGTTAATTTCTTCGATAGTTTCAACATCTATTATTCCAGTGATTTCTCCATAAACTGGATGTTCTATTGTCACGTCTAAAATTTTTCCTCCACATTTTACAATTGTATATAATTCTTTTTCTATTAATTCATTGCTATGTTTAACTGCAATAGATTTTATTAGTTTATTTGATTTATTTATATAGTATCCACGTGAATTAGAACGTATTAAAATTCCTTGAGCTTTTAAAATCGCAATATCTTTTACAATAACTTGGCGAGTTACATTAAATTTTTTTGCAAGAACAGTTCCAGAAATTGGTTTTGTTTTTAAAGATAAGATTTCAATTATTTTTTTTTGCCTTTTTTCTTTATCCAATTAATTCACTTCCTTATTTAATGTTTCTGGTAAAAAGATATAGTTTAAAGTTCCAGTTATAAAAAATAATAATGAAATTCCAATTAATCCAATCATTATATTATTTTTTTCAAGAAAATAAGCAGTATAATAAGGGGCTAAGAAACCAGATAATCTTGTAATTGATCCAGATGTACCATTTGCCGTTCCTCTAAAAGAAGTTGGATATAGTTCTGGAGTATAAGCGTATGTTAATCCCCAAGCTCCCATACAGAATATTGACACTACCATACTATATAATAACACAGTAACATTTGTGTTTGCAAAAGCAAATAAAATAGAAGATATTCCAGTTCCAAATGTAAATAAAAGTATACTTTTTCTTCTTCCTATTTTTTCAATTAAAAAAGCAGCTAATAAATAACCAGGTAATTGAGCTAAGTACATATAAAATAAATACCAATCTGTTTTAATAATACTTATACCTTTTTGGGCTAATATTCCTTTAAACCATATAAAAACTCCATAGTAACCAAAGCTCATTACAAACCAAAGTAACCATACATTCAATGTTTTTGATAGATATTTTTTCTCAAATAAATTTTTAATGGAAGATTTTGTAGATTTAGGAAAAATTATTTTTTCATTAAGAGTATATTTAAATAATTTTTCAAATTTTTTATTTTTATTTTTTAATAAAAGATATTTAGGTGATTCTGGTAAATATAAAATTATAAGAAACGGAATTAATCCTATTGAAAGAAACATATAATCATATTTCCATCCAAAATTTCTTCCAATAATAATATGAAATAATGCAATCATTATACTTCCCAAAGCCCAGCTTGATTCCAACAATACTAAGTATTTACCTCTTATTGAAGTGTTTAAAAATTCTGTAAGATAAGTGTTTAATGCTGGTAATAATCCGCCAAAGCCAAAACCAGATATAATTCTAAAAATAATAAATAATGTAGGATTTGATGAAAATCCTGTTAAAACAGAAAAAGTACTTGCAATAATGAGAAATAGTAAAGAGGCATTTTTTCTTCCTATAAAATCTGATATTAATCCTGCTATTAATGCACCTAAAAACATACCAATAAATGTAGATGAAGATAAGGTTGTTGCAAATACTCTTGAAAGATGCCATTCATTCATTATCATTTTTTGTGTAAAAGGTAAAACCATTATTCCAGATGCTACAAAAGCCCAGCCAAGTGCTGTTATGAATAACATGAATTTTCTTTGATTTTTGGATATTATCTTTTCAATAAGTGCATCTAAAGTCATTTTTAACCCTCCTTTTTATGTATATACAGTAGCATTGTAACAAAAAAATGTTAATTTTAAATTAAATATTTAAAGTAAATTCTTTCAAGAAAAATGCTAATATAGAAATGTGTGATATAATATTGTATATAATGTTTGGAGGTATTTATGAGAAATTTTAATGAAGAAGCTAGAATAATAATAAAAAATTACCCTTATTATCATGAAAATAGAGATCCATATGTTGTGCTTGTTTCAACTGTATTATCTCAGAGAACGACAGATGAAAATAAAGATTTAGCAACTAATAAAATTTTTAAAAAATATAAAAATGTTTTTGAAATTTCAAATTTAATTCCAGAAGATTTATATGAACTTGTCAAACCAGCGGGTATGTATAAACAAAAAAGTGAAAGAATAATAAAACTTTCAAAAATAATAGTAGAAAAATATAATGGAAAAGTACCAAATACAATTGAATCTTTAATAGAGTTACCAGGAGTTGGAAGAAAAACTGCAAATGTTGTTTTATATGTAGCTTTTGATATACCAGCTTTAGCTGTTGACACACATGTTCATAGAATAGCAAATAGATTGAAATGGATTAATACAAAAAAACCAGAGGAATCAGAATTTGAACTTATGAAAATATTAAAAAAAGAATTATGGGGTCCAATTAACGGATCAATGGTGTCTTTTGGTAAACAAACATGTAAGCCAATAAATACAAAATGCTTGGAGTGTCCTTTAAAAAATATTTGTCCAAGTAATAAATATTAAAAAATTATAATTTTTATGGTATAATCGTATTAAGAACAAATCTAACCCGTGAGGAGGGATAACATGGGAGATATGGATGTTTATTTGAGTGTATTTTTAGAAGAAGCAAGAGAAAATATTCAAAATTTAAATGATGCGCTTATGGCAATTGAAAATGATCCTGAAGATGCCGAGAGAATAAATGAAATTTTTAGAATTATGCATACCCTTAAAGGTATGGCTGGTACATTAGGTTTTAATGAATTAGCAAAACTTTGTCATACTATGGAAAACACATTAGACAAAGTAAGAAATAATCAAATGAAAATAAATGAAGTTTTAATTGATTTGTTGTTTAAAGGTTTAGATACATTAGAAGAGTCATTAGACAATATTTCTGAAGGTGGAAATGGTCATACTGATTCTGTTAGTGATTTAACTAAATCATTTAACGATTTATTAGAAGGAAAATCACCAAGTGTATCTGAAAAGGTTGTAGCTGAAGAAAATAAAGAAGAAAACAAAGAAGAAAGTAATAATGAGAAAGAGGGAGAATTTTATTCTTTAGAGTTGGATGATATAACTAAAGATGCCTTAAAAGATGTTTATAATAAAGCAATAGAAAAAGATTTAAATTTTTTCTATGTTAGAATAAAATTAGAAGAAGGAATACAACTAAAATTAGCTCGTGCTTATATGATTTTTCATAAATTTGAAGAATTAGGATGTGAAATAGTTTTTTCAAATCCTTCGACTGAAGATATTGAAAATGAAAAATTTGATTTAATTCTTGAATTTGGTGTTGTTGTAAAAGCAGGAAGAGAAGAGTTAGCAGGAGCTATAAAGAGTATTTCAGAAATAGAATCAATATTAGTTGATAACTTTACTATTGAAACAATTAATGGAAAAGAAGAAGTTGAAGAAGAAAATAAAGAACCAAAAAATGTACCTGTTTCTAAAAAATCAGAAACTAAGCCAAAGAAAAAAATAATGACTTCGCAATCTATAAGGGTTAATATAACTAAATTAGATGATTTAATGAATTTAATGGCAGAGCTTGTTATATCTAAAAGTAGAATTGCTGAAACTATGAAAAAATATACAATAAAAGAAATAGATGAAAGTTTATCACAACTTTCTAGAATAACGCTGAATTTACAAAGTATAGTTATGAATATAAGAATGGTTCCTATTGCATTTGTTTTTAATCGTTTTCCAAGACTTGTAAGAGATATAGCTAAAGATTTGAAAAAAGAAATAAACTTTATTATGGAAGGTGAAGAAACAGAATTAGATAGAACTGTTGTTGATGAAATAGGAGATCCATTAGTTCATTTAATTAGAAATTCACTTGACCATGGAATAGAAATGCCAGAAGAAAGAATAAAAAAAGGAAAATCAAAAGTAGGAACTATAAATCTTTCGGCAAGGCATGAAGGAAATAATGTTATTATAGAAATAAAAGATGATGGGAAGGGTTTAGATAGAGAAAAAATATTAAAGAAAGCAATTGAAAAAGGATTAGTTGATGCAGATTCTGCTCATAATATAAAAGATGATGAAGTATATAATTTAATATTTTTACCTGGTTTTTCAACAATGGATAAAGCAACAGAACTTTCTGGAAGAGGAGTTGGAATGGATGTTGTTAAATCCACAATTGAAGGTGCTAAGGGTACTGTTTTAATAGATTCTGTTAAAGATAAAGGTACTACAATTACAATAGTACTTCCGTTAACGCTTGCTATTATTACAGCTTTAAAAGTTATGATAAATGGATATGTATATGCAATTCCAATTGCAAATATTGATACAACACAAAAAGTCACAGATGGAGAACTTAGAATAGTTCAAGATAGAGAAGTATTTTTACTTAGAGGTGAAGTTATACCAATAGTTAGAATGAGAAAAGTATTTAATTTAACTTCTGAACATAAAACAGAAGATGAAAATGTTGTTATAATAGAAACTGGAAATAAAAAATATGGTGTTATAGTAGATAAGTTATTGGGTCAAGATGATATAGTAATTAAATCATTAGGTTCATTGCTTTCAGATGTTAAAGAATTTAGCGGAGGCGCTATACTTGGAGACGGAAGAATTGCATTAATACTTGATGTTGCATCATTATTTTAATTAAAATAAACCTTAGGAGGTGTTTTCTTAAATGGGTAAATCAATTCTTATTACGGATGATGCTGCTTTTATGAGAATGATTTTAAAAGATATTGTGACAAAAGGTGGATATGAAGTAGTTGGAGAAGCTTCAAATGGTCAAGAATCTGTTGAAAAATATAAAGAATTAAGTCCAGATTTTGTAACTATGGATATTACAATGCCAGTAATGGATGGTATTCAAGCAATAAAAGAAATAAAATCTGTAGATCCTAATGCTAAAATAATAGTATGTAGCGCTATGGGGCAACAAGCTATGGTTATTGAAGCAATACAGGCTGGAGCAAAAGATTTTATTGTTAAACCATTTCAACCTAATAGAGTTATTGAAGCTCTTCAAAAAATAGAGCAGGGATAATAAATGTTTGAATATGCAACAAATACTTCTACCTCCACCACAAATATTGGTGGAGGAAGTTTGCTATTTTCTGGAGTGTTTTCAGTTATTTTTTTAACATTTATTTTAATAATATTTATTATACTTTATTTTTTTTTGATTAAGCACATGCGTGGAGGTAAAAAAAATAATAGTATAGGAATATTGAAAAAATATTATATAGACAATAATTTTTATATTGGAATTTTAAAAATATTTAATGAATATTATATGGTGTTATTTGGAAATTCATCTTCTGAAATAATAAAAAAAATGAGTTTTGAAGAAGTTAATGAAATAATTGGTGATGGCCAGAAATTTTTTAATACTTTTACAAATTTTTTAAGTAAGGAGAAAGATAAAGGTGAATAAGAAAAAACTTCTGGCAACTTTATTTTTTATTTTTTTATCTATAGTAAGCTATACTGAAGACGTTATACCTGGAATTTCGATAAATATTAATCAAAATAACACAGGGACTTTGACGCCTACTTTGTTGATTATATTAATTATATCGGTTTTGTCAATTGCACCTGGTTTGTTAATGATGCTCACTTCTTTTACGAGAATAGTTATAGTAATGGGATTTTTAAGGCAAGCTATTGGAACAAGGCAAGCACCACCAAATCAGGTTTTAGTTTCAATAGCATTATTATTAACTATAATGATAATGTATCCAACTTTTAATAATGTTTATGAAAAGGCAATAGTACCATATAATAATGGCACTATTGGTTATGAGAAGGCTTTTGAAAATACTTGGACAGAGTTTAAAACATTTATGTTAAGAGAAATAACTTATCATAAAAATCAAGATGATATATATATGTTAGCTTCATCTCTTAAGGTTAAAATAAAAGATATAAAAGATACTCCTTTTCAAATATTAGTTCCAGCTTTTGCTTTAAGTGAACTTGAAATAGCATTTAAAATGGGAATATTAATTTATCTTCCTTTTATAATTGTTGATATGGTTGTTGCAAGTGTTTTACTTTCTATGGGGATGATGATGATACCTCCAATATTAATTTCTTTACCATTTAAATTGTTGTTATTTGTTATAATAAATGGTTGGGATTTATTAATGGGAAGTTTAATAAATAGTTTTGCTGGAGGTTAATAAATGACAGAAGAGGTTATAGTAGAAATTTTTACTAATGGAATAAGCATATTTTTATCTATAATAACTCCAATTTTGTTAATAAGTTTAGCAGTTGGACTCATAATAAGTATTTTTCAAGCAGTTACTCAAATTCATGAGCAAACTTTAGTTTTTGCTCCTAAGATAATAATTACTTTTTTAGCAGTTTTATTTTTATTTGGTTGGATGATGCAAAAACTAGGAGATTTTGCTTATGAACTTTTTACAAAATACTTAGGAATGATATAAATGGAATTTTTAAATGTAAAACTTTGGGTATTCTTTTTTGTTTTTATAAGATTACTTGGAGTTACTTTATTTATTCCATATTTTTCTATGAACTTAGTTCCAAAACCAGTAAAAATATTTATTTTAATATTTTTAAGTTATATAGTAGCTATAGGATTAAATGATACATTTCCAATTGATGGGAATTTTTTAATGATAGTTTATTTATTTATTGTTAATTTTTTGGTTGGGATGATAATAGGAATTATAATGCACATTATTTTTTATGCTGTGGAGTTGGCTGGACAATTTTTTGGAATACAAATGGGTTTTGCACTGGCAAATGTTCTTGATCCTATGTATAATACCCAAGTATCAATAATGTCTGAATTAGGATTTTTATTATCTACTTTTGTATTTTTTATTTTCAAAGGGCATATTTGGCTTTATATGTTAACTATTGAAATGTTTAAAAAAATTCCAAGCGTTTTTATATTTAATGGAAAAGATTTAGGAATATTTGTTTCTAAAATATCAGAAGTTTTTGTTATGGGTGTACAATTATCTCTTCCTGTAACGGCTTTTATGATTTTTACAACTTTATCACTTGGAATTGTAAATAGATTAATACCTCAATTAAATGCATTCATTGTTGGAATGCCTTTAAAAATAATAGTTGGATTTTTAATTTTTATGGCGGTGATTCAAGTATGGCAAGAATATTTTACAAAAACATTTTTCGAACTGTATCACTGGCTAGAAAAAACACTTATAATAGTTGTAAAATAAAAATAAATTTACAACTTTTTGCTGATCCAGATAAAACAGAGCAACCAACGCCAAGAAAGTTACAAAAAGCAAGAGAAGAAGGAAATATTCCTCAATCAAAAGAGTTTAATATGGCAGTTACATTTTTAAGTTTATCTGCTTTATTATTAATTTTTAGTGGTACAATAGCTACAGATTTATCAAATATTTTAAGAGATTATTTGAGTTTAAATGTTGATAAGGTAGATATAAATATATTGAGTTATGGATTATTAAAACATACGGATTTATGGGTAAAAGTAATGATGTTTTTTGTTGTTGCTGCTTTAATATCATTGCTTTTGGGTATGATACAAACTCAATTTTTATTTACATTTAAATCTTTGAAGTTTGATCTTTCAAAAATTGATCCCATAAAAGGTTTTAAAAATTTATTTTCTTTAAAGTCATTTATGGAATTTTTAAAAAATCTAATTAAAATAATAATTGCAGGTTATTTTGGATATTCAATTTATATTGAAAAACAACCTTATATATCAAAATTAGCCTCGGTTCCTGTTTTGGAAGGAGTTAGATTTATTTCAAATATGATTATTGAAGTTTTATTTAAGATGGGATTAGCCTTATTGATATTGAGTTTATTTGATTTTTGGTTTCAAAGATTTGATTATAAAAGAAATTTAAAGATGTCAAAAAAAGAAATTAAAGATGAATCAAAAGATATTGAAGGTAATCCAGAAATAAAGAAAAAACAAAGAGAATTTATGATGAAAATAGTTATGTCAAGAATGATGCAGCAAGTACCTTCATCCGATGTAATTATTACTAATCCAACTCATTATGCTGTTGCAATAAAATATGATGCTGAAAAAATGTCAGCACCAAAGGTGGTAGCAAAAGGAGTAGATGAAGTTGCGTTTAGAATAAGAGATATTGCATCTGAAAATTATATTCCAATAGTTCAAAAACCCCCTTTAGCAAGAGAGCTTTACGCAACTACGGAAATTAATGAAGAAATTCCTGATAATTTATACAAAGCTGTTGCTGAAGTTTTGGCATATGTGTATAATCAAACGAAGTAGGTGTAAATATGAATTTAAAAAATATTGATACATTTGTTTCAGTACTAATTGTAGGATTAGTTGTTTTAATGGTTATTCCTATACCAACTTATTTGTTAGATTTTTTACAATTTTTAAATTTATCGATTTCAATATTAATACTTTTATCAACTCTTTATATTAAAAGAGCTTTAGATATCTCTTCTTTTCCTTCATTGTTACTTGTTACAACTTTGTTTAGACTTTCTCTCAATATTTCTTCAACAAGACTTATATTATTAAATGGTAAGAATTTTAGCGGTAAAGTTGTAAGAGCATTTGGAGACTTTGTTGTTGGAGGAAACTATGTTGTTGGTATAGTAATATTTTTAATTTTAGTTTTGATACAATTTTTGGTAATTACAAAGGGATCAGAAAGAATATCTGAAGTTGCTGCAAGATTTACTCTTGATGCTATGCCGGGAAAACAAATGAGTATAGATGCTGATTTGTCTTCTGGTATAATTGGAGAAGAAGAAGCAAAAATAAAAAGAGAAGATGTTAGACGTGAAGCAGATTTTTATGGAGCTATGGATGGAGCTTCAAAGTTTGTAAGGGGTGATGCAATAGCTGGGTTGATAATAACAATAATAAATATATTAGGTGGTTTATTAATTGGAATGTTTCAACAAGGATTGCCAGCTTCAGAAGCTTTTAGTACTTATACTCTATTAACAGTTGGAGATGGATTGGTTTCACAATTACCGGCTCTTTTAATTTCAACATCTGCTGGTATGATAGTATCACGTTCTGCTTCAAAAGAAAACTTTGGAACAGATGTTATTGCACAATTAACTGCTGATAAAAAGGTTAATATTTTAATGGGAGCAATGGTTCTTTCAATTGGAATATTTACGCCGTTACCAGCAATGCCTGCCTTAATAATTGGTGGTGGAATAATATTATTATCATACTTAGAATTGAGAAATGAAAAAAAAGAATTATCTTATCAAACGGGTGGTGGAATATATACACCATCTGAAGAAAAAGTAGAAGAGCAAGTTTCAACTAAAGGAAGAATTTCTCCTCCTTTAACCACTCCCGAAGAAGTATCGGAAATAATTCAAAATGATACTATTGAAATAGATATAGGTTATGGGCTTATAGCACTTGCTGATCCATCACAGGGTGGAGATTTATTAGATAGAATTACTATTGTTAGAAAACAAATTGCTTATGAACTTGGAATAGTTATCTCTCCAGTAAGAATAAGAGATAGTGTTTTATTGAGTTCTAATGAGTATATTATAAAATTAAAGGGTGTTGAAATAGGAAGATTTGAATTAATGCCAGAAAGATTATTGGCTATAAATTCTGGAATGGCATCTGAAGCAATTGCTGGTGTTCAAACACAAGAACCTTCATTTGGTTTGAATGCGTATTGGATTGATGAAACATTAAAAGATGAAGCAATTACAAAAGGATATACTGTTGTTGATTCTCCAAGTGTTTTTGCAACACATCTTTCTGAAATGATTAAGAAGTATGCACATGAGATAGTTGGAGTAAAGGAACTTGAGATATTAATAGATGGATTAAGAGTTAAAAATGCAACTATAGTAGATACGTTAATACCAACTTTATTAAAAATTCATGAATTAAAGGCTGTAATTGAAGGTTTATTATTTGAAAAAATTTCTATTAGAAATATGCCAGTTATATTTGAATATTTAGTAGAAGCTGCAGATAAATATGGAAAAGATAATGAAAAATTAATAGAACATGTTAGAATAGGAATAGGTAGACAAATTTGCGAAGGGTTAAAATCATCAGATGGTCAATTACACGTAATTGCATTAGATGCATCTGTAGAGAGAAAAATACTAGATTCAATAATTGATGGTGAAGAAGGGCGATATTTAGGTCTTGAACCTGAATACATGAATATATTAATTGAAAAAATATCTAAGGCTTTAGAAGAAATAATGATGAAAGGTTATAGCCCTACACTTATATGTTCAAAAAGTATAAGATTTTTACTTTCAAATGTAGTATTAAGGTATGTTCAAAATGTAAGTATAATAGCTTATGAAGAAGTTCCAGGAGATATTGCATTGAGTGTTGAAGGTGTTTTAACAATTTAAGGAGGTATAAAAAAGTTGAAGGTAAAAAAATATGTTGTAGAAAATATATCTGAAGCAATGGAAAAAATCCGAACTGAATTTGGAGACGATGCTTATATATTAAATACAAAAAAAATAAAAAAAGGTGGATTTTTAGGTTTAGGGGGTAAAAAATATTTAGAAGTAACTGTATTAAGTGAAGAAGAAAAAAAACTTCCTAAGCAAAATAATACACCTTCATTTGAAAATGAAGAAAAACTTTATTCATTAAAAGGTATTGTAGAAAGAAATAAAAGATTAGATAAGAGAATTGCAAAAGAAAGAAAACAAGAAATACCAACAAATACAGCTTCATATGGAAATCAATTAATGGAACTTATAAAGGAACAGAGAAAAGTTTCTATGACAATTGATAAAGATGCAAAAGAATATTATGATAATAAACAAATAAAAAAAGACGAATTTCAACATTTTATTAAAAATTCTGATAATAAAATAATAGAAAAAAAATCAAAATTAGAAACTAAAAAAATAGAAACTAAAAGTGAAATAAGTGAATTAAAAAATATGATACAGAGTTTAAGTAAAAAGATAAATGGAAAAAATGATTATTACCAAGAATTTTTTAGAACTTTGAAATTTAATGATATTTCTGAAAAATTAGCAGAAGAAATATGCAATGAAGTTGAAGATATTAACTTTGATGAAAATTGGAAAAATAATAAGTTATTGAAAGAAAAAGTTCAAAAAAAATTATTGGAAAATTTAAAAATAAAAAATATACCTTTAAAAGGAAGAATAATACTAATAGGTCCTACTGGAGTTGGAAAGACAACTACTTTAGCTAAGCTTGCGGCTATTATGAAAAAAGAAGGGAAAAAAGTTGCAATAATAACTATTGATACATATAGAATTGCAGCAGCTGATCAATTAAAAATTTATGCTGATATAATGGGTATTCCAGCATATGTATGCTATACTCCTGAAGACTTAAAAATAACTTTAGAGTCTTTAAATATGTTCGATACAGTTTTAATTGATACAGCTGGTAGAAGTCATAAGAATTCTTTACAGTTAAACGAGTTAAAGGTTTTTATAGATACTATAAATCCTGAATATAGAATGTTAGTGGCTTCTGCTAATATGAGAACTAGTGATTTAATAAATATGTATGAAAGTTTTTCTCCAAGCAATCCGGATTCAATAATAATAACTAAAATTGATGAGACATCATACTTTGGACAAATGTTTTCTATAATTAATCATTCAAATTTACCTATAAGTTTTATAACAAATGGGCAAAAAGTTCCAGATGATATATTAATTCCTGATATCAATTATCTTGTTAATAAGCTAATTGAGGGGGTATTTAAATGAGTAATAAATTAAATGAAGATCAAGCAACAGAGCTGAGAAAACAATTTGAAAATGTTGATACTAAAATAATAGCAATTACTGGCGGAAAAGGTGGAGTCGGTAAGTCTTTGTTTTCTGTAAATATTTCTACAGAATTAGCTAAGAGAGGTAAAAAAGTATTATTATTCGATTCTGATGCTGGCTTTGCAAATGCATCAATATTATTTGGTAAAACAATAAAAAATACATTTGGCGATTATATTAGTGGAAAAATAACTTTAAATGAGTGTATTCAAAGTTCAAAATATGGAGTAAATGTAATTACAACTGGTTTTGATTTTAAAGATTGGAAAATGTTTCAAAATGGATTTGACGAAATGATGATGGAAGAATTAATGACTTTATCAAATGGCCATGATTATGTAATTATAGATATAGGAGCTGGATATTCAGAAAAATTAAAACAATTTTATAAATTTTCAGATAAAATATATTTAATAACAGTTCCAGAACCTACTGCTATAGTAAATGCATATACTTTAATAAAAGCTTTATCTTATTTAGATGTTCAAGGAGAATTAGATATAATAATAAATCAAATTAGAACTGAATCAGAAATAAAAACTGTAGAAGATGTTTTAAAAAAGACAGTAAAAAATTTTTTAGGAAAAGAAATAAGCAATTTTTATTATGTAATGTATGAGAAAAATATTAGAGAAAGTATAAAGAGGCAAATACCTTATATAGTTTATAAAAGTAATTCTAAAATGGGAGAGATAATATCTAATATAGTTGATGATATATTGAATATTAATATTAAAAATAAAAAAATTAATTTTAAAAGGAAACTTAAAAATTTATTTGGAATAGGCGGAATTTAATATGGAAAAAGATTTTATCTTTATTGTGTTGAAATTAGCTTTACATAGAGGTAATTTTATAGATATTAAGAGTAAAACCGAAGAGATAAAAACAAAAATAGTTGAATTTAAGAATAATAAATTAACTGTTATAAAAAAAAGTTTGGATGTAAAAATAGATGAAATAATAAATATAGAAATTTTTTATAATGGGTTATTTAAATTGATAGGAAAATGTGTTAAAGTTACCGATGATTATATAACTTTTAATATAGAAAATGATTTTCAATATATAACAAAGAGAAGAAATTTTAGAATACCAATATTTTTGCCTGTAATAATAAATGAAAAATATAAAGGAGTTTTGGTTGATTTTAATGGTAAAAATATTATTAGCATTACTTTATTTTCAAATTTGATAAATAAATCAGAAAAAATAAATATTAAATTTTTAAATATAAATGGTATAATTATGATAGGGGAAATAATTTTAAAAAGAGATGAAATATTTAATCTTGAAAGAATAGTAGTAAAATTAGATGAAAAAGAAAGTAGTAGTACAATAGAAATTTTTCAAAAAGTCTTTTCTAATTATTTATAAATATGGAGGATATAATGGCCGATTTTATAGAAAAAGTTTATGCTAAATCAAATATAGCTCCTAATTTACCTGCAGAGCTAGATATAAATGAGGAATTTTTTAAAGGAAAATATAAAACAATAATACATGATTATAATTCTTTAAATAATACAGCAGATATAGGTTATCCAATTTATAAAGGTGCTTATATAAAAATACCAATGAATGTAAATATGAAAGTAAGAATTTTTTCTAAAACTTCTGTTTTTTTATTTAAAAGTAAGGTAATTGGAAAAGGTGAAGAGGGAAATATAAAATTTTTGACTATAACAGTGCCCTCAATAATCTTTAAAGTTCAAAGAAGACAATTTGTAAGAATTCCTATAATACTTGAAGGAAATTTTTTTATAAAAAAAGAGTATGATGAACTTGAAATTCCTCCAAAATATAAATTTGTTACAAAAGATTTTAGTGCTGGTGGAATTTCAATGGTATCAAAGAAAAAATTAAATTCAGGAGAAGAAATATTAATAAATTTAAGATTAAATGAAAAAATAAATATTGAAAATTTTGAAGCAAGAATAATAAGAGAAATTGGAACTACTGATTTTGGTGAAACAATTTATGGAGTAAAGTTTTTAAATGTAGATTCTATGTTAGAAAAAGATTTTGTAAAGTTTATTTTTAGATATGAAATAGAGGCTTCTAAAAAAAATAAAAAAATTTAAGGAGGAATAAAATAATGTCAATATATGATCGAATAGATAAAGTAAGATTGGATGCTTTAAAAGAAATGGGAAATATAGGTGCGGGAAATTCAGCAACATCAATTTCTATGATGATAGATAAAAAAGTTGATATAAATGTTCCAGAAGTAAAGGTTTTATCTCTTTCAGATTTATGGAAAGTATTTAAAGATCCAGAAGAAATTGTTGCTGGTTCAATGATAGGCGTGGGTGGAGATCTTGATGGAGCAATACTATTTTTAATGGGAACAGATTCTATAAAAAATATGTTGGAAATGATGATGCTTCCAAAACCAGAAGATCTAACACAACTCGATGAAATAACAAGATCTGCAATAGGAGAAATGGGAAATATAATGTGTAGTTCTTATGTTGTTGCACTATCTAATTTTACGGGATTAAACATACACTCTCTTCCTCCAAATGTTGTTGTGGATATGATTACTGCCATAATTTCTGAAGTTTCTCTTTTAACAACTGAAGGAGACGATTATATAATATTAATAGAAACCGATATAACTCTTGAAGATATATCTAAAAATATACCAGGATATATAATTTATATACCAGATCAAGCCAGTCTAAAAAAAGTTCTTTCCAAAATAGGGTTGGGGATAGATGATGAGTAAAAAAATAATAGGTATTGGAGAATACGCTAGTGTTAAAGGAGAAGAAGTTATAGTTACACTTGGTCTTGGATCATGTGTAGGTGTTTGTATAAGAGATAAGACTAAGAAGGTTGGTGGAATGGTACATGTGATGCTTCCAGATAGTGGAGGTAAACCTTCACCAAAACCAGGAAAGTATGCTGATACTGGGATAGATTTGGTATTAGATGAAATGAAAAAAAATGGTAGTTCATTAACTACTTTAGAAGCTAAAATAGCTGGTGGTGCTTCTATGTTTGGAAATACAAGTAAAACTATGGATATTGGAAAAAGGAATGCTTTAGCAGTTAAAGCAAAGCTAAAAGAAAAAGGAATAAGAATTATAGCTGAAGATACTGGAGGAAATAGAGCAAGAAGTATAGAGTATAATCCGTCAAATGGAGAACTTTTAATAAAAAAAGTTGGTGGAGGCGAAAAAGTAGAACTATATAAAATATAATGGGTGATTAGTTATGAAATATAAAATGAATACAGATCAAGTTGTAAAAAATTTTTTACCCAAAATAAAAATGATAGCTTTGAATTTAATAAGTGGTCTTCCTGCAAGTGTTGAAATAGACGATTTAATACAAGAAGGAGTTATAGGACTCTTACAGGCGTATGGACGATATGATGCTCATAATGAAAGTGGAGCACAATTTTATACGTATGCAATGAGAAGAATTAGAGGAGCTATGTTTGATTATTTGAGAAAAATAGATTGGTTACCAAAGGAAATAAGACATTTAATAAAAGGTTATGAAACATTAATTTCAACATCTGAGGAATTTTTAACAGATAAGGAAATAAAAGAAAAATTAAAAATAAATCAAAAGGAACTAAATAAGATAAAGTTATTTTTAAGAAAAAGTCAAATTTTAAAACTCGATTATTATCTTACAGAAGATTCAGATGAATATATGTTTGATGGAACAAGTGAGGAATATGATCCGGAAATAATAGCTTACAAATCTATTTTAAAAGATAAATTAAAGGAAAAAATTGAAAATTTAAAAGAAAAAGAAAAGTTACTTCTTTCCCTTTATTATGAAAAAGGATTGACATTTAAAGAAATAGGAGAAATTATGAATGTTAGCGAATCTAGAATTTCTCAAATTCATTCAAAGTTATTAATAATCCTTAGAAAACAATTAAAAGAGGGTGAATAAGATGCCATTACATGATTTACAAGTTCTTTTAACAAAAGAAGTTGACGTAGCAAATCAAGTACAGGCTATAAACTCTTCTACAAGTTCTGCAAAAATGGTTGAATTAGTTAAGCAAGTTCAACAATTTGAAAGAAATATGAAAATGGTAAAAGATGGAGAAAAGTCAGAAAATAATATTATAGATGATCAAAAACAGAAGCAATCTAAACAAAATAAAAAAGAATTTAATAAAAAAGAAAATAATTTAAAAGAAAATGAAAAAGAGGTTATAGATGAATATAGAGGTCATATTATAGATTTACACCTTTAATTTTTAAAAGGGGGTATAAAATGATTGGTTATTTTTCAATATATAGATCTGACGATGAAAAATATGCAGGTGGAATACTTTCAATGAATGAGAAAGGTTTACCTGTATCTTTTAAATATACTACACCAATAAAACCCAATAAGATACAAAAAATAATATATGGAAAAAATTTAAAAAGTTATTTAGCCTCAGAAATAATAGGAAAACAATTAATAAATATTGTAAAAGATTTAGATATGATATTTGTAAATGATACAGAAATTCTTGATTTTATACAAACTGATAAATTAATGGTACATTTAAATCTTACTTATGAACCTTTAGAGGAGTATTTAAAAGAAAAAGAAGGTTGTATTTCTTCAGGTGAAAATAGATCTATAAAATTAACTTTTTCAAAGGAACCGGGAGAAGAACTTTTTAAAAAAATATCAGAATTAAATGAATTTTTTGATTTATTTGAACCTTTTCAAAGATTAAATGAGGCGTTGAAATATATATGCTCTTCGGAAGAAAAATAATATTAAATGATTATGATATAGACTTTTATTATAAAATAAAGAATGATAAATTTAATAATATGAAAATTGCGGACATAAAAGAAAGTAGTCCGCAATTTGTTTTAGTTGATTTTTGTGAAAAAATAGAACCTAAAATTATTTCAAACAAGTTTAAAAGTTTTGTTGATTTTGAAATAAAAGAATTAAATTCAAATTTAGAAATAAAAATACTTGAATTAAATAATTTTGAAAATATATTAAATAACATTGAAAAAATGAAAACAGTAATAAAAGAAGAAAAATTTAAATTTGATTTTGAAGTATTAGAAATACAAAAATTGCATACTAAAATAAAAGAAGAAAATAAAATAAATATAAAAATAAAAGAAAAAAAATTAGAAAAAAAAATAATAAAAAAACCAGTAAAAAAATTAAAGAAGAATATTTCAAAAGAATATATCTTACAATTATTAAAAGAACTATTAAAAGAGGAAAATGTTTCTATACATGACATGGCTTTTTTAGCTTTTTACAGGGAAGTTCCTTATGGAAAGATTAAATATGAATGGAATGATAAAAATTTGAATTGTTATTTATTAGAAAATAATATAATCTATTTAGACGCTGTTGTTTTTATTAATAAAAATAATAATGAAAAGTATCTTAAGTTCATCAGGAGGTAACTTTGTTTAATATTAAAAATTTAATAAATAAAATAGATAAAAATAAAAATAATGTGATTATTATACCAGAATATTCAAAATTTGAAGTTGAAGATGAAGTTTTGTATTATCCTGATTCTGATATTTTTCCATTTGAAGAATTTGATATTTCTTCAGAAATAAAATCAAAGAGATTAAAAACTTTGTATGAATTAAAAAATAAAAAAAACAATATAATAATAACAACATTACATGCTATAACAAGGTATACAATACCATTAAAGCATTATTATATAAAAAGGATAGAGAATAATTTTGAAGACATATTATATGAATTAGGATATACATATAAAAACGAAGTTAGAGAGTTTGGAGAATATTCTAAAAGAGGATTTATAAGGGATATTTTTTTACCAATATCAAATAATCCAATAAGAATTGAATTGTTTGATAATGATATTGAAAGAATAAATCTTTTTGATAGTTTTACACAAAAGTCTATTAAGAATGTTAGTTATTTTGATTTAATTCCAGGTTCAGAAGTGTATAGATTTAAAGAAAATATAGAACTTGTAGAAAATAGAATCAATAGAATTCAAAAAAATTTAAAAACGGATGATGAGGTATCAATTGAAGCCCTTTATTCTATTCCGGGAATTTTTCATAAAGATAAAAATACATTGTTTTCATATTTAGAAAATAACACAGATTTTTATTTAATTAATAAAAAAGATATTTTAAAAAGTTTTTCTGAAAAAGAAAAAGAAAATATAGAAGTATGCGATACAAATTTGAAAAAAGCAATATACAAAGAATTTTCTGGGATATCTATAGATTTTTTAAAAGACTTGAAGTATAAAGAATACAAAGTGAATTTTAAAAATAATGTAATTTTAAAAAAAGAAAAAGTAAAGTATGATATGGAAGAAATTCCATTAATAGATTGGGAAGATTTGAAAGAAAATGATTATGTTGTGCACTCTGATTATGGAATAGGATTGTATAAAGGAATAAAAACTAAGGAAACAATTTTAGGGATAAGAGAGTATATAATAGTTGAATACTCTAATAGTTCAAGAGTGTTTGTACCAGTAGAACGTTTAGATAAACTTTCAAAATTTATTGGGGATACAAGTAAAATAAAGATTTCAAATCTTTCTGGAAAAAGATGGCAATCTAAAAAGAAAAAAGTAGAAAAAAATATAAGAGAAAAATTAAATGAGTTAAAAGAAATATATGCTAAAAGAGAAAATAGCAAAGGAATATCTTTAATTGGAGATAAAGAACTTGAAGAAAAATTTGTAAATACTTTTTCACATATTGAAACTGCAGATCAAATAAGGAGTATAAATGAAGTAAAAAAAGATTTAGAAAGTTTAAAACCAATGGATAGATTATTAGTTGGAGATGCTGGATTTGGTAAAACTGAAATTGCTATGAGAGCTGCATTTAAAGCAGTAGTATCAAATTATCAAACTTTATTGTTAGCTCCAACTACTATACTGGCTAAACAGCATTATCAAACATTTAAGGAAAGAATGGATCCATTTGGAGTTAATATAGAGTTAATTACAAGATATAAAACTATTTCTGAAAAAGAAAATTTGTATAAAAAAATAAAAAATGGAAATGTAGATATAATAATAGGAACACATTCATTATTTTCAAAAAAAATAGATGTGAAAAATTTAGGTCTTGTCATAATAGATGAAGAACAAAAATTTGGTGTTTTACAAAAAGAAAAATTTAAAAAAATACAAATAGGAGTTAATATTCTAATGATGAGTGCAACTCCAATTCCAAGAACTATGTATAAATCAATGAGCGGACTTCAAGAAATTTCAACTATTTCAACTCCACCGTTTGGAAGAATTCCAATACAAACTTATGTTGGCTTATACTCTAAAAAAATAGTTAGAAAAGCACTTTTAAGAGAAAAATCAAGAAGTGGGCAAAGTATATTTATACACAATAGAGTTCAAGATATTGAAAATATATACAGTGAATTAAAAAGTATTGTTCCTGAATTGAAAGTAAAATATGTACATGGAAGAATGAAAAAATCTAAGTTTATAGATATAATAAATGATTTTTATAGTAATAAAATAGATGTGCTATTAGCAACAACTATAATAGAAAATGGAATTGATGTACCAAATGCCAATACTTTAATAGTTGATGATTCTTTTAGATATGGTATTTCACAGCTTTATCAAATAAAAGGAAGAGTAGGAAGAACTAATAAAAGAGCATTTGCTTATTTTATGTATAGAAATCAATTATTAAATGAAGATTCAAAAAAAAGATTAGAATCAATAAAGAGATTCAATGAACCAGGAAGTGGATTAAAGCTTGCGTTAAGAGATTTAGAAATAAGAGGATATGGAGATCTTTTAGGATTAGAACAGAAAGGTCATATAAATACTATAGGTTTGCATTTATATAAAAATATTTTAGAAAAAATAATGTTGGAAGAAAAAGTTACAGATGATGAAAAGATTAATTTAGAGTTTACAGATATTATAGGTATAAAAGGAAATATGATAATACCTGAAAATTATATAAACAATTCAATTGAAAGAATGAGAATATATAGAAGAATTTCAATTTGTAAATCAGAAAATGAAGTTATATCAATAAAAAATGAAATAGAAGACAGATTTGGAAGATTACCAAAAGAAATAAAAACCTTATTTGATTACGCAATAGTTAGAGTTAAAGCAACAAAATTAAAAATAGAAAAAATTGAAATAGGTAATGGATATATTTTATTCAAATATAATAAAGGTGCGATTCCTAAAATAGAAAATTTTTTAAAACATTCAAAATCTAAATTTCATAGTAAAACAAATGAAATTATATGTTACGGAACAGATGATGAAATAAAATTTCTTAACAAAGTATTGAGGTGAAAGATGATATATGATACAATAGCTGCAATTTCAACTCCAAATGGAACAGGAGCGTTGAGTATTATAAGAGTTTCAGGAAAAGATATTATAAAAATTATAGATAAAATTTTAAAAAAGAAAAATTTTGAATCGAAAAAAATGTATTATGGCTGGATATATGATAATGATGAAAAAGTTGATGAGGTTACATGGGTTTATCATAAATCTCCAAATTCATATACTGGTGAAGAGATGCTTGAAATTTTTGGGCATGGTGGAAAATTAATAACCTATAAAGTTTATAAAACAATTTTAAAAAATGGAGCAAGACCAGCTGTTGAAGGAGAGTTTAGTAAAAGAGCTGTTTTAAATGGAAAGATGGATTTAATAAAAGCAGAATCAATAAATGATGTTATACATGCAAATACAGAATATGCTTTAAAAGCTTCTTTTAAACAATTATCAGAAAATCTTTCAAAAAAAATTAATAATATTAAAGAAAAATTATTAAATGTGGCAGCAAGAATAGAAGTTGAAATGGATTATCCAGATGATTTTGAAGAAGATAATTATGATTTAGAAAAAAAATTAATAAGTATAAAAGAAGATTCTGAAAAAATATTGAAAAATTCAGATAATGGTATAATAGCTGTTCAAGGATTAAAAGTTACAATAGTTGGAAAGCCAAACTCTGGTAAAAGTACACTTTTAAATGCATTATTAAAGAAAGATAGAGCAATAGTTACGGATATACCGGGAACTACAAGAGATACTATAGAAGAAAGTTTAAATATCAAAGGTATATATTTAAAAATTATTGACACTGCTGGTATACGTGAAACTAAAGATATTGTTGAAAAGATAGGTGTGGAAAAATCAAAAAAATCTATTGATGAATCAGATTTAATTTTGTTTGTAGTTGATGGAACAAATAAAATTTCGAAAGAAGATAAAGAAATTTATGAATATATACAAAAAAAGAATAAAAAAAGAATAATTTTGATAAATAAAAAAGATGATGTTAACTTTAAAGAAGATTTATTAAATAAATTTAATAAGGAAATAGTTTTAAAAATATCAGCAAAAAATCAAAATGTTTCTGAACTAGAAGATAAAATATATGAAATGTATTATAAAGATTTAGATATAAAAGATCCAACATTAATAACTGAAAGGCAAAAATATACTTTTGAAGAAGCCCTAGAAAATATAAATTCTGCAATAAAAGGTATATCACAAGAAATACCAAATGATATAATTATGTATGATATTAAAAATTCTATAAAAAAGATAATGGAACTTACTGGAGAAGATTATACAGAAGAATTATTGAATAAAATGTTTAGTAATTTTTGTGTTGGAAAATAAAATTGGAGGGATTAGAGTTGAATATAATTATACCTATAATACTTGGACTTATTCCATTAACGCAATTTTTTGTAAAAGGTTGGTTGTTTTTTGGTGTATCATTAATAACTTTTATAATTGGTTATAATTTATTTAAAAGAAGTAGCAGTAAAGAATTTTTATCGTATAGTATTTCAATATTATTATCTCAAACAATTTGTACATTATTTAATATTTCTAATACAGCAATTTTTGTATACCTTTTAATAACAGCAATATTATTTTTTATAGGATCTTTAGATTTAAAAATTGTAGACAATTTAAAAAATTTTCTTAAAGAGAATAAAGTCAATCTAAAAGAATGGGAGTTTGAAATGTGTTACTTTGGATATGGACAAGTTCAAGCAAAAGAAGATATAGAACATTTTGAATCTGCAGTAATAGGAATTGGAAAAGAAGGTATAGCTTTTAATGTGAAAATGGCTAAAAATAATGAATTTAAAAAATTTATTAAATATAACGAAATTAATGATTATGGAATGTATAAAAAGCAAAAAAAACAAGATTATTATGGATACGCTCCAAAAATAAGGGATATGTTTTTACCTTCTAAAGATATAACAACTTTACATAAACCATATTTAGATACATATATATTGACTATACAAACAGGAGAAGAAATCTATAGTTTTTATGAAAATGTAAAAATCATTGAAAATTTGGTAAAAATTATAGAAGAAAATATAAATGGGGGAAATGTATGAAAAAAACATTAAAAATAAGTAAGTTTGAAATAAAAAAAATATTTAGAAATCGTGGAATATTTTTATTAATGATTATTTTTCCAATAATAGTTGCATACCTTGGTGCTGAATTTTATCCTGAAAAACTTGTACAAAATTACAAGGTTGCAGTATATAACGAAGATAATTCATTTCTTGGAAGATTTGGATTTTTATTTTTAAAACAATTCTTTAAATGGGAAAATGCTAAAGAAATAAAAAATAAAACACAATTAAAAGAAGTTATAAGAGAAAAAGAATTTGATTCTATTTTAGTAATCCCAAAAGGTTTTATGGGTAATTTAAAAGATTATAAAGAAACAAAGTTATATTTGATACCAAATCCAGATAAACTTCAAGATAGTATGGCAATTTATACGGTGTTTAATGCTTTATTTAAAGAACTTTCAGGTATTCCAGATATTGCAGGTGGATCTACAACAGAGTTTTTATTAAAAGGTGGAATAACAGTAGATAAAAATAGAAAAAAACCTAAACTTGAAGTTTTAGTACCAGATTTGAATGATGGAACAACTAAGAAAACTAATTCAATTGATTTGGGATTTCAAGAAATTTTTGCACCAACAATTTCAGTTATAATGGTATTATTATTTTCTATGATAGGTGTTGGAAATTCAATTGCTCATACAAAAGAAAGTGGATTATTCGATATATATAGGGCAAATGGATTAAAAACGTATCAATTTATAGGCATAAAATTTAATGCATATCTTGTGTTGGGTATTGTTGCGAGTTTTATATCTTGGTATATGTATAGATTATTTGGAGTGGCTTCTCAAGGAAATGAATTTTATGTTATATTAATAATATTATCAACAGTATTTGCTTTTACAGCATTTGGTATATTGATTTCATCTTTTGTAAAAAATGAAAGATCAGCAGCTTTTTTATTAACGGTAACAACAGGAGCAATGATTGTTTTTGGTGATGTTTTATTGCCCATACCATCATCAAGTATAGTTAAAAATGTTTCATATGCTTTTCCAATAAAATATGCAGTAGATGCTTGGAGAAAAGTTTCTATACTTGGATTAGGAATGAAAGACATAAAATTAGAACTTTTGATATTAATTTTATTTGGAATAATTTCTCTTATTATAAGTAATTATGTTATAGGAATTGTAGAAAAGAAATGAAAAAAAAGAGTTTGGCAGTTTCTATATCATTTGAAATTGCTTTATCTGCAACTATATTCTTATTTATAATAATATTAATTTCTAAAGATTGGTGGGAAATGATATATCTACCAATTATTTATATTTTCTTTAAAATTTTAGTTTATTTTAGTGTTGAAAAAAAATTATATAGTATAATAAACAGGGCAACGTCTAAAAAATATGGAAGAATTTATAGTGGTATTTTTAGGGAGTTAGAAGAATTAATAGGTGGATATAAAACTATTATAGATAGAGAAAGAAATGATTTTAAAGATTATTATAGTAGATTCAATACAATTTTTAATAATATAAATTTTGGAATACTTTTTATAAATAATGAAATGAGAGTTGAAAGTATAAATAAAAAATTTAATGAATTATTTCATTTTATAAATGTTAAACCAGGTATGTTATTCTTTGATATTTTAAAACAATCAAACATAAAATTTCCTTTAATAACAGGTAGATATGAAGTGTATTCTAAAAAAATGAGAAAGAATTTTAATGTTAGTGTTAATAAAAAAGAAGATTATATAATTATAATTTTTGATGACATAACAGATATAAAAAAAATGAAAAAAAGTCTTGAACTATCTAAAAATTTTTCAAGAATGGGAGAAATAATAGGAGATATTTCTCATGGATTAAAAACGCCTGTTGCAAGAGTTAAAATGGCATATCAAATGTATTCAATGTTTAAAGACAAAGAAAGTTTTGAAACTTTGGGAAAAGAAATAGATAATTTAAACACGTTCACCAAAAGTACAATAGAATTATTTAAAGAAGAGAATATTAAAATGAAATTAGAAGAAATAGATTTAGAAAGTTTTATTAAAGTTATAGAAAGAGAATATAAAAAAAATTATTCAAATATATGTTTTGAATTTGTAACGAAAGAAAAAATTTTAAAAGTAAATAAGACTTTGTTTTCTTCATTTTTAAAAAATCTCATTCAAAATTCTATTGATTCAATACATGAAAAATATATTATAAAAAATTTTAATCCTAAAATAAAAATACTTATAAAAAAGAAAAAAGACAAAATTAAAATATTATTTTATGATAATGGAAAAGGAATGGATAAATATACAATAGAAAATTATTTAAAACCATATTATACAACTAAAAAAAATGGAAGTGGTATGGGAAGTATATTTATTGAAAAGTTTATTGTAATGTATAATGGTAATATTGAAATAAAAAGCATTGTAGAAAAAATGACTTTGATAAAAGTCGAAATTAATGGGTGAAAAAAATGAGAAAAATACTTATAGTTGAAGATGATATTTCAATAGGGTCAATGTTAAAAAAATTTATTGAATCCAAAGATATTGAAGTTGAAATTGCTGAAAACGGAATGAAAGCTAAGCATATTTCAAAAAAATTTTTTCCAGATATAATATTACTAGATTTAAAATTACCAGATATTTATGGATTTGATTTAATTGGAGATATAAAACAATATACAAAAGAAATAATAATAATAACTGCACATGGAGATATTGATGATGCAGTTAGAGCTACTAAAATGGGTGTATATGATTTTTTTGAAAAACCAATAGATTTTATAAAATTAGGAACATCTATAGAAAACATATATAAGATGCTGGATTTAAAAGAAAAAGTAGAGAATAAAAAAAAGAATTCTAATAAAATTATAGGAAATAGCAATGCAATTAGAAGTTTAAAACTTAAAATAAAAAAAATTGCAGAAAAAAATATTTCTGTATTACTTTTAGGAGAAAGTGGAACTGGAAAAGAAGTTTTGGCAAGAAGTATACACAATTTAAGTAAAAGAAAAAAATTTGTAGCGGTAAATTGTGGCGCTATACCAGAAGAACTTTTTGAGAGTGAATTATTTGGATATGAAAAAGGTTCTTTTACAGGCGCTGATACAGCTAAACCAGGTAAAATAGAAATGGCAGATGGTGGAACATTATTCTTGGATGAAATAGGGGATCTTCCTAAAAATATGCAAGTAAAGTTATTACGTGTACTTGAAACTAAAGAAGTAGAAAGAATAGGTTCAACAAAATCAAAAAAAGTAGATATAAGAATAATTGCAGCAACAAATAGAAAATTTGATGAAATGATAAAAAATGGTCAATTTAGAGATGATCTTTTTTTTAGAATATCTGTAATAGAATTAATTATTCCACCTTTAAGAGAAAGGAAAGAAGATATACCAGAATTAGCAAATTATTTTGTTATGAATGCAAATGAAGATTTAGAAACAAATGTAAAAGAAATATCTAAAGAAGTTTTAGATTCATTAGTAAATTATGAATGGCCAGGAAACATAAGAGAATTAAGGAATATTATTTATGCAATGGTAGCACTTTCTGATGGGAATATTTTAACATGTGATATGTTACCTGTAAAACTAAAAAATATAAATAAAAATAAAGAATTTTTAAAAATACCTTTAGGGTTAAATTTAGAAGAAGTTGAAAAAATTTATATAGAAGAAACACTAAAAAAAATTGGTAATAATAAAACACAAGCGGCTAAAATGCTGGGTATAAGTAAAGTTACACTTTTTGCAAAATTAAAAAAGTGGAAAGAGGAATGATTTATGGAAAATGAATTAATAGAGTATAAATCAATATTAAAAAATATAGAAATTATTTATAAAATTAAAAGATCAGAGTTTATAGGTAATAGTTTTTATGTTAAATCTGAAATAGATGCAAAAGAAAAAATTAAAGAAATTTCTTTTAAATATAAAAATGCAACTCATAATTGTTGGGCTTATAAAATAGGAAAAAACTTTAATTATTCAGATAATGGTGAACCTTCTGGAACTGCAGGAAAACCAATATTAGGAAGCATTGAAAAATATGATTTGAATAATATTTTAATTATAGTAACAAGATATTTTGGTGGAATAAAACTTGGAGTAAGAGGATTAATAGATGCATATTCAGAAACGGCAGAAAAAACTATAATATCTTCTAAAATAGCAAAGTATAAAAAATCGACTCTATATAGAATTAAAGCTGAATATTCAAAGTATTCAGAAATAGAAAGAATGTTAAAAAGATATGATGGATGGAATATTAAAAAACAAACTTTTTCTGATTATGTAGTTTTTGAAATTTTGATAAATGATAATGAAAATATTTTTAATATATTAAAAAATAAATCAAAAGAAATGTTAAAGATAGGAATTGAAGAAATTCCAACTGAGGTGAAAGTATGAATTTGAGTTTGTATAGAAAATATAGACCTAAAACTTTTGATGAAATTTATGGACAAAAACATGTAAAAAAGTATTTTGAAAATGCAATATTAAAAAATGAAATATCTCATGCTTATATATTTAATGGTCCAAGAGGTACAGGTAAAACAAGTGTTGCAAGAATACTTGCAAAGGTTTTAAATTGTGAAAATTTAGAAGAATATAATCCGTGTAATAAATGTTCTCATTGTGTATCTATAAACGAAGGAAGTTATATGGATGTAATTGAATTAGATGCAGCATCGAACAGAGGAATAGATGAAATAAGGCAAATAAGAGATTCTGCTAATTACAGACCTGTTTCTGGAAAGTATAAAGTTTATATAATAGATGAATTTCATATGCTTACAAGAGAAGCCTTTAATGCACTTTTAAAAACTTTAGAAGAACCACCAGAACACGTTATTTTTATTTTGGCTACTACAAATCTTGAAAAGGTTCCAGAAACAATAATATCTAGATCTCAATTAATAAATTTTAAGAATATAGGATATGAAGATATTAAAAATATGATTAAATATGTTAGTAATAGTGAAAGTATAGAAATAGAAGAAAGTGCGATTAATATAATATCAAAGAAAGCAAAAGGTGGAATGAGAGATGCTCTTTCATTACTTGAACAAGTAATGAAATTTTCTGATAATAAAATAACTTTAGAAGATACTATAAACGTATTAGGTTTGTTTGATGAAACATTTGTATTGGATTTTGTAAATGCAATATATTCAGGAAATATTGATAAAATATTAGAAATATCTGAAAGTTTATTTTCTATGGGAAAAGAACCAGAAATTTTATTAGAACAGAGCATAGAATTAATTTTTGAAACAATAAAAGAAAACTTAAAAATGATTAAAATAATGGAAAAACTATCTGAAATTTTAAAAGAAATCAAATTTAATGAAAATAAAAGATTAATGTTTGATGTTAGTGTATTGGCTTTAACTTATAAATACGTAAAAAAAGAAGATAATGCCCTTAAGGAATTAGAAAAAGATTTTTTAAATCCTCAAAATGAAGAAGGACTTATAAGTTCTATTCTTAAGTATTATACAGAAGGTCAAAAAGAAAACTTAGCAATATATTATGTAATAAAATCATCTCAAATAAAAGAAAGTGAAGGGAAAATTGAATTTATTTTTGATTATAATAAAAAGTTAGAATACGATATGTTTCACAAATATGAAAATGAAATAAAAATAACTATATCTTTATTTTCAAATGATACGGTTGATGTAATAGCAACTTATAAAGGAAATAATGAAAAAAAAGAAAGTTTAAATTCAATCTTTAATTAAGGAGAAAAATATGGTATATATTGTTATAGCAATGTATTCAGAAGCACTTCCAATAATAAAAAATTTTAATTTAAAAAAAGAAAATAATGTCTATATAGGAGAAAATATAAGATTAATAATTACAGGCATAGGTAAAATAAATTCAGCAATTGAAACAACAAAATTACTGATGAAGTATAAACCTAAAGAAAATGATATAATTATAAATTTAGGAACCTGTGGAACAAAATTAAAAAAGTACAAAGATGGAGATATATTTTTATGTAATAAAATTTTAGATCATGACAGTAAAAAAATATATTATTTAGATATGTTGTTAAGTACTGAATTTAAGGAAGGATCAATTGAAACTTTTTCTAAAGTTGTAACTGAAAAAAATGAAGTAAAAGAAAACTTGGTTGATATGGAAAGTTCTGGCTTTTATAAAGCAGCTATAAATTTTTTTGAACAACATAAAATATTTTTATTAAAGATTGTTTCAGATCATCTAACTGATGATATATCAAAAGAAGAAATTATAGATTTTATTGAAATGAATATAGAAAAAATTAAAAACTTTATTGATAAAGTAAAAAACATTGAAATTAAAGAAATTTTTACAAAAGAAGAAAAAATATATATAGAAAAAATATGCGAAGATTTAAATTTTTCAGTTACACAAAAAAGAAAAATAATTAATACATTTAAATATTCAAAATTAAAAAATGGAAAAATTTTTAAGTTACCAAATTTAATAGATATACCTAAAAATAAAGTTGAAAGGAAGAAAATTTTTGAAAAGCTTGAACAAGAACTACTTAAATAAATATTTTTCTCATATATATATTGAAAAAGAAGCTTACAATTATAAAATTACTGAATATATATTAAACAAATTTAATAAAGCTTCAAAAATTTTAATAAATAATTATAAAGAAATATTTAATAGAAACAAACAAAACTTTATAATGCAAAAAAAATCTCCAAAATTGATATTGGCGGTAAAAAAGAATAATTTAATATACAAAGGTGCAGAAGTATGCCATGATTTTAATAATGAAAACTTTTATTATACATCTTCAATATTTAATTGTGTGTATAACTGTAAATATTGTTATTTAGGGGGAATGTATACTTCTGCTAATATAGTTATATTTGTTAATATTGAAGATTATTTCAAGAAAATAAAAAAATTAGAAAACCCATATATTAGTATATCATATGACACAGATCTTATGGCTTTTGAAAATATATATCCTTTTACTAAAAAATGGATTGAATTTGCATCAAAAAATAAAGACATTAAGTTAGAAATAAGAACAAAATCTTCAAATTTTAAAAGTATAAAAGATATGGTTCCTCAACAAAATGTAATACTTGGCTGGACTGTATCACCACAAGAAATAATTGATAAATTTGAAAAACAAACTCCATCATTAGATTTGAGAATAGAATCAATAAATGAAGCAATAAATAAAGGATGGATACCAAGATTATCTATTGATCCTATTTTAAAAATAGATGAGTTTGAAAGAATATATTCTGAGTTTATAGAATATTTATTTCAAAAAATACCAGCAAATAAGATAAAAGATTTAAGCATAGGGGTATTTAGAATGCCTTTAGATTATTTAAAAAGAATGAGAAAGTCTTCTGATAACTTTATAGTGTACTATCCATATGAGAATATAAATGGTGTTTATACATATAGTAAAGAAGAAAAAAGTTATATGATAAATTATGTAAAAAAAGAACTTAACAAATATATAGACAAAGAGAAGGTATTTGAAATATGAAATCAGTTATTTTGACAGGTGCATCTAGTGGAATAGGTTTTGAGACTGCAAAAGTATTAATTGAAAATAATTATAAAGTATATGGATTTGGAAGAGATTTTTCAAAAATAGAATATGAAGATAAAAATTTTATAAAAATAACATGTGATATTACAAATGTTCATTTATTAAATAATGAAATAAAAAAAATAATAAAAAAAGACAATAATATAAAGGTTTTAATAAATAATGCAGGTTTTGGATTATTTGGAATGCATGAAGAATTAAATATAAAAGAATTAGAAAAGATGATAGATACAAATTTGAAAGTACCTATAATTTTGTCAAAATTATTATTGAGAAGTTTAAAAAAAAATAATGGATATATAATAAATGTTTCATCGGTAACTGCTTTTCATAATGCACCAAAAGGAGCTGCTTATTCTGCTACTAAAGCTGGATTAACGCATTTTTCTGAAAGCTTATTTGAAGAAGTTAGAAAGTATGGGGTTAAAGTTATTAGCATTAATCCAGACATTACAAAAACTAATTTTTATAATAATTTAAATTTTAAATATGTAGAAGATAAAAACTTTTATATAGATCCAAAAGAAATAGCAAATATAATAAATTTTATTTTAAATCAAAACTCCATAATTACTCAAGTAACGGTTAGACCACAAAAAAATAAAATAGAAAAAAAATAAGGAGATAAAAATGACAGGAGTAAAAAAGGTAGCTGCTATACATGATCTTTCGGGATTTGGAAGGTGTTCATTAACAGTGATAATTCCAACATTATCAACACTTGGAATACAAGTATGTCCAATTCCAACTGCAATTTTATCAACACATACTGATGGATTTGGTAATGATTTTTCATTTGTAGATTTAACTGATTCAATGAAAGAATATATAAAGCATTGGAAAACACTAAATTTAAAGTTTGATGGAATATATTCTGGTTTTCTTGGATCTGAAAATCAAATAGAAATAATAAGTGACTTTATAGATAAATTTAAAACTAAAAATACATTAGTTGTTATAGATCCAGTAATGGCAGACAATGGAGAATTATATCAAACAATGTCCAATTCAATGGTTGAAAAAATGAAAAAACTGATAAAAAAAGCAAACATAATAACTCCTAACTTTACAGAAGCCTGTTACCTTTTAAATGAAACTTATAAAGAAAAAATTGAAATAAAAGAGATAAAAAATTGGCTTATAAGATTAACAAATGAAGGACCAGAAATAGCAATTATAACAAGTATTCCGATTGAAAGAGAAAAAAATACTGTAATAGCATATAGTAAAAATGATAAGAGATTTTGGATGATTAGTTCTGAACAAATTCCTGCTTTTTATCCAGGAACAGGAGATATATTTTCAAGTATAGTTACTGGAAGAATATTAAATGGTGATAGTTTACCAGTTGCAATTGATAGAGCTGTTATATTTATAAAAAATGCCATAAAAGAAAGTTTTGGATTTGATTATCCGCATAGAGAAGGTATATTACTTGAAAAAGTATTGAATAATCTTAATTTGCCATATACAAATAGTAATTATAAACTTATATAAAGAGAAGGGATAAAATGAATTTTACAATTTTATGTAATGATGAAAAAAATGAAGATTTTTTTTCAGAACATGGTTTTTCTATATTAATAGAAAAGGATAATAAAAAACTTTTATTTGATACAGGTCATACAGATGTTTATATGAAAAATGCTAAAAAATTGAATTTAGATTTAAATGAAGTTGATGCAATAGTATTGAGCCATGGCCATTATGATCATGCAGGTGGAATAAACTATTTATTAAAAGAAGAAAGTAAATTTAAAGTTTATATACATGAAAAAACAATGCAAAAAAAATATAGTAAAGATATATTTAAAGGTATAGACTTTACTAAATTAAGTAATTATAAAAATTTGATAAAAATAAAAAATAAAAAGATGCAAATAATAAAAGACATATATGTATTTGGTCCAGTAGAAATGAAAAATGATTTTGAAGAACCGTCAAAAGATTTTTTTGTAATAGAAAAAAATAAAAAAATAAGAGATTTTTTTGAAGATGAATTAAATATAGTTATTGATACAAATGAAGGATTAATATTAATAACTGGATGTGCTCATAGAGGCATAGTAAATATAGCAACAGACACAATAAAAGAATTTAAAAAAGATATAAAATTAATAATAGGTGGATTCCATTTAAAAGATGCAGATAGTACAAAAATAAATAAAGTAATTGAAGAATTAAATAAACTCAACATAAAATCAATAATGCCATGCCATTGTACAGGAAACAGAGCTTTAAAATTATTTGAAAAAAAGTTCAATAATGAAGTAAAAAAATGTAATACTACAATAATACCTAAAAAAGATGTTTGAAAAACATCTTTTTTAGGTATTTAATTTTAATCAAAATAAATACATGAAATCATTCTTCCTGTATTTCCTTTATCTCTTCTATATGAAAAAAATAATTCTTTATTTTCGTATGTATCTAAATTTGACATAATAATATTATTTTTTAAAATTCCAGCATTTTGTAGTATAATATAATTAGTTAACCATAAATCTACAAAATATTTATTTTTTATTTTTTTTACAGTTTTATATTTTTTAAATTTTATTGCAACATCCAAACTAACTTCAAAATTATTAGGACCAATTGATGGCCCTATTCCAACTAAAATGTCTTTTGGGTTTGAATTATAAGCATAATTCATTTTTTCAATAACCTTTCTGCCAATTTCTAATATAGTTCCTTTCCAACCAGAATGAGCTAATCCAATTATTTTATTTTTTTTGTCACAAAAGTATAATGGTACACAATCTGCATAAAATGAAATTAAAACAATATCTTTTTCATTTGTTATTATTGCATCAGTATTTTTTTTGTTTTTATTAAATAAGAAGTTAGATGTTTTATGATAAGAATTTATAATAGCGATATTATCTTTATGTACTTGATCTGCTGGTACAACATTTTTTATATCAATGTTATTGTAGTTAAAAAATTTATAAAAATTTTTTTCAACATTTTTAAATGAATCATTTGTATTCAATCCTAAATTTAGTGAATTTTTAGAATAATTACTAAAACCGCTTATCTTAGTTGAAAAAATAGCTTTGATTCCATATGTTTCAAATTCTGTAATTTTAAAATACTTAATATCTTTATTTTTAATTAATTCAAACATAGTACCTCCAAATTTATTTATTTTTTAATAGCTTTATTATATTATAATACAAAATAATAAGGAGATGAAAAAAGTGATTTCTATCACAGGTGCAACTGGTCATATAGGAAATGTATTGGTAAGAAAATTAGTTAATTCTGAAGAAAAGATAAGAGCTATAACAGCTCCTTTTGATAATACTCCATCATTAAAAGATGTTGATGTTGAAGTAATAAAAGCAGATGTGACAAATTATGAACAAATATACAATGCTTTAAAAGGTTCAGACATAGTATTTCATTTAGCTGCTATAATATCAATTATGCCTGGAATGAAACAAAAAGTATTTAATGTGAATGTAAATGGTACAAAAAATGTTATAAAAGCTTGTTTTGAATTGGGTATTTCAAAATTAATTTATACAAGTTCAGTTCATGCACTTGAAGAACCAGTAAAAGGTTCTAATATAGATGAAACTTTATGTTTTGATCCAAAAAAAACATCTGGTATATATGGGAAATCAAAGGCAGTGGCAGCACTTGAAGTTCAAAAGGCAATAAAAAAAGGTTTAAATGCTGTAATAATATGTCCAACTGGTGTAATAGGTCCTTATGATTTTAAATTATCAGAAATGGGAAGTATGATTTTTGATACAATGAATAAAAAAATGAAAATGTGTGTTAATGGATCATTTGACTTTGTAGATGTTAGAGATATAGTTAATGGAGAAATAGAAGCTATGAAAAAAGGAAAAAATGGAAATGTATATATACTTTCAGGACACAAAATTAATTTTTATGATTTAGTAAATGAGATAAAAAAAATAGAAAACTTAGATTATAAAACTGTATTTTTACCAAAAAGTTTAACTAATATAATTAGTTGGTTTTCTCCATTTTATTATAAATTATTTAAAAAAATCCCAAGATTTACACCATATACAATGCATACTATTTCAAGAAATTATACATTTTCATTTGAAAATGCTAAAAATGAATTAAATTATTTTCCACAGCCTTTAGAAAAAACTTTAAAAGATACAATTGATTGGTTTAAAAAAAATTATAATACTTAAAATAAATTGGGCTTTAAGCCCAATTTATTTTTCTATTTTTTTTAATTTAATTCTTTTTAATTCTTTGTCTATTTCAATTATTTCCACATTGACTATTTCATTTATTGAAACTATGTCAGATGGGTGTTTTACAAATTTTGTTGAAAGTTTAGATTTATGAATTAATCCACTTTCTTTTATTCCAAGATCAACGAATGCACCAAAATCTGTTATATTAGTAATTTTACCTTGTAAAGTCATTCCTTCTTTTAAATCTTCAAATTTTAATATATCTTCTTGGAGAATTGGTTGTGGCATATCATCTCTTAAATCTCTTCCTGGTTTTTTTAATTCTTTTATTATATCATTTAAAGTATACTCACCAATATTTAGCTTTTTTGAATATTCTTTTATATCTATATTATCAAGTTTATTTCTTATCTTTGAAATTTTAGTTGAATCTAAAATATCTTTAACTTCATATCCAATTTCATTTATTAAATTTTTGGCAACATCATAACTTTCTGGATGTATTCCTGTAATTTCAAGAGGATTCTTTCCATCAAATATTCTTAAAAATCCAGCTGCTTGTTCAAACCCTTTTTTTCCAAATCCTTTTACTTTTAATAGTTCTTTTCTTTGAGTATAAGCACCATTTTCTTCTCTGTATTTTAAAATATTTTTTGCAACCGTAGAAGAAATACCTGATATATACTTTAACAAAGAAGGAGAAGCAGTATTTAGATTTACTCCAACATTATTAACTACACTTTCTACAGTGTTTTCTAATTTTTCTTTTAATAATTTTTGGTTTACATCATGTTGATATTGACCAACGCCTATTGCTTTTGGGTCTATTTTAACCAATTCTGCAAGAGGATCTTGAATTCTTCTTCCAATACTTATTGCACCTCTTACTGTAACATCAAAATCTGGAAATTCTTCTTTAGCAACTTTAGAGGCTGAATATACTGAAGCACCAGCTTCATTTGCAAATAAATATCTAAGTTTTAAATTATGTTTTTTTATTGTGTCAACTATAAATTGCTGTGTTTCTCTTGAGGCTGTTCCATTACCAATAACTATTAGATTTAAATCATGTTTTTTTATCATACTTAAAACTGTTTTTTCTGCACCGATAAAATCATTTTTTGGTGGAACTGGGAAAATAGTGTTGTATTCAAGAAATTTTCCAGATTCATCTAAAGCAACAACTTTACAACCTGTTCTAAATCCCGGATCTATTGCTAAAATTCTTTTGTTTTTCAAAGGTGGAGTCAATAATAGCTCCCCTAAATTTTTTGAGAATAATTCAATAGCACTTTCTTCAGCTTTAGAAGTTAAAGAGTTCCTAACTTCTTTTTCTATGGAAGGATTTAACATGTTTTTAAAGCCATATTCTAATCCTTCTCTTATTATTTTATCATTTGGTTCGTAACCTTTTAAGTACTCTTTAAAAAGATTTTCAATATAATTTTTTTCTACTTCTAAATTAATATTTAAAATACCTTCAGATTCGCCACGATTTATTGCTAAAACTCTATAATTTTGTATATCTTTTATATTTTGAGAAAAATTATCATACATATCATATTTAGTTTTTTCTTCTTTGAATTTTTTCTTTTTATTTGAAAGTATTTTTCCATATTTTTCATAATAAATTCTTAATTTTTTTCTTATGTCAGTATCATGAGAAAAGATTTGTCCAATTATGAATTTAACTCCTTCTCTAACTTTTTCAACTGTTTCATAATTTTCTACAGTAAATTTTTCAAAGATAGATAAATCAATTTTTTCAAGAAATATCTTATTTACAAGAGGTTCAAGACCAGCTTCAATAGCTTTGTCAGCATTTGTTTTCTTTCTTTTTTTATAAGGTAGGTAGATGTCTTCCAATTCGCTCATTTTTGAAGTGTTTATTATTTTTTCTTTCAATGAATCTGTTAACTTTCCTTGTTCTTCAATACTTTTTAAAACGGTTTCTTTATATTTTTCTAAATTAGTGTAGTATTTAAATAATTCTTCTATTTTTCTTATTTGTGTTTCATCAAGGTTATTGGTAACTTCTTTTCTATATCTACTAATAAATGGAACTGTATTACCTTCGTTTAAAAGTTCGATAGTATTTTTTACCTGCTTTTCATTTAAGTTCATTTCTTTAGTAATTGTTTTTAGAATTTCCATATTTTACCTCCAATCATTATGTTCTGATTTTATTATACACTTCAAATTTGATTTTATTATAAGATATTTGTAAACTTTTTTAATACTTTAGTATAAAATATTTCTTATAAAAAATATTTTTAATAAATAGCTTTTTAATTTTAAATTTGATTTTTAACATAAAAGCAATATCTTTTTATTCTTTCAATTTAAAAAATAATTTATAATTAAAAAAACAAAAAGGAGGAAGTTCTATGAAAAAAATATTAGTAATAGACTTTGGCTCTCAATATACTCAATTACTTGCAAGAAGAATTAGGGAAATAGGAGTTTATTCAGAAGTTGTGCAGTTTGATGAAAAAATTGATTTAAAAGAAATTGAAGGAATAATACTTTCAGGAGGACCAGATAGTGTTTACGCAAAAGATGCGCCACAAATACCTAATTATGTATTTGACTTAAAAAAACCAGTGTTAGGTGTTTGTTATGGAATGCAATCAATTACAAAATATTTTAATGGGAAAGTAAAAAAAGAAAAAGTTTCTGAATATGGAAGAACTGAAATAGAAATAAAAAACAACTCAAAACTATTTGAAAATTTACCAAAAAAATTCAACACATGGATGAGTCATGGAGATTCAGTTGTTGAAGTTCCGAATGGTGCAAAAATTATTGCAAAAACTTCAAATAATATAATTGCTTCATTTGAGTATGAAAATTACTATGCAATACAATTTCATCCAGAGGTTAGACATACTGAATTTGGGAATAATATAATTGAAAATTTTGTAGTAAATATATGTGGAATTTCTAATACATGGTCATTACAAGACTTTATAACTCAAAAAATAGAAGAAATAAGAAAAAAAGTAGGAAATGATAAAGCTATAATAGCACTTTCAGGAGGGGTTGATTCATCAGTAGCAGCAGTACTTATGCATAAAGCTATTGGAAATAACTTAAAAGCTGTATTTGTTGATCATGCTTTACTAAGATTAAATGAAGAAAATGATGTTAGAAGTATATTTAAAGAAATAATGGGATTAGATTTAACGGTTGTAAATGCAAGAGAGAGATTTTTAACAAAGTTAAAAAATGTATCAGAACCAGAAAAAAAGAGAAAAATAATAGGTGAAGAGTTTATAAGAGTTTTTGAAGAAGAATCTAAAAAATTTAGCGATGCAAAATATTTAATTCAAGGTACTATTTATTCAGATGTTATTGAAAGTGCAGCTTCAGGTAAAAAAACTGCTAAAATAAAAAGTCATCACAATGTTGGCGGTCTTCCAGAAGATATTAATTTTGAAATTATAGAACCTCTTAGAAATTTATTTAAAGATGAAGTAAGAAATGTTGGAGAAATTCTTGGAATACCAAAGCACATTTTATATAGACATCCATTCCCAGGGCCAGGACTTGCAATCAGAATAATTGAAGATATAACAGAAGAGAAATTAGAAATATTAAAGAAAGTGGATAATATTTTTATAGAAACTTTGAGAGATACTGGATGGTATAATAAAGTTTGGCAAGCTTTTGCAGTATTAACTCCTATTAAAACTGTTGGAGTAGTTGGTGATGAAAGAAGCTATGAATATGTAGTTTCTTTGAGAAGTGTTGATAGTGTTGAAGGTATGACTGCAGATTGGTCTAGAATACCTTTTGAAGTTTTAGATAAGGCATCAAGAAGAATTACTAATGAAGTTAAAGGTGTGGGAAGAGTTGTTTATGATATTACAAGTAAACCACCATCAACAATTGAATGGGAATAAAAAGAACTCCAAAAATTTTATTAAAAAACTTTCACTAAAAATGTAGCAATTAATACATAGTTTAATGGTATAATTTTAGTAAAAAATTTTGGAGGTGTTTTATGGACTATAAAAATTTTCATGATACATTTGTAAAAAATTCAATTTCAGAGGGTTTTATACATGATGATCATATACATCCAGTTATATTAATGTGGATTGAATTTACAGAAGAAAGTAAAAGATCATTTTTAAATTTAATAAAGAAAAATGATGAGGAATATGCTGAAGAAATGGAAGATTATTTAAAAGATTATGATATAAATACTGTCATTGTACCTGTATACTTCCCATTTGAAGCTCATGATGATGAAGAATTAAATAATTTTTTAAATTTTTTAACTGAAATTTCTAACATTACAAAAGTACACTCTTATTCTGTTCTTTCAGAAATATCTTTACACGATGATGATGTTGATATGGATAACATTACTGAAGAAGACGAAGAAAACTTTGAGTTCCACCCATCAATATTTTCTGAAGGAGAAGATGGAAAGTGCTATATGGATGTATTAGACTATGAATCACATAAAAAGATAGAAGACTTATCAGGTGAATTTGATTGTAAGGATGAATATATATTAGATTTGAGACTTCCAATATTTAAAAAATAAAAATTAGTATTAAAAAAAATTTCTTGAAATAAAAAAATATCCCAATAACTGGGATATTTTTTTATGCACTAAAATCAATGTATTTTAATTAAACATATTTTATTATTAAAGATAATAGTATTTCTAATAATTAAATTATTTTATTTTTTATTTTCAAATAAATTAGAAATATAATCTTTATTTAAAATTTTTATTTCATTTTTCTTTTTTAAAATTATTCCTTCTTTTTCCAAATCTGAAAAAACTCTTGAAAGAGATGGTCGAGCTATTCCAAATAATTGAGATAATTCTTCTAAAGAATTTTGTAGAACTATTTTATCAGACATCTGTTGATTATAAAGTTGAATTAAATAATAAAATATTTTCTCCCTTATAGTTTTTAAAGTGTTAATTTGTAATTTATTAGATAAAAAGTTTACTTTATTTCCTATATTTTCTAAAAAAATTTCTAAAAACTCTTTGTTTTTCATTAATAAAGAAAAAATTTCTTCTTTTTTTATAAATAAAATAGTAGTTTTTTCAACGGCAATAATATCCATAGGTAAAGAAACTTTTGAAAAAATAAAACCAATAGCAGGGACAAATGGGGCTTTTATTTGTTCTATTACAAAAATTTTTCCATTAAAGTCTACTATTTCAGTTTGAATCTTTCCAAATAACAAAACAATCATATGATTTAAACAATCTCCACGCCCTTTTATTACTTCACCTTTTTCAAAAGATTTTATAATTGAATCTTTAAAAATATGTTGTTCGATTGTATCTAAACTCAATGATTTAAATAAATTTATTTTAGAAATTTGATTTAAATAAGGATGCATAAAAATCACCTCCATTATTATTGTAACATATGTTACAGATAAAATCTACTAAAAAAGTTATAATTAATTAGAAATAAAAGGTGGTGAAAAGATGAGTGAACTTTTTAATAATGAAGAATACTTAAAAAATTTAATAAAAAGATTAGGGAATGAAGATAATGAAGAATTAAAAAAAGAATTAAAATCTACTATAAAATCATTAAGTCCAGAAGTTATTGCAAAGGTTGAACAAGAGTTGATTGACAAAGATGGAATAACAGTTGATGAAATACAATCTGTTTGTGATATACATCTTGATTTATTTAAAGATTTTACAAATGTTGAAAAAATAGAAGTTGAAAAAGATCATCCAATATTTATATTAATGAGAGAACATGATTATATTTTAAAAACAGTAGAAAAAATTAGAGAAATATCAAAAAATGTATACAAAAAAAATAATATAAAAGAAGCTTTTGATGATTTTATGAAATTAAATAAAAATATAGAAAATATTGAAGCAGCAGAAAAATATTTTTTAAAAGAAGAGAATGTTTTATTTGCGTATCTTGAAAAACATGGAATAGAACAGCCTCCAAGGGTAATGTGGAAGGAACACAATCAAATTAGAAATTTTAGAAATAAATTATTAAAACTTAAAGATAATAGAGATTTTGAAGATGCGAAGAAATCTTTATATGAAATTTCTTTAAACTTAAATGAATTATTTACTCATCATGTACAAAAAGAGCATTCTGTTTTATTTCCAACTGCATTAAATTTAATAAATGATGAAGAATGGAAAGAAATAAGAAATCAATTTGATGAAATTGGATACTTTTGTTATTTCCCAAAAGCAATTGAAAAAAAGGATGAAAAAGAAAGTGGAGTTTTAGATGATAAAATTAAACTTCCTAGTGGAGAGTTTACAATTGAAGAATTAATTAATATGTTTAATACATTGCCTATGGATATAACTTTTGTAGATAAAAATAACAGGGTAAAGTATTTCAGTGAAACCAAAGATAGAATTTTTGTTAGAAGTAGAGCAATAATAGGAAGAAAAGTACAAAATTGTCATCCTGCAAATAGTGTTGAAATAGTAAATAAAATAGTAAATGATTTTAAAACAGGCAAAAAAGATAAGGCTGATTTTTGGCTAAGAGTTGGAGAAAAATATGTGTATTTGAGATATTTTGCTGTTAGAAATAAGAATAATGAATATTTGGGTACAGTTGAAGTAACACAAGATATTGAACCAATTCAAGAAATAAAAGGTGAAAAAAGAATATATGATGAGTAACATATGTTACGGATTAAATGAAATAAATTTAGTAGAATATTAATGGATAAAAAATATAGGAGGTGCTTAATAGTGAGCATGTTTTGTTATCAATGTCAAGAAACAGCAGGAAATAAAGGTTGTACAGTAAGAGGAGTTTGTGGTAAAACCGAAGATGTTGCAAATATGCAAGATTTATTAATGTATGTTATGAAAGGAATTTCAATATATAGTACAAAGGCAAGAGAATTAGGTATTGAAAATGAAGAAGTTAATAAATTTATTTACAATGGCTTATTTATGACAATTACAAATGCAAACTTTGATAAACAAAGATTTGTGGATTATGTAAAAGAAGGATTAAAATTAAGAGAAGAAATAAAAAAGCAATTAGAAACAGCTGGTGGTAAGATAGAAGGTACTTTACCAGATTGTGCAACATGGTATGCAGAAAAAGAAGAAGAATTTGAAAGAAAGAGTTATTCTCCTGAAGTTAGTGTTTTAGCAACTGAAAATGAAGACGTAAGATCATTAAGAGAATTAATAACTTATGGATTAAAAGGACTTGCTGCTTACTTAGAACATGCAGTTAATTTAGGATTTGAAGATAAAGATTTATATAAATTTGTTCAAGAAGCTTTAGCAAAAACAACAGATGATACATTAACAGTTGATGAATTAGTTGCTCTTACACTTGAAACTGGTAAATATGGAGTTAATGCTATGGCATTACTTGATAAAGCAAATACAGAAACCTATGGAAATCCTGAAGTTACAAAAGTAAATATAGGAGTTGGAACAAACCCAGGTATTTTAATAAGTGGTCATGATTTAAAAGATATAGAAGACTTATTGAAACAAACAGAAGGTACTGGAATTGATGTTTATACACATGGTGAAATGTTACCAGCTCATTATTATCCTGCATTTAAAAAGTATAAACACTTTGTTGGAAATTATGGAAATGCTTGGTGGAAACAAACGGAAGAGTTTGAAACTTTTAATGGCCCTATTTTATTCACGACAAATTGTATAGTTCCACCTAAAAAAGATGCTTCTTATGCAGATAGGGTGTTTACTACAGGTGCAGCTGGATATCCAGGGTCAAAACATATTCCAGATAGGGAACCTGGGGAAATGAAAGATTTTTCCGAAATAATTGAAATGGCTAAAAAATGTAAACCACCAGTAGAAATAGAAAAAGGTGAAATTGTTGGAGGATTTGCACACAATCAAGTTGTAGCACTTGCAGATAAAGTTGTAGATGCAGTAAAAACTGGCGCAATAAAAAAATTCTTTGTAATGGCTGGTTGTGATGGTAGAATGAAGTCAAGAAGCTACTATACAGAATTTGCAGAAAAATTACCAAAAGATACAGTAATATTGACTGCAGGATGTGCAAAATATAGATACAATAAATTAAATCTTGGAGATATTGGAGGAATACCAAGAGTTCTTGATGCAGGTCAATGTAATGATTCTTATTCATTAGCAGTTATAGCTCTTAAATTAAAAGAAATTTTTGAATTGAATGATATAAATGAATTACCAATAGCATACAATATTGCATGGTACGAACAAAAAGCTGTTATTGTATTATTAGCATTATTATACTTAGGTGTAAAAAATATACATCTTGGTCCAACATTACCAGCATTTTTATCACCAAACGTTGCAAATGTTTTAGTTAAAAATTTTGGAATTGCAGGAATAGGAAAAGTAGAAGACGATATAGAATTATTTTTATCATAATTGATGAAGAATAATAAAAACACGATTTCTTTTAGAAGTCGTGTTTTTTATAAAAAATAAAATTAAATATTGAATTATTTTCTTAATAAAAAAAGCGGAGCATTTAAGCTCCGCTTTCCTCTTTGGATTATTTCATATACATTGTAAACTAGTTAAACAAATTACAAAAAACATTTTACTTAAACTCATAAAATAAAAGACATGTTTAAAAATACTCACTTACAAGGTACAGAATAAATGGATCAACTTAAAAAATCTATTAATAAAAACAAAAAAACCTTTTGTTACTTGAAACAAATTACATATCCAAAGAGGAATAGTTATTTATTCAGTAAAAAGGTTTAACATATTAATTATAACTCTGAATTTTGATTTTGTCAATTAATTTAAAGTAAATAAAAAATTAATTTTTAAAATTTGAATCTTTAAAAAAAAGTCCACTTTAAAAACTTTTGTTTTTAAAGTGGAAAAAGTTGGGTTATGTAGCGAGACTGATATTTATGGTTTTTAAAACCACATATTAATTATACAATAAAAATTGTTAAAATAAAAGTTTTAAGTAAAATTAAATTTAATTTTAAGTAAAATTTAATTTAAAAAACATTTTTTATTTACTATAAAAATTAACAAAATATAAAAAATTATATATATATGCATATAAAATAAAACATACGATTAATTAATCTAAGATTAATTATTTTTTTCAGAGTTTTTTATATAATTAAAAATTTATTTCTTTTCCATTTAAATATCTTTTTATAATATTTCTATCATCACCAATATATATGAATCTTTGAAGACGTTCTTTTAATGTTAATTCAGTTGTCCCAAGATTTGAATCGTCTATAATTAATGCATCAAATGAAAAATCAACATTAAATTCTCCTATTTTTCCAAAAAAATCTGATCCTTTTGTAGCCATAAAAAAAACTTCTTCTGTACTTAAAGGTTTTAAATTTTTATTGTCTTTATAAATTAATTTTGAAAGTTCTATTGCCATTACCATACTTCTTTTTATCGCAATTGAATGACCAGCTCCTATATCACTTCCAAGTCCTATATTTAATCCTTCGTTTAAAAGTGTTCTAACTGGCATTATACCACTTGCTAAGTTTACATTTGATTGAGGACAATGGACTGCAATTACTCTGTTATTTTTCATTAATTCAATTCCTTTTTTTGTAAGGTATATACAATGTGCCATTAAAGTTGGCGTTTGACCAAATAAATTATTTTCATTATAAACTTCAGAATAATTATGATTATATAATTCTTTAACCCATTTTACCTCTTTTTGGTTTTCTGAGAGATGAGATTGTATAGGAATATTATACTTTATAGCTAATTCTCCGAGACCTTTTAATAATTTTTGTGTACTTGTTGGAGCAAATCTAGGCGTTATTATTGGTTTTGATTTTTTGTTATTTTTATAATTTAAAATTAATTCTTCGGTTTCTTTTAGAGATTTTTCTGTATTTTCTTTTAAAAATTCAGGACAATTTCTATCCATGTTTACTTTTCCAACATATGTTTCAAGTCCATATTTCTCTAATACTTCAAATAATATTTCTGTGCTTTTTTTATGAATTGTTGCAAAAATGACAGCTCTTAATGTTCCGTGTTTTATTAGATCTTTTGCAAACTCATTGTATATTCTTTTTGCATATCCAATATCTTTAAATTTATTTTCTTCTTTAAAGGTATAAGTGTTTAACCAATCTAATAATTCTTTATCCATGCCAAGTCCTCTCATAGCATATTGAGGAGCATGTAAATGTAGATCAACAAATGGTGGAATTATTATTTTGTTTTTAAAATCAAGTATATTTAAATTTTTATATTTAGTTGGAACTTCTTTAAAAATATCTAATATCTTTCCATCATTTATTAGCAAATGAGTATTTTCTAAAAAAGATAGATTGTTTAAATTTTTTGAAAAAATAAAGTTTCCTTTAATAATTTTTTTATCCATTTTTTCTACCACCTTTATAGTAATATAATAGTAATATTATTCCTGTATATATTTTACCATAAAGTTAAATTAATATGAAATAATTATCTTGGAGAAAATAAAAAAAACATTCTTTTTGATGAAAGAATGTTTTTTACTTTGTTAAAATTAATTGTGAATTTAATAGTTCAACGGTACTTTTAATACAGTTTGTACATATTTTCTTTTTAAATTTATTTTTTTCTTCTTCTTCCGATAATTCGTTTGAGAATTCTAAAAGTTTAGTGCACGAAGTTTCACCATTAATTTTTTTAAATTCGCTTATAAATTTATTTACTTTTTTATAAACTATATCTTTTTTTTCATTCATATTTCTCATTCCAATAACCATAATACCACCACTTACTGCACCACATATATTTCCACTTTTTCCCATTCCTCCACCAAAACCATATGATATAGCTTCAAGTATTTTTTCATCAATATTAAATTCATTTTTAAATGTTTTTACGATAGCTTGAGAACAAGTATATCCATTATTAAAATAATTTACTGCATCATTCATTTTTTCACCTCAATAGTAATATTTTTCATCCATTTCCACTTTAGATATCTTAATAAAAATAGAGTTCCTTTAAATATTTCTGCTAATAACATCGCGTACATCAATCCCGTTATTCCTAAATGGAGAGTAAAAGCAAATAGTAATGAAATTGGAATTTGAATTATCCAAAAGCCAAATATAGTTATTCCTAAAATTGACCAAGTATCTCCACCACTTCTAAGAATAAAAGGGAAAATTATATTTAGAGTTTGTGCATAAACTAAAAATATAATTATATTTAAAATTTTTTTTCCTTCTTGTATTGTTGTTTGTTTTAAATTGAATAAAGAAAATATTTGATTTTTAAAAATCATTACATTAGATATTAAAATAGTTACTATAATAAAAGAAATAAAGATTGTATTTATTGAAATGCTTTTTGCATTTTCCTTTTTGTTTTTACCAAGTTCATTTCCAATTATTCCTATACTTGCTCCGGCAATTGCTGATATTGGAGTTAGGACTATTGTTTGGAATATTTTTATTACTTCAAATATTGCTGCTTCTGAAACACCTATTTTAAATATTATAGCAGTATTTACAGTTGTTGCAAATTGCCATACAGCACCATCTATTGACATTGGGAGACTAATATTCACTAAATTTTTTAAAGAACTCATATTTACATAAATTTTTAATTTTATTTTCTCTACTTTCATTATATAAATTAAGAATATGAATAAAATTAAAAATTCTAAAATTCTTGAAATTAAAGTAGCATAAGCAGCACCTTTTATTCCAAAATTAAATACGAATATCAATAAATAATCTAAAAATATATTTGTTATCATAGAAACAATTGTAGCAATCATAGAAAATTTATTTTTTTTAAAAGCATTGAATATTGAAGCACAGTTTGAAGAAAATAATAAAACAAAAACTGAAGGGATAATTATTTTAAAATAATTATTTGCTAATGTTAAAGTATCCTCTTTTATTTTTATCCAAGATAAAAAACTTTTTGAATATGTTTCCAATGTTATTAATAAAAAAACACCAAATATTAATGATATAAAAAATGAAGTAGATATAATTTCTTCTAATTTTTTATTATTTTTTGACCCTTTATACTGAGATGCAAGTATAGTTAAGCCTGATGAAAAAGAAAAAAAGACTATTATAAATAAAGAAAATAATTGATTAGCCCCTCCAACAGCTGCTAAAGATTTCTCACCAAGTTGCCCCACAAAGATTTTGTCTGTTGTTCCTAAAAACATTCTAAAAGTATTTTGTATGATTAAAGGAAATGAAATTAATAAAATTTCCTTAATATACATTTTTTTTAACATTTATATCACCTTTTTTGTAGTTTATATACATCTTTTGATTATATAATTTATCTATTAAATAAAAGTTTCAGTAACTTAATTTTTGGAGGTTTTATAATGAAAGAAAAATTAAAAGTTTTTAAATCTTATTTTATTATTACACTTGGAGTTTTTATAAACTCTATAGGTTGGACGGCATTTTTAATTCCAGCAAAAATTGTAGGTGGAGGTTTGTATGGTGTCAGTTCTTTAATTAATTTTTCCACAGGTTTTCCTGTTGGATTAAGTTATTTATTAATGAATATAATTCTTATTTTAATTGCAATAAAAACACTTGGTGGTGGATTTGGAATTAAAACTATATATGGAATAATTACATCATCATTTTTCATATCTATTTTTGAAAATATTTTTAAGCAGCCATTAGTTGATGATAGATTTTTAGTTGCTATTATTGGAGGAATTTTAAGTGGTGCGGGAGTTGCAATTTACTTTACACAAGGAGCAAGTACTGGTGGAACAGATATAATAGCTATGATTATAAATAAGTATAGAGATGTGAGCCCTGGAAGATCTATGTTTTTTATGAACTTAGCAATAATATCTAGCTCTTATTTTTTATTTCATTCAATTGAAAAAATAATTTATGGTATAGTTGTTATGGCTGTATCTTCATATTCACTCGATATGATACTTGAGGGAAGCAAACAATCAGCACAAGTAATGATTTTTTCAGAAAAATATAAAGAAATTGCAGAAAAAATTTCAACAGAAATAAGACGAGGAGTTACAGTTTTAGAAGGATATGGATGGTATACTAAAAATAAAAGGAATGTTTTAATGATAGTAATAAGAAAAAAGGAAGTTCCAATGATAATGTATGCAATAAAGAGTATAGACAAAGATGCCTTTATCTCGATAGGAAATGTTATGGGAGTTTATGGTAAAGGCTTTGAAAAAATTAGGAGGTAATCATGTTTGAATTATTTTTTTCTTTTTTTAAAATATCTGCTATGACACTTGGTGGTGGATATGCTATGGTTCCAGTTATGATAAAATTTTTGGAAAAAAAAGGATGGATGAGTGAAAAAGAATTTATGGAAATATTAACGATTGCTCAATCATTACCTGGACCAATAGCATTTAACACATCTCGTTTAGTTGGCGAAAAATTAAAAGGAACCAAAGGAGCTATTGTTTGTTCTGTTGCAGTTATAATCCCGCCTTTTTTTGTTATAATATTTGCATCTTATTTATTTAATAAGTTTTCTCAAAATATTTATGTTAAATATTATTTAAAAGGAATATATGCAGCAGCTTTGGGATTAATTTTTGGAATAGTTATTAAAATATTTAAAAATCAAAAATGGAATTTTTTAAAGATAATATTATTAATAATAGGTGTTTTATCAATTCTTTTTAATAATAATTTTGTTTTGCCTGTGTTTGTTTTAATGGTTGTGTTAAATTATATATATGAAAATGGACGTGTTAAAAATGATTAAAATGTTACTTATATTTTTTAAGATAGGTTTCTTATCATTTGGTGGCGGTTGGACAACTGTAGGTTTAATAAGAGAAGATTTAATTTCTAATGGGTATATGACATTGGATATTTTTTCAAATGCAATTTCTATTTCTCAAATGACGCCTGGACCAATAGCTATAAATTTAGCAACATATGTTGGATATATTAATTTTGGTTTTTGGGGAGCATTGTTAAACACAATTTTTTTCTTAATTCCTCCAATTTTAATACTGTATTTTTTTAGACTTTTACAAAACAACATTTTAAAAATGAATAGAAATATATTAATGAACTCTTTAAAATTGGGAACTGCTATTTTAATTTCTATGACCTTAATTTCATTTTTGAAACCATTATTTAAAGAATTTGATTATAGAGTAGTTTTAATTGCGTTAACTTCATATTTTTTATTCAATAAAACAAAAATAAATCCCGCTTATACGATTTTATTATCTGGATTTGTTGGAATTATTCTTTTTAACTTTTTATAAAGCAATGTATATTAGTATACATTGCTTTTTAATTTATCCAAAACTTTGAAATAATATAATTGACAAAAGCTGAACAAGTTACTAACATCAATCTAGCGTCCTCATAAGAAAGGTTTATGGAAAGATTTTTAAAGAAAAGCTTATAATTAGTATTTATTGGGATTTCATCTATTAAGGTATTTAAGGTACCTTCTTTATGAAAAACTATTTTACAAACTTCTTCAATAGCTTTTAAAGAACAGTCAATTGAATTTTCGTATGAATGATTTAAATAAGAATCTAATCCTTTGAAAATATTTTTTCTAACAGGCAAAAATAAATCTTCTGTTTCAAATACTTTGTCGATTTCTTTCATTTCATGTGAACTTATTAACTTTACAATTTGTTTTCCAGTTATTCTGTATTGTGCTTTTTCTTCTATAAAAATTTTGTTTATGCTATCTTTGAATTTGATTAAATCATAATTATGGTTTTTTAATATAAATTCTATTAATGAATAAACTTCATGAAATTCAAGTTTTTTAAATTCATTATTTATAAATTCAATAGAATTTTCTTTAAATTCATATAAATTAATTTTGAAAAAATCATCCAATATTTTTTTTGTTAGTTTTTCATTTTCTAATAAAGGATAAATTTTGTTCCATAGCCTATTTCTTAGTTTTTTACTTATTTTATCATATGGAATTTGGTTTTCTTTTATATATTTATATCTTTCTGAAAAAGTAGGCATTTTTTTCCTCCTTGTTTATAGTTTATAAAAAGTTGAATTTCACTAAATGTTTTTGTAACTTACACTAAATATTTTTGTATTATAATGATTTTGGAGGTGTTAATGTGGATTATAAAAATATTTCAAAAGTAGGTGTTTTTACAGCACTATTGGTTGTTGCATCGTGGTTAGTTATACCTTTACCTTTTGGAGTGCCTTTTAGTTTACAACCTTTAGCTGTTTTTATAATTGTTTATATGCTCAAAAAAAATGCATGGAAATCAATTTTAACTTACTTATTACTTGGTACTCTTGGATTACCTGTTTTTGCAGGATTTTCTGGAGGTATTGCTAAGTTAATAGGTCCAACAGGTGGATTTTTATTTGGGTTTTTATTAGCTTCTTTATTGGTTTTTATACCTAAAATAAATGATATTCTTCTTGGTTTTCTAGAAATAATAATAATTTATTTTATGGGTATAGTGTGGTTCAAATTATATAAAGATATGAGTTTTTTTATAGCTTTTAAACTTTTGGTTCCACCTTTTATTTTGTGGGATATTATAAAGCTTTTTATAGCATATAGTATAACAAAAGCAGTTGAAAAAAGACTTCAAATAGAGAATGCATAAATAAAAAACAGCTTAGGCTGTTTTTTATTTATAAAATTGAATTTTTCTGTCTTCAAATATATTATTTTTTTCATTTATATTTTTGTTTCTTGAAAGTTTTTCATCGATAAAAAATGTTTCTACAATATTTTTTTGTGGTGGAAATCTTTTTATTATGTTTCCAAATGGATCTGTTAATTGACTCATACCAGTAAATGTATTTTTAATTTTATTATTTATTTCTTCTCCCCATGTGTTTGCTGTTGCAATGTATACTCTATTTTCAAGTGATCGAGTAATGTTTGCGTTTTGACAGTAAGGCATTACTAAATTTGCAGAATGTAATATTATATCAGCTCCCATTAATGATAATGTTCTAAATGATTCTGGGAAAAACCAGTCAAAACATATTGCAAGTCCAATATTTACTCCTTTAATATTTTCTATAAAAAAACCAGTATTTCCATTTGAAAAAAATTTTTTTTCATTGTAAAAAAGATGAGTTTTTCTATAGATTTTAAAACTCCCATCTTTTTTTATTAAAATTGAAGAGTTGTAAAACTTATTTCTGTCTTCTTCAACAAATCCATAAACAATATTTACATTATTTTTTATACAAAAATCTTTAAATTTGTTAAAAGCATATCCTTTGTTAATTTTAGGGTTTTCAGAAACTTCTTTTACTTCTTCATTTTTTGAAAATGAATATCCGCTGAAGGCTAATTCAGGAAATAAGAAAAGATCTGTTTTTTCATTTTTAATTAAATTTATAGCGGTATCAACATTTTCTTTTATTTTAAAAAGTTTTGGTTTGAATTGAACTATTGAAATATTAATCATAAATTAAGACTTCCTTTTAATATATTTTTTTCTGTTACTATATAATCTATAGTTATATCGTGTTCTTCATAAGGCAATTCTTCTAATAATTGAAGTTCAAAACAAGGAGCAATTAGTTTTGTTTTTTTATTTATTGAAAAATATCTATCATAAAATCCTCCACCATATCCTAATCGATACATTGTTTTTGAAAAAGCAATACCAGGTATTATATAAATATCTATTTCATTTTTAGTTTCTAAAGATATAGGTTCTGGAATATTGTAAGCTCCTTTTTTTAATTCTTTCATAGAACTTAATTTAAAAAAATTCATTTGATTGTTTAATATTTTTGGAAGATAAACTTCCTTTTGATTTAATAGTTGATTTTTTATTAAATCTAAAGAATTAACTTCTTTTTTTATTGGGTAGTATAGAGCTATTGTTTTATAGTCAAAATTACTTAATAAATTAAGTAATTTTTTATTTATTGTTTTTGATAACTCATCATATTTTGTTTTACTAATAGATTTTCTTATGGATAAAATATTTTGTCTTAGAATTTTTTTTATAATAATCACCTCCAATATTTATAATTTAATTTTAACATTTAATCTTTTTTTTTACAATAGAAAAATAAATATATTTAAAAGTAAAACAATTATGGTATAATTATTTTAGTTAAAAGGGGTGATTTTATGATAAGTAAAGTTACTGGAATAGCCAACATACCTTTTCAAATAAAAAGTTATAAAGTTAAAAATAAAATTGAATATAAAAAAAGTACTTTTAAAGATACAAAAAGTACTTTTGATTTTGGTGTTTATGTACAAAAAGGATCAAAGTTAATCTTAAAAAAATTTATAAATAAAGGTGATAAATTAGATATCTTAATTTGAAAGGAGAAACACATGCTAATAGATATGCACTCTCACAGTACATTTTCTGATGGTACTTATACACCTCAACAATTAATAGAAATGGCTGTTGAGAAAAAATTAGAAATATATTCAATAACTGATCATGATAATATTGGAGCACAAGAATTTGCAATTAATTTTTCAAAAGAAAAAAAATTAAACTATGTAACTGGTGTTGAAATCAGTTGCGAATTTAGTTCTATGTTAGATATACTTGGCTATAGAATAGATATAAAAAATATAAAATTAAATAAAGTATTAAATGAGATTCAAGATTTTAGAGAAAACAGAAATGTATATATGATTGAAAAGTTAAAAAAAATAGGTATTGAAATATCTATGAATGAACTAAAACAAGTAGCAGGTAGTAAAATAATTGGAAGACCTCATTTTGCAAGAGTTATGGTTAATAAAAATTATGTTAAATCATTTGAAGAAGCTTTTGAAAAGTATCTTGGTGATGGAAAACCTGGTAATGTACCTAAAAAAAAGATAAAACCATTAGAAGCAATTGAACTTATTAGAAATGCTGGTGGATATCCAGTAATTGCTCATCCTAGATATTTAAATTTAAATAAAGATAGATTTGAACAATTTTTGAAAGAAATGAAAAAAAATGGTTTGTGGGGATTGGAAACATATTATAGTAAAAATACGGTGTCTGAAAACAAATATTATTATGAAATAGCAAAAAAATATGAATTAATACCAACAGCAGGTAGTGATTTTCATGGCTTAAATAAACCAGATATAAAAATAGGTATGGAAGTTACAGAAGAAATTACAAATAACATAAAAAAATATTTTTGGGGGGAGTAGGAATGAGTGACAATTATCCAATTATTGTTTTAGGGCACAGGGGATTTAGAAAACTTTATCCTGAAAACACATTAATAGCATATCAAAAAGCTATTGAATTTGGAGCAGATGGTGTAGAGCTTGATGTAAGACTCTCTAAAGATGGAAGCTGTGTTATAATGCATGATGATAATTTAGAACGAATTACTGGTATAGAAGGAAAATTAAAAGATATTGAATATAAAGAAATAAGGAAAATAAAGCTTCCTATGAATCAACATATTCCAACATTAGAGATGGTTTATTCTAAATTACCAGAAGATACATTAATAAATGTTGAAATAAAAGAAGTAGAAGCTTCTTATACTGCATATCAAATTGTTAAGAGTTTTAATGCAATTGAAAGAACACTTTTTTCATCATTTGAAAAAGATGCAATTATAAAGATAAGAGAATTAGATGATAAAGCTTATGTATCCTACTTAATAGAAGAAAAAGAAAAATTAGATGAAGTTTTTGATTTGCATGCTAAAATTAATTTATATTCAGTTAATTTACCGGCTGCAGGAATAAAATTAGTTGGTCTTGATAATTATAAATTATATGTTTCAAAGTTAAAAGAATATGATATAAAAACAATTTTATGGAATTTTGATGAGATTTCTGATGTAAAAAAGTTAAAAGGATATTATGATGCCATTATAACAGATAATGTAGAAGATATAGTTAATGAATTAGAAAACAATTACTAAGGAGTGATTATATGTATCCTAAAATGTATATATATAAAAATAGAATAAAAGAAAATGCAATTGCTCTTAAGAATATATGTAGTAAAAAAAATATAAAAATATCTGGAGTAACAAAAGTTTTATGTGGAAATCCAGAAGTGGCTGAAGCTTTGAAAGAGGCTGGTATAGATTTTATAGGCGATTCAAGAATAAGTAATATAAAAAAAATGAAGAATTTTGGTATTAATACAGAATTTATGCTTTTGAGAATACCTATGATTAGTGAAATTGAAGAATTAATAAAATATGTAGATATTACCTTAATTAGTGAATTAGAAACATTAAAAAAAATATCAGAACAATCAATTAAATATAATAAAATCCAAAAAGTTATTTATATGGTAGATGTTGGGGATTTAAGAGAAGGTGTTTGGTATGAAAGTGCTATTAATGAAATTGAAGAAGCTTTAACTATAAAAAATATTAAAGTAATAGGAATAGGAACTAATCTTGGTTGTTTTGGCGGAGTTATTCCTACAAAAGAAAATATGAATTTATTAGTTTCTATTAAAAATAAAATAGAAGAAAAAAACAATATAAAGTTTGAGCTTATAAGCGGAGGTAATACAGCGGCACTTCCTTTAATTGAAAATAATGAATTACCTAATGAAATTAATAATTTTAGATTGGGGGAATCAATAATTTGTGGAACAGATGTTACTAATAATAAAAAAGTTTTAGGTGCAAGGCAAGATACAGTTATTTTAGAAGCTGAAATAATTGAATTAAAAGAAAAACCTTCTATACCTGTTGGTAAGATAGGTTTTGATGCTTTTGGTAGAGTTCCTCATTTTGAAGATAAGGGTATAAGAACAAAAGCAATACTTGCAATTGGAGAACAAGATATTTCTCCAAGTGGATTATATCCTTTAGATGAAGATATTGAAGTATTGCATTCTAGTAGTGATCACACAATAGTAGATTTAACAAATTCAAAAAATAATTATAAAATTGGTGATACTATTAAGTTTAAAATGAGCTATGGATGCATGTTAAAAGCATCAACAAGCCAATATGTTGAAAAAATTGTAATTAAATAAACTTGTCTATTATAAATTCCAATAATAATATTATTAAACTAATACCGAGAAATAATATTCCTTTTTTATCATTTTCGCGTATTAAAGTTTTATTTTTTGAATCAAACTTTCTGGCTTCTTTTGTACTTTTATGAAAATAGGATATGCTAATTAAAAAAAATAATACAAAGAAAAAAAATAAAATGTTTAAAAATAACATTGTTTCACCTCAATTATAAATATTCTTGTATATTATACCACAAGGAGTGACTTTATGAAAACATTGGATCTTATTCCACCAAATAGTCTTGAAGCAGAAGAATCAGTAATAGGTAGTGTTTTTTTAGATAGTGAAGTTTTAAATGATATATTAGAAGAAATAAGGTGGGAAGATTTTTATTATGAACCAAATAAAATGATATTTAAAATATTTGAAACTCTTTTTGAAAAAGGTGATCCAGTTGATGTTGTAACTGTAATAGAAAAATTGAGAGTTTTAAATTTATTAGAAAAAGTTGGTGGAGAAGAAGGTATAATAAGGTTAGCACAAGCTGTTCCAACAACAGCAAATGTTATTTATTATTCTAGAATTGTAAAAGAAAAAGCACTTTTAAGAAATTTAGTAAAAGCATCATCTGAAATAGTTGAAGCTGTTAGAACAATTGGTGATGCTCAAGAAATACTCGAATATGCAGAAAAAAGAATTTTTTCAATAGCAGAAGCAAGAGCAACTAGAACATATGATTCAATACCTAATATAATTCATGGAGTTATAGATCAAATAGTAGAAACTAAAGAAAAAGCAGAAAAAGGTGGTATAGGATTAGTAACAGGAATTTCAACGGGATTCAATACTTTAGATAGATTAACATCTGGATTACATCCTTCTGATTTAATAATAATAGCAGCAAGACCATCAATGGGTAAATCTTCTTTTGCTATGAATTTAGCAACTAATGTGGCTTTAAAAAGCGATAAAGCTGTAGCTATATTTAGTCTTGAAATGTCTAAAGAACAATTAACAAATAGAATACTTTGTTCAGATGCAGGAGTAGATTTACAAAAGGTTAGAACTGGTCAAATTTCTGACGAAGAATGGAAAAAGATAACTCATTCAGCTGGTAAATTAATGAAATCAAAATTAATATTTGATGATGAACCTGGTTTGGATTCCCGTACATTAAGAGCAAAAGCAAGAAGAATGAAAAGAGAATATGGAATAGATGTTTTAATAATAGATTATTTACAATTGATGAGTGGAGGAAAGAGAAGCTCAGAAAGTAGGCAACAAGAAATTTCTGAAATTTCAAGATCTTTAAAATTAATTGCTAGAGAATTGAATATTACAGTAATAGCGTTATCTCAACTCTCAAGAGCTGTTGAACAAAGAGAAGATAAGAGACCTAGATTATCAGATTTAAGAGAATCTGGAGCAATTGAACAAGATGCTGATATTGTAATGTTCTTATATAGAGAAGCATACTATAAAAGAAAAAAAGAAGGAGATCAAGGAAAACTAATATTAAATCAAATACATGATTCAGAGTTAATAATAGGAAAACAAAGGAATGGTCCTATTGGAACAGTTATTTTGAAGTTTAATCCAGTTATTGCTACTTTCATGGATATTGATTGGAAGCATGAGGAGTGATAAAGTGAATATAGAAAAAAAATTATTAGAAATTATAAAAGAAGAAGAATTAATTCAAAAAGAAATTATTAAAAGATTTGGAAAAATAACAAATGAAGAAAAAAAAGAAGTTAGAAAAACTTTAAAAGACCTTTATAAAAAAGATGTAGTTTATAAGGACCAAAAAAACAGATATCATATAAAAACAGAACATAAAGTAGTTGGAACAATTGAATTTACAAGAAGAGGAACAATGGCTTTTGTAACTGGAAAAAGTGGTGAAGAAGTAGCAATTACAATTGAGAATGCAGGGAATGCAATGCATGGTGATAGAGTATTAATTGAAAAAATAGGTAAATGGAGAGATTTAGATTCAGGAAAGGTAGTAAAGATTTTAAAAAGGGGAACAAAAACATTAGTTGGACAAGTTCAAAAGAAAAAATCAACATGTTTTGTAATACCTATTGAAAGTAAAATAAATTCAGACTTTTATATTCCAAAAAAATACGAAAAAAATGTAAAGAATGGACAAATAGTAAAAATTGAAGTTATAAAATATAAAACTAAGGTTAAAAATCCAGAAGCTAAAGTTATAGAAATATTGGGGAATGAAAATGAACCTAAAATAGATTTACCTATAGTATTGGCAAAACATGATTTACCAGAACCAAAAAAATTTAAAGAAAACGTAATGAATGAAGCACGTTCAATACCAAATAAAATAATTAAAAAAGATTTAAAAGGAAGAAAAGACTTTAGAAATGATCTTATATTTACAATAGATGGAGATACAGCAAAAGACTTTGATGATGCTGTTGGTATTAAGAAATTAGATAATGGAAATTATGAACTCGGCGTACATATAGCAGATGTTTCAAATTATGTAAAAGAAAACAAACCACTTGATTTAGAAGCTTATAGAAGAGGAACAAGCGTTTATTTGATAGATACAGTAATTCCAATGTTACCTCATGAATTATCTGATTGGATTTGTTCATTAGTTGAAAATGAAGAAAGATTAACAATGTCTTTGATAATGGAAATAAATAAAAATGGTGATATTGTAAGTTCAAATATATATAATGGAGTAATAAAAAGTAAAAAAAGATTGACATATAAAAAAGTTAATTTAATATTAAATAATGAAGCAGATGAAAAATTAGAAAAAGAAATAGGCTGGTTAAGACCTCAATTTGAATTAATGAAAGAATTGATGGAAATATTAAGAGAAAATAGGAAAAAAAGAGGATCTATTTTAGATATTGAAAGTGGGGAAATTTATTTTGAATTTGATGAAAAAGGTTTTGTAAAAGATATAATTCCTGTTGAAAGAGGGATATCTGAAGTTATAATAGAAGAATTCATGATAAAAGCAAATGAAGTAATAGCAAGTTATTTTTTTGATAAAGAATTACCTTTTATATATAGAGTTCATGCAAATCCAGATCCTCAACTATTAATACAGCTTAAAAATTATTTAGATATAATAGGTGTAAAAGTAGATTTACCTAATAAAATAACCTCTAATGTACTTCAAGAAATATTAAATAATACAAAAAATCATCCTTTATCTAAGAGTATACAAAAACTGTTAGTAAGAACTATGAAAAGAGCAATTTACTCTGATGAAAACATAGGGCATTTTGGGTTGGGATCTTCTGCTTATACTCATTTTACTTCACCAATAAGAAGATACCCAGATTTAATAGTACATAGGATGCTAAAAAAATATATTAAAAATAATTATAAACTTACAAAAGAAGATATTGAAAAGTATAGAAAAATTCTTCCTGAAATTGCAGAGCAATCATCTAAAAATGAGAGAAATGCAAATGAAGCTGAATGGGATTTATATGATATGAAAAAAGCAGAATATATGCAATCACATTTGTCAGAAGAATTTGAAGTTTTTATAACAGGTATTACAAAATTTGGATTCTTTGTTGAAATACCAGAAAAGATGATAAATGGTTTGGTGCATGTTTCTGAATTAAAAGATGATTATTACAACTATCGTGAAAAAGATAATATGCTTATAGGAGAAAAAACGAAAAGAATTTTAAAGGTTGGAGACAAACTTAAGGTTAAAGCTGTTAAGGTTAATAAATTAAAAGCTGAAATAGACTTTATTCCAATTTTAGAAAAAAAATTAAATAAACCAAAAAAGAATAGAAAAAATAAAAAAAGCAAAAAAAGAAGATAAATATACTTGGAGGTGTAATTAATGAAGGTTTTACTAAAAAAAGATGTAGCTAAAATTGGTAAAAAAGGCGAAATAATAAATGTGTCTGATGGATATGGGCGAAACTTTCTTATACCAAAAGGATATGCAGTTATAGCTGGAGAAGGAGAGTTAAAACATTTTAATACATTAAAAAAAAATGAAGAAAAAAAGAAAAAAAATATAAAAATAAAAAATGAAAAATTAGTAGAAACAATAGAAAAAAATACTTATGTAATAAAGGTAAATAGTGGAGAAAATGGAAAATTGTTTGGTGCAGTTACAGCTGCAGATGTAGCTAAAAGAATAGAAGAAATATCAAAAGTAAAATTTGATAAAAAATGGTTTGATGAAAAAATAAATATAAAAGAAATCGGAAAATTTAAATTTAAAATAAAATTATCTCAAGGTGTAAGGGGATTTGTTGTTGTTGATATTGTTCCGATAGATAAAAAGTAGGAGGATTTTCTTTGGAATTTATAATAAAATCAAAAGCCTTATATTCCACATGGGTTTTTTATAAACCAAATAGAGTTTTATTTGATTGTGGAGAGGGAATTAGTACCATTCTTGGTAATAAAATATATGGAATAGAAAATATATTCTTAACTCATTCTCATATAGACCATATAGCAGGACTTTGGGGATTTGTTAATACAAGAAATAATGCAATGGGAAGTAGAGAAAAAGATTTAAATATTTATTATCCAAAAGGATCAAGACAAATAAAAGAATATTTGAGTTTTATATTGAAAATGAATTCAAGACTAAGATATACCCTTAATATTCAAGAATTAGAAATAACTGATGAAGTAAAAATTTCTGAAAATAGAATAATGAAACCTTTTAAAACAAGACATTCACCAGGAGAAATTTCTTATGGATATAGAATACTTGAAAAGAGAAAAAAATTAAAAAACGAATATAGAAATTTTTCTCAAGAAGATATTATAAGAATAAAAAAAGAAAAAAAAATTTTTGAGGAGTATTATGGAAATATACTTACAATAAGTGGAGATACACAACCAATTTCTCCAGAATATGCTAAAAATGCAGATATTTTATTGCATGAATGTACATTTATGATAGATGCAGATAGAAAAATTAGAAATCATACAACTTTGACAGAATTAAAAAAATTAATAGAAGAAGCAAAGCCTAAAAAGTTAATCGTTTACCATGTTTCAGGGCGTTATAATAGAATGATAAAAAAAGTAGAAAAACAATTAATTTTAGACTATCCAGATATAGATGTAAAAGTAATAAATACAGAGAAAACATATGAGTTCTAAGGGGGTGAAAAAATGGAACAATGGGGAATGTGGATAATACTTGCTATTATTTTTGCAGTAGCTGAACTTTTAACTCCTTCGTTTTTCTTTTTATGGTTTGCTATTGGTTCAAGTATATCTGCAATAACTTCTATTTTTGTAGAATCTATTACAATAAACATAATACTATTTTTAATTACCTCATTTTTGCTATGGATTTCCACGAGAAAGATAGTAAAAAAACTTTATAAAAGTGGAGACAAAAGAAATTTATATCAGGAAGAATTAAATGGTAAAAAAGGAAGTGTAATATTAGTAAATAAAGATGAAGAATATATTTTAGTAAAAGTTGAAGGAGAAGAATGGAAAGCACATTGTGATGAAATAAATAAAATGAAAATTGGTGATAAAGTTGAAGTAATAAAAAGGGAAAGTAATATATTAAAGGTGAAAAAGGAGGAGATGTAAATGTTTTTGTTGATTATTGTTGCAGTATTTTTAATATTAATAGTTGCAAGTAGTTTGAAAATTGTAAGACCTTATGAAAAAGCTTTGGTTGAAAGATTAGGGAAATTTCATAGAGAAATTGGACCAGGTTTAAACATAATAGTTCCATTTCTTGAAAGAATAACAAAAGTAGATATGAGAGAAATGTTAATAGATGTTCCACCACAAGAAGTTATTACAAAAGATAATGTTATAGTTACAGTTGATGCAGTTATATATTATCAAGTAATGGAAGCATTTAAAGTAATATATAATGTTGGTGAATTTACAATAGCTTCTGTAAAATTAGCTCAAACGAACTTAAGAAATTTGATAGGTGAATTGGAATTAGATCAAACATTGACTTCAAGAGAAAGAATAAATACAAAACTTAGAGAAATATTGGATGAAGCAACAGATAAATGGGGTATAAAAGTAACTAGAGTTGAAATAAAGAAAATTGATCCACCAAAAGATATAATGGAAGCTATGAGTAGACAAATGAAGGCTGAAAGACTTAAAAGAGCAGTTATTTTAGAATCTGAAGGATACAGACAATCTCAAATATTAAAAGCAGAAGGAGATAAACAATCTGCAATATTGAAAGCAGAAGGACAAGCTGAAGCAATAAAAAGAGTTGCAGAAGGACAAAAATATAAATTAAAAACAGAAGCAGAAGGACAAGCTGAAGCAATACAAAATGTTTTTAATGCTATTCATGAAGGAAATCCAACAAAAGATTTAATAGCGGTAAAATATTTAGATGCTTTAAGAGATATTTCTAATGGACAGGCAACAAAAGTATTTTTACCTTACGAAGTATCGGGTGTTCTTGGATCAATATCAACAATGATTGAAGCAGCTAAAACCGATGTATTTAAAAAAGAGAAAAAGGAAAAATAAAAAAATGTTAATTTCTGTATTAATAAATGGATTGGCAATTATTTTAGCATTTTATATAATAAAAATTTATACTTTAAATAATAAAGAGTTACCAATGTTCTTAAAATATTTCGGCAATTATTTAATTGCCGGAAGTTTTTTAATTCTTTTTTATATTTATGGACATAAAAAAATGAATACAGTTCACTTTTTAAGTTTTTTAATACTATTAGTATATTATATAAGACAGTTTAATGTAACTAGAAAAAAATTTCATGAAAACTTTAGATCAATGGTCATGTCTTTTGGATATACAAGAAAAACATATTTTAAATCATTTCTTTCAAAAAAACTTATTAAAAGTGGAATTGAATCTTTTTTTTATGCAAATGCAATGTATATACTGTTTCAAACTTTATCAAAAAATATATATGAAGAATTAAATGGAATAAAACTAATAATAATCTTTTTACTGTTAATTTTAGCCTCCTATATAGATAGTTTTAATGAGGAAAAAATATACAAAAACGTAAAGTAGATTAAATATATCGGTGTTAGAATACCGTTGATGGGTATTAAAAAAATAGAAAATATATAAATTCAGGAGGTTACATTATGGAAAGATTACTTGATGAAAATACAGCAAAGCAAGTAAAAGAAGTATTAAATGAAATGGAAGGTTCAGTAAAGTGTTTATTATTTAAGGGAGATAATGAATATTCACAAGTTACTGAACAATTATTAAAAGAAGTTTCAGAAGTGAACGATAAAATAGTTATTGAATCATATGATATAAATGATCCACTCGCTGAAGAATTTGACATTGATAAAGAATTAACTCCTGCAATGGTTATGTTAAATTCAAAAGGAGAAGATTTAGGAGTTAAGTTTTATGGAATTCCTTCTGGACATGAATTTTCTACACTTTTACAAGAATTAATAGCAATGTCAAAAGGTGGAAAAACAGAATTTTCTGAAGATGCAGTAAGTAAATTATCTTCAATAGATAAAAAATTAAGAATAAGAGCATTTATAACTCCTACATGTCCATATTGTCCTAAAGCAGTTCTTGCAGCTCAACAAACTGCTATGATAAATGAAAATATTTTAGGAGAAATGGTTGAAGCAAATGAATTTGGTCCACTTTCAATGAAACACGGAGTTAGCTCTGTACCTCATACAGTAATAGAAGTATTTGAAAATGGTGAATGGGTTGTAAAAAATGAATTTGTTGGTGCATATCCGGAACCTAACTTTGTAGAAGAAATATTAAAAGCAGTAGAATAATAAATAAGATAAAAAGGTAACCGGAAGGTTACCTTTTTTTATAGGAGGAATAATATGTTTTTTGATATGGGAAGTGCTGGGAAAAAATCAGAATTAAAAGAATATTATGATATGATAATAATAGGCGGAGGTCCTGGTGGTGTTGCTGCTGCAATATATGCAGTTCAAGGTGGTGTAAAACCTCTAATTATTGAAAAAGCTTTAGATGGTGGGCAAATGAATTTAACTGAAAAAATAGAAAACTATCCAGGTTTTTCATCAATTGAAGGAAGTGAGTTAGCTGAAAAATTTGGTGAACATGCAAAAGAATTTGGTGTTGAATTTAATTATTCTACAGTTATAAAAATAGAAGATAAAGGAAATGAAAAATTAGTTTATACTGATGATGGAAATGTTATAAAGACAAAAGTTATAATAATTGCAACTGGTGCAAATCCAAGGCCGGCTGGAGTAAAGGGAGAAAAGGAATTTACTAATAAAGGAATTTCATATTGTGCAACGTGTGATGGTCATTTTTTTAAAGATCAAAAAGTAGCAGTTATTGGTGGTGGTAATACTGCTGTTGAAGAAGCATTGTATCTTTCAAAAATAGCAAAAGAAGTTGTAATTATTCATAGAAGAGATAAACTAAGAGCAGATAAAATATATCAAGAAAGAGCGTTTAATACTTCTAATATAAGTTTTAGATGGGACAGTGTTATAGAAGAAATAAAAGGGGATATAAAAGTAAGAAGTCTTGTATTAAAAAATAAGAAGACAAATGAATTAACTGAAGAGTTATTTGATGGAATTTTTATTTTTATTGGTTTAGAACCAGCTGTAGATTTTTTAAATGGAATTGTTGAGTTGAATGAATCAAAATATATAAAAGTTGATAAACACATGCAAACAAATGTAAAAGGAATATATGCTGTAGGAGATGTTATAGAAAAAGAATTAAGGCAAGTAGTTACTTCAGTAGCTGAAGGAGCAATTGCTGCTTCACATGCTGTCAGAGAGTATTTTAATTAATAAATTAGAGTCCAATATAATGGACTCTTTTTTTTATTGTAATAAACTCTTTTTATTATTGTAAATATAAAACTTATAATAAGTAATAAAATAGAAGTAAAAATAATGGAGGTGAAATTAATGAGAGAAGCTTTAACCTTTGATGATGTTTTATTAGTGCCACAATATAGTGAAATTGTTCCAACAAAGGTGAACACTACTACAAATTTGATAAAGAATATAAAAATTAAGGTACCTTTTATTTCAGCGGCTATGGATACAGTAACAGAGTCAGAAATGGCAAAAGCAATGGCAAGAGAAGGTGGCGTTGGAATAATACATAAAAATATGTCAATAGAAAGGCAAGCTCATCAAGTTGCAAAGGTAAAAAGAGCAGAAAATGGAGTTATTTTTGATCCTATTACAATTTCACCAAATACAAAGGTATATGAAGCAGAAAAATTAATGAAAGAATATAAAATTGGTGGGTTTCCAGTTGTAGATAAAAAAGGAAAATTACTTGGAATATTAACTAATAGAGATATAAGATTTGAAAGAAACTCAAAAAAATTAGTTAAAGAATTAATGACACCGTATAAAAAATTAATAGTTGCAGGAACTCACATAGGATTAAAAAAAGCAAAAGAGATACTTCATGAAAATAAAATCGAAAAACTTCCAATTGTTGATGAAAATGGGAAAATAGAAGGATTAATAACAATAAAAGATGTAATGGCGGTTATAGAACATCCAAATGCAACTAGAGATTCAAAAGGAAGATTAGTTGTTGGTGGAGCAATAGGAATTTCGGATGGTCTTGAAAGATCGAGGGCATTAATTCAAGAAGATGTAGATTTTTTAGTTTTAGACTCAGCACATGGACATTCTAAAAATATTATTGAAACATTAAAGAAAATAAAAAATGAATATCCAAATATACCTATAATGGCAGGAAATATAGCAACGAAAAAAGCAGCAAAGGATTTAATAGAAGCTGGAGCTGATGCAATAAAAGTTGGAATTGGACCAGGTTCAATATGTACTACAAGAATAATTGCTGGAATTGGTGTACCACAGCTGACAGCAATAATGGATGTTTTTGAAATTGCTAAAGAACATAATATACCAGTTATTGCTGATGGAGGTATAAGATATTCTGGAGATATTGTAAAAGCATTAGTTGCAGGTGCAAAATCTGTAATGATTGGAAGTATATTTGCAGGAACTGATGAAGCACCAGGTGAAACCATAATATATGGAGGTAGAAAGTTTAAAACATATAGAGGAATGGGCTCAATAGGTGCAATGGAAAAAGGAAGTAAAGATAGATATTTTCAATCAGAAATTGAAGAATCTGAAAAATTAGTTCCAGAAGGTGTTGAAGGAATGGTTCCTTATAAAGGTGGAGTAAAGGATATAATTTATCAATTACTTGGTGGATTAAAAGCTGGAATGGGTTATAATGGAGCTGAAACCATAGAAAAATTAAGAGAAAATTCAGAATTTATAAAAATAACTCCAGCAAGTATGCAAGAAAGTCATCCACATGATATATCAATTACAAAGGAGTCTCCAAATTACTCTTACTTTCAGAAATAAAGTAAATATAAAATATGATACTTCGATTTTATGAAGTATCATATTTTATTAATTATATTTAAAGCATAATAACTTTTTTTATCATATCTTCTTCATAAGAAGAAGATATTTTATTTTGGTATAAAAGAGAATAGATATTTGAAGCTTTAAAATCATACTTTATTTGTTCTAAAAATATTTCTGGAATGCTATCGTATTTTTTATCTTCATTTTTTAAATCTTTTATAAGTTTTTTATATATTTGATAATATTGAGAAGGAGTCGTTATTATTGGATATTTAGATTTTTTCTTTATAATATTTAATAATTTTTGTCCTTTTTTATTAAAACCTAATACTCTTAAGTATTGTGGACCATATTCAGCATATTTTTTGTATTCATAATCCTTTAAATCAAATAAAATATTTAGCATACTTCTTTTTACTCTGGTATATGTAAATCTTTTAGATTTTACTTTTTTCAATAAATCATTTATATCCTTACTCCTTTTAGAGTATTCAATAAAACGTTTATCTAATCCTTCTTTTATATCTAAAATATCTGTAATATCTTCTCTTTCTGATAACCTTAATTTGTAAAGAATTATTTCCCTCATTTTTTCAAGATTTATTGGTCCATTCCCTTTACTTATTTCTCTTTTTAATATTTCTAAAGTTTTTTTAGGAACTGAGTTTTCTATTTTAGAGATTTTATTTTCAAATATTAACTTTCTTATTGCAGTAGCACTGGATAATTTTCCTTTGAATTCAGAATCATTATAGTCAGAACCGTGTCTTTGAATAGTATGAGGTATAATTTTTGAATTATAATAATTTAAATTATTTAAATATTCAATTCCCAATATATCATTGGATTTTTCAACTATTTTTTCAATATCAGTATCATTATCAAAAAACTTTTTTAATGCTTCTTTTCTAGCATTTGGAAAGCTTAATCCTTTTTTTAAATAATATTTTAGTAAATTAGTATATTCTTTTTTTTGAGTAATTAATACATTGGATATTTTTTTTAAATACTCAATATTTGAAGATTCGCTTCCAAAAACTATATCAGTAACTACGTTTGTTCTTTCAAGAACTCCAATAGAACCATTTGCAAATGTTCCAGCACTTTGTGTTGCATATACAAAAGGTAATTCAAAAACAATATCAATTCCCATATTTAAGGCTGTTTCTGTTCTTGAAAATTTATTTATTATGGCTGGTTCTCCTCTTTGAACAAAGTTGCCACTCATTACGGCAACAGTATAATCTGGAGATACAATTTTTTTTGCTGAATTAAGGTGATACAAATGTCCGTTATGAAATGGATTGTATTCTACAATTAAACCTAAAACATTCATAATTATCTACCTCACACATGAAAATGAAAGTATACACAGTCTCCTTCTTTTAATACATAATCTTTTCCTTCTATGGATACTTTTCCTTTTTCTTTTGCATCTTTAAAACTACCTATGCTTTTTAACTCTTCAAAATTTATTACTTCTGCTTTTATAAAACCAGATTGTATATCTGTATGGATTTTTCCAGCTGCATCATAAGCTGTGATACCTTTTAAAACATTCCAAGATTTTGATTCGTTTTCTGTTCCAGTTATAAAAGTTATTAAATTTAATGTATCTTTACACAATTTTACAAAATTATCTATTAAATTACCTTTTATATTAAATTCTTCCATAAAAATTTCTTTTTCTTCATCATCTAATTCTATTAAATCCATTTCTAATTTTGCAGAAATTTTATAAAAATTTGCATTTTTATTTTTTGCATATTCTTTTAATTTTATTACATATTCATTATCTTTTGTTAAGCCTTCTTCGTCTACATTTGCTACATAAATTACAGGTTTTTCAGTTATTAAAAATAGTGATTTTATAATTTCAATGTCTTTATCCGTTCTGGTTTCTTTGAATGTTCTAGAAGGGTTTGAAGTTTCTAAGTGTTTTTTTAAATCTTCCAGTAAACTACATTCATATTTTGCATCTTTATTTCCAGTTCTTGCTAATTTAAATGTTTTTTCATATCTTTTATCTATTGTATCAATATCTTTTTGAATTAATTCAAGGTCTACAACTTCTGCATCAAATATTGGATCTATTGTTCCAGATACATGAGAAATATTATCATCATCAAAAGCTCTAACTATATGCGCTATTGCATCAACTTTACTTATATTATCTAAAAATTTATTACCAAGTCCTTCACCCTTACTTGCACCTTTTACAAGACCAGCAATATCAACAAATTCTATAGATGGTTTTACAGTTTTTTGTGAATTATAAATTTTTGATATATAATCAACTCTTTCATCTTCATACTCAACTATGGCAATATTAGGCTCTATTGTACAGAATGGATAATTATCAGAAGGAACCATTTTTTTGGAAAGTGCATTGAACAAAGTTGATTTACCTACATTAGGTAATCCTACTAATCCTACTTGAAGCATTTTAAAACCCCTTTCAATTTTTATTATATATATTATACATTATTCAGTTTAATACAATTAACAAAAAAAATTGTGCTATAATTCATTAATTTTACAAAAAGGTTAAAATATTGTATAATGTTAAATGTGTAATGGAGGTGATTTTTATGTATGATTTTTTAAAAAAAATAGTATCAAAAGATATATTGTATAAAAACATGAAAGTTGAATTTGAAATAAATGGAGTTATGTATAGTGGAGTTTATAAAGGTAAATCTGAAAATTTTAATAGTAATACAGACTATGAAATTATATTTTCTGACGAAGATTTGAGTACATATAAAGTTAGTGAGTATAGTAAGATGAGATTTTATTCAAAATTATCTGTTTTTTTGTTTAAAACACAGATACACGAAATAAAAAAAGTTGAAGATAAAACATTAATATTTTTTAAAATACCTCCAAAAGTTTATAGAGTAAAAAGAAGAGCAGATATAAGAGTTGATGTTTGTCAAAATGTTTTTTTTTATTTAAAAGAAGAGTTTGAAAAATTTCATAATCCAGATAGAAATTACTTTCTTTCAATTGATTTTAGCGTTGGTGGTTTATATATTAGATCTAAAAAAAATTTAAAAATAAATGAAAAAATATTGATAAATTTTAATTTAGGAAGTGGATATAATATAAAAAATTATGAAAGTAAGGTAGTAAGAAAAGGTTATGATGAAGGGAAAGAATATCTATATGGAATAATGTTTATGAAAAAATTAAATTGGCTTATGAATGTATCACTTTATAAAACACTTTTGAAATTTAAAAAATAGTAAAAAATATGAAAAATAAAGTATTTTCCATTTAGTTGACTTTAAATACTTTTTTTAAAGAAAAAAAAAGTATTTTTAAAATTGAAAAAATTTTCATGTGTAGTGTTATAATATGCTGGGGTGATTTTTAAATGAAAAAATTAATAGAAAATGTAGAATTTTTTAAGGCAGAAATGATTAAACAAATTCTTGAAAATGAGGGAATAAATCCAATTATAAAGTCAACAAGTATGATTGGCTCTGAATATATGGGATATGGTATTAGAAAAGATTTATATATTAATGAAAAATTTTTTGAACAAGCAAAAAAAATATTAAATGATTTAGAAATTTCAAATAAAAAGGAGGATCAAAATGTCTGAATTAAAAATGACGCCTTTACATGAAGAACATATTAAGGCTGGAGCTAAAATGATAGAATTTGGTGGTTGGGATATGCCAGTATGGTATACTTCGTTGATTCAAGAACATAAGATGGTAAGAGAAAGTGTTGGAATATTTGATGTTTCTCATATGGGTGAAATAGAAGTAAAAGGTAAAGAAGCAAGAAAATTTGTTGATTACTTAATAACAAATAATGTTGAAGTAATAAATACAGGCGATATTGTTTATTCTCCTATGTGTAATGAAAATGGTGGAATTGTAGATGATTTACTTGCATATAAATTTTCAGAAGAATATATATTTTTAGTTGTTAATGCATCAAATACAGAAAAAGATTTTAATTGGATCTTAAAGCAATCAAAAGATTTTGATGTTGAAGTAAAAAATCTTTCAAAAGAATATGGGCAAATTGCTTTTCAAGGACCAAAAGCCGAAGAGCTTTTAATGAATATAACAAATGCTCCATTAACTGAAATGGGATTTTATACATTTGTTGAAGCTGATGTTGCAGGAATAAAGTCAATAGTTTCAAGAACGGGGTATACTGGAGAAGATGGATTTGAAATATACTTACCTGCAGAATACACTTCAAAAGTATGGCAAGAATTAATGAAACTTGCAAAAGAAGTTAATGGAGGTCCAGCTGGTCTTGGATGTAGAGATACATTAAGATTTGAAGCTGTTTATATGCTTTATGGCAATGATATTAATGATGAAACGACACCACTTGAAGCAGGATTAAAATGGGCTGTTGACTTAAATAAAGAATTTATTGGAAAAGAACCTATTTTAAAAATGAAAGAAGAAGGATTACCAAGAAGATTAAAAGGAATAGAGATTTTGTCTAAAGTTCCAGCAAGACATAATTATAAAATTTATTCTGGAGATGAAGAAATTGGATATATAACAAGTGGTTCAAAATCTATTTCAACAGATAGAAATTTAGCTTTAGGATATTTGAAAAAAGGTTTTACAAAGGTTGGAACAGAAATAGAAATAGAAGTTAGAAATAAAAGAGTAAAAGCACAAGTAATAAAAACACCATTTTATAGAGGTAGTGTAAAATCTAAGAAAAAATGATAGGGGTGAAAAAATAATGTCTAATTTTTCATATCTTCCTCATACAGAAGAAGAAATAAAAGAAATGTTAAAAACAATTGGTGTTGATTCTTTAGAAGAATTATATAAAGATGTTCCACAATTATATAAAGAAGAACTAAATATACCAAAATCAAAATCAGAAATAGAAGTAAAAAGAGAAATAAAAGAAATGGCTTCATTGAATGCAGATATTTCTGAATATGGTATGTTTAGAGGTGCAGGTGTTTATAATCATTATATTCCATCATTAGTACCTCAAATAGCAGGTAAAAGAAGTTTTTTAACAGCTTATACACCATATCAAGCAGAAGTTTCTCAAGGGACATTACAGATGATGTTTGAATTTCAAACAATGATAGCAGAACTTACTGGAATGGAAGTTTCTAATGCTTCAATGTATGACGGTGCTTCAGCAATGGCAGAAGCAATTTTAATGTCTGCAAGGGTTAATAAAAAGAATAAAACATTAATTGCAGAAACTATTCATCCTGAATATATGGAAGTTGCTAAAACTTATGTTGAACCTCAAGGGTTTTCAATAGAAACTATAAAACATACAGATAGTGGAAAAATTGATATAAATGATTTAAAAAGTAAATTAAACGATGATATAAATTCAGTTATAATAGGATATCCAAATTTTTATGGAGTAATAGAAAATATAAAGAAAATAAAGGAAATATTACCTCAAAAAGTTATGCTTATAGTAGTTGCTAATCCGATGGCATTAGGTATTTTAGAAGCACCAGGTAAATTAGGTGCAGATATAGTTGTTGGAGATGGGCAACCTCTTGGTAATCCAATGGCATTTGGAGGACCTTCATTTGGATTTTTTGCTGTTAATAAAAAAGATGTTAGAAAGATGCCAGGAAGAATTATTGGTGAAACAGTCGATGAAGATGGTAAAAGAGCATTTGCAATGATTTTGCAAACAAGAGAACAACATATAAGAAGAGCAAAAGCTACCTCCAATATTTGTTCTAATCATGCACATAATACATTGTTGGCTTCTATTTATATGACAATTATGGGAAAAGAAGGTTTTTCAGAAGTTTCAGAACAAAACTATCATAAAGCTCATTATTTAGCTAAAAAATTGATTGAAACAGAAAAATTTGAAATGGCATTTAGTGGAGAATTTTTTAATGAATTTGTTGTTAAATCAAAAATACCAGTTGATGAGTTAAATAAAAAATTATTTGAAGAAAAAATGATAGGACCATTACACTTAACTAAATTTTATAAAGAAAAAGAAAATTACGCATTATTTTGTGCAACAGAATTAACTACAAAAGAAGATATCGATTACCTCGTATCATTTGTGGAGGGATTAATATGAAGTTGATATTTGAAAAAAGTACTAAAGGAAGAAAAGGTTTTAGATTACCAAGATTAGACGTACCAAAGCAAGAACTTCCAAAAAATCTTCTTAGACAAGAAAAGGCAGAACTTCCAGAAGTTTTTGAAATGGATGTTGTTAGACACTTTGAAAGTCTTGAAAAAATAAACCATTCTATTGATAGAGGATTTTATCCATTAGGATCTTGTACAATGAAATATAACCCTTTTATAAATGAAGAAATGGCATCTTTGAGTGGCTTTGTTAATTTACATCCTTATGTTGAAGAAAAAGATGCTCAAGGCGCTTTAGAATTGATGTACAATCTTCAAAAAAGTCTTGGTGAAATAACTGGAATGGATGCAGTTACATTGCAACCTGCTGCTGGAGCACATGGTGAGTTAACGGGTATGCTCATAATTAGGAAATATATAGAAGATAAAGGTTTAACACACAAAACAAAGGTAATTGTTCCAGATTCAGCACATGGAACCAATCCAGCATCAGCAACTATGGCTGGTTTTAAAGCTGTTGAAGTTAAGTCAACAGATAAAGGTAGAGTTGATATTGAAGAATATAAAAAATTAATGGACGATGATGTTGCAGCAATAATGCTTACAAATCCTAATACAGTAGGATTATTTGAATCTGATATTCTTGAAATAGCAAAACTTGCTCATGAACATGGAGCTTTATTGTACTATGATGGAGCAAATTTAAATGCAATAATGGGAATGGTAAGACCTGGAGATATGGGATTTGATGTTGTTCATATGAATTTACATAAAACTTTTTCAACTCCACACGGCATGGGTGGACCGGGAAGTGGTCCAGTTGGTGTAAAAGAATATTTAAAAGATTACTTACCAAAGCCAATAGTTGAAAAAAATGAGAATGGATTATATGAATTAAACTATGATATTCCAAAAAGTATTGGAAGAGTTAGAAGTTTATATGGAAACTTTCTTGTTTTAGTAAGAGCATATACATACATTTCAACAATGGGTAGTGATGGTCTAAAAAAATCAAGTGAATATGCAGTTTTAAATGCTAATTATATGCGTGTAAAACTTATGAATTCAATGAAAATGGCTTATGATGAAATATGTAAACATGAATTTGTTGTTGAAGGAACCTTTTTAAAGGAATATGGATTAAAAACTACAGATTTTGCCAAAAGAATGCTTGATTATGGAATTCATCCATCAACAATTTATTTTCCTTTAATTGTAAAGGAAGCAATGATGTTTGAGCCAACAGAAACAGAAAGTAAAGAAACTTTAGACGAAGTAATTGAAGTAATGTTAAAAATAGTAGATGAAGCAAAAAATACTCCAGAAAAATTACACAATGCACCTTTTACAACTCCTGTAAGGAGATTAGATGAATTAAAAGCAAATAAAGATATTAAAGTAAAATATTAAAAGCAGGCTAAGCCTGCTTTTAATATTTTAAGTATTTAATTAGATTTACAATTATTACAAATTCCTCTATAGATGACTTCTACTTCATTTACCTTCATACCCATTATTTCATTTGGAACAGAAATATTTTGTTCGCCATCTACATCATAAACTTTTCCGCATATCTCACAAATAAAATGAGAATGTGGTTTTAAGTTTGGATCAAATCGACTTCTTTCGGAATATTTTAATTCCTTTATTAAATTAGCTTTTTGTAAAACTTTAATTATATTATAAACGGATGTAAAAGAGATATTTTTTCCTCTTTTCGTTAAAGTAAGGTGTATTTCATCAGTAGATGGATGGTTAGTTGCATTTAAAATAATTTCTGCAATTAAAACTCTATTTGGCGTAGGGTGTATTTTGTTTCTTTTTAAAGTTTCGACTATTTGCTCTCTTGTTTTAAACATAAGCACTCCTCCTTTCATTAATTATTTATTTGAATTATTTTATAGTATTTAGATGATTAGAAATATGATTTATTAACATAAGTTGTTATTCCAATTATATCATGAAAAATAATTTGAATTTAAAACGTTACAAAATATAAATAAAAATCTTTAATTTGTATTAATTTAAAATATTAACTTTAATACAAATTAATTTCAAATGTAAAAAAACTTAATTTAATTATAAAAAAATATATTACAATAAGTGATATAATATAATTAGAATTTATTTTAATAAATGGATATAAATAAAAATATTCGGGGATATACAAACTTTAGGAGGCAGTTATGAAAGAAATAAAAAGAATAGGGTTAATAACTAGTGGTGGCGATGCTCCAGGAATGAATGCGGCTATTAGATCTGTTGTTAGAACTGCAGAGTCAAAAGGTATAGAGGTATATGCTTTTTTAAGAGGGTATGCAGGAATTTTAGATAAAGAATACAAAGTTTTAAAATTTTCTGATGTTGGTGGAATAATGGAAAAAGGAGGAACAATATTAAGAACAGCGAGAGTTCTAGAGTTTAAACTTCCAGAAGTTAGAAAAGAAGCGGCTGATATTTTAAGGGAATTAAAAATTGAAGCATTAGTTGTTATTGGAGGAGAAGGAAGTTTAACTGGAGCAAAACTTTTAATGGAAGAACAAGATATACCTGTTGTGGGGATACCTGGTTCAATAGATAATGATATTCCACAAACGGACATGTGCATTGGAGTAGATACTTGTTTAAATACAACTATTGAAGCTATGCAAAAATTAAAAGATACAGCTTCTTCTCATGAAAGAGCATTTATTGTTGAAGTTATGGGAAGAGGATCTGGATATATAGCACTAATGTCAGCTCTTTCAGTTGGTGCTGAAGCAGTTATAATTCCAGAAACACCTGTTGATTTTAAAGCAATAGCAGAAAGAATATGGGAAGAAAGGCAAAGAGGTAAGGTTAATAGCATAATAGTTGTTGCTGAGGGTGCAGCAAGTGCTTATACAGTTGCAAGACATTTAGAAAACAGAATAGGTTTTGAAACAAGAATAACTATACTTGGACATATAGTAAGAGGTGGATCTCCAAGTGCTTTTGATAGGATATTAGCTTCTAGAATGGGATATGAAGCTATTAAATCAATTGTTGAAGGAGAGTATGGAGTTATGATAGCTCTTTCAAGAAGTAATATGATAAGAGTACCTATTGAATCGGTTCTTTCTGAAAAAAAAGAATTAGATATGGAAATATTAAAACTAGCTAAGATTTTGTCATAAATTAATTTGGTTTTAACTAATTATTGATGTATAATTTATGTAGATATAACATTAAAACTCTGGAAGGAGTGATAACTTTGAAAAAAACAAGAATAGTTTGTACACTTGGACCTGTAACAGAAAGCGAAGAAATTCTTGGTGAATTAATGGATATTGGTATGAATGTTGCCAGACTCAATACATCTCATGGAGATCCCGAAGAACACTTTACAAGAGTTCAAAGAGTTCAAAAAATCAGAAAGGCAAAAGGAATACCAATTGCAATTCTTTTGGATCTTGAAGGTCCAAAAATGAGAACTACTAACTTTAAAACAGATGAAGTTGAATTAATTGAAGGAAATGAATTTATTTTAACTTCAGAAGATATAGTAGGTGATGAAACGATAGTTGGTTTAACTTATAAAAGACTTCCAGAAGATGTTAAAAGTGGAGATTTAATACTTTTAAATGATGGGAAAGTTAAACTTGAAGTTATAGAATCTAATGGAATACAAATAAGAACAAAAATAATAAATGGAGGTATTGTAACTCATAGAAGAGGAATAAATGTTCCAGGAGTAGATATACAACTTCCAGGATTAACAGAAAAAGATAAGTCTTATATTGAATATGGAGTAAAATGGAATGTAGATTATATGGCTCAATCTTTTGTAAGAAAAGCAGATGATATAAGAGAAACAAAAGAAATTCTTGCAAAATTAGGAGCACCTGATATGCCAGTAATAGCGAAAATAGAGACTCTACAAGCATTGGATAATTTAGAAGAAATAATTGATGCAGCAGATGGTGTAATGGTTGCAAGAGGTGATCTTGGGGTTGAAATACCAGTTCAACAAGTTCCCGTTGTTCAAAAAAGAATTATTTCTATGGCAAATGCAAAAAGTAAACCAGTAATTACTGCAACACAGATGCTTGAAACGATGATAGAAAATCCAGTTCCCACAAGAGCAGAAGCAACAGATATTGCAAATGCAATAATGGATGGAACTGATGCGGTCATGCTTTCAGCCGAAACATCTGTTGGTAAGCATCCTTTAGAGGCAGTAAAAGTAATGTCAAATATTGCAATTGAAACAGAAAAATATCTTTGGAAATATTCTAGAATGTTTAATTTTGTTACTACTGAGGGAAAAGATGAAGTAACTAATGCAATAACAAAATCTGCAGTTGAAATGGCAATTGAATTAAATATACATACAATTGTTGCGACAACATATAGAGGATATACAGTAAGAGCTCTTTCTAGATTTAGAAAAGATTTAAATATTATTGCAGCCTCACCAAGAGAAGAAACATTTAATAGAATGGCTCTTGTTTGGGGAGTAACTCCTGTTATAATGACAAAATTTATAGATACTGATTCAATGTTGGAAAATGTTTCTAATATTGTAAAATCATTGAATTTAAATAAAAAAGGAGATAAGATAATTGTTACTGCAGGAATTCCATATGGATTTGCTGGAACAACTAATCTAATAAAAGTGCACGAAGTTTAAAATACTACAAATAGTGCGGTAAGTATTCCGCACTTTTTTTTTAAGTTTATTTATGGTAAAATTGTTATAAATATCGGAGGTGAAAAAATGGTTTTGGATAAATTAACACCAAAAGAAATAGTAGCACAATTAAATAAATATATTATAGGACAAAATATAGCAAAAAAACAAGTTTCAATAGCATTGAGAAACAGAATTAGAAGATTGAAATTAGAAGAAAATATGAGAAAAGAAGTGATACCTAAAAATATATTAATGATAGGACCAACTGGAGTAGGTAAAACCGAAATAGCAAGAAGACTGGCTCAAATTGCAAAAGCTCCATTTATAAAGGTTGAAGCTACAAGATTTACAGAGGTTGGGTATGTTGGTAAAAATGTGGAAAGTATGATAAAAGAATTAATGGATGTTTCAGTTAATCTTGTTAGAACTGAAATGATGGAAAAAGTTGAAGAATTAGCAAAAAAAATGGTTGAACAAAGAATTGTGGAAGCTTTAGTTCCTGCATCAAAAAAGCAAAATTCAAATGCTAATTTTATGGAAATGTTTCAAATGTTTAATCAACAAGGAAATTATCAAAATCAAAAAAAAGAAACTATTGAAGAACCAGAAATAAAAAGAAGAAGAGAAGAAATTTATGAACAGTTAAAAAAGGGTGAATTAGAAAATATAGAAATAGAAATTGAATTGGAAGAAGATTCAACACCAATGTTTGCAGGAATGGGATCAGAATTTGAAGACATGGGAATGCAAATTGGTGAAATGTTTTCAAATTTAATGCCAAAGAAAAAGAAAAAAAGAAAGATGAAAGTTTCAGAAGCAAGAAAAATATTACAACCAATAGAAGCGGAAAAATTGATAGATAAAGAAAAAATGATACAAGAAGGCATTGAAAGGGCTCAAAGCAGAGGAATAATATTTATAGATGAAATAGATAAAATAACAGCAAAAGGTAGTGGCGCAGGACCTGATGTGTCACGTGAAGGAGTTCAGAGAGATTTATTACCAATTGTTGAAGGTACTAATGTAATGACTAAGTATGGTCAAGTTAAAACAGATTATATATTATTTATTGCTGCAGGTGCATTTCATATGGCAAAACCATCTGATTTAATACCAGAATTACAGGGAAGATTTCCAGTAAGAGTAGAATTACAAGACTTAACAGAAGATGATTTTATTAAGATTTTGGTTGAACCAGAAAATGCAATAATAAAACAGTACAAAGCTTTACTTTTAACAGATGATGTTGAACTTGAATTTTCAGAAGATGGAATAAAAGAAATTGCCAAAATTTCTTTTGAATTAAATGAAAAAGTTGAAAATATAGGAGCTAGAAGATTATATACAGTTGTTGAAAAAGTTTTAGAAGAAGTTTCATATGAAGCTCCATCATCAACAGCATGGAAAGTAGTAGTTAATTCAGAATATGTTAAAGCAAAATTAGGAGATATAGTTAAGGATGAAAATTTAAGAGAATACGTATTGTAGGTGAAAATATGAATTCAGAACATGTAGATATATTAATAATAGAAGAAAATGAATCAATCATAAATTTATATAAAAAAATGTTAATGAATATATTAAATGATGAATATTCAATAAAAATATTGAAAAATAATAAGGAAATATCAAATTTTTTTGATAACACTAACAACTTTAAAAATAAAATATCTTTAATTATTTCTGAATCATCTATTGAAGGCGTTGAAATAATAGAAAAACTCGGGGACATAAAAAGTATGTTCCCGAGAGTTTGTGTATATATAATGAGTAATGATGTAAATATAGAAAAATTAAAAAAAGCTTTAAAGTATGGTGTAAGTGATTGGATTGAAAAACCTATTACTCCAGATGAATTTTATGAAGTTGTGCATAAATCTATTTATAGAGGAACATCATTTGAATCAAAAATTAGAGATATTGAAAAAGAAATTGATAATTTTAATGTAGAAAATGAAATTGAATATTATAAATTAGAAAATAGATTAGGTAAATTATTGGGAGAAAATCCATCAAGATATGAAACTCATTATTTATTAGGTAAATTATATGAAAAAAAAGGAATTAAAACATTATCTATAAAACATTATAAAGCTTCAGAAGCATTGAAAAATTGAGGTGAAAAATGAAATCAAAATATATAATAGTAATTGGTTGTGGAAGGCTTGGATCTGAATTGGCAGTGAAGTTTTCACAAAATCATAGTGTCGTTGTTATAGATAAAAATGAAAAAGCTTTTTCAAGACTTGTAAATAAAAATTTTACAGGTTTTACTATGACAGTTGATACTAATGATATGGATGCATTAAAAAAAGCTAAATTAGATAAGGCAGATATAGTTTATATAGTAACACCAGATGATAACCTTAATTTTATGTTGGCCTATGGAATTAAAATGATTAAAAAGGAAATAAATAAGGAAGATTTAAGAATAGTTGCAAGAGTTAATGATCCAATGAAAAAAGATTTATTTCAAAGAGCTAAGCTAGAACTTTTTTGCCCAATTGAAAATTCTGCAAATCAAATATTTGCAGATTTTAAAGGGGCTGATGAATTATGAGAAAAAAAATATTTTATATTTTTGAAGGAAAAACTCTAGCCTATGCTTTGGCAAAAAAATTATTATTATTAGGAAATAGTGTTTATTATGTTTCTAAAAATCCTGAAAGTATTGAAATATTAGATGGATTAAAAGTGTATCATTCATCACTAGAATTAATACAACATGATCCAACAGATATAAATTGGATAGATAATTTTGAAATGACTAAAGACATAGGGGCAGTTATTCTTCTTTCAGAAGATGATGCACAAAATTTTGTTATTTCTTGGATATTAAGGCAAAAATATGATACATTAAAAATATTATCGCTTGTAAATCACGTTGAAAATAAGTTTGTTTTTGATGATATAAATATAATAAATATATTGCCTACATTATGGATGGAAAAAGTGATTGAATCTACATTAAAATATGAAGATATAACAGATTTTTTCAATCCTTATGTTGATAAACTATCTATTTTAGAAATGACTATTTCTAAAAATGATAAATCATGCAATAAACCACTTAAAGAATTAAGACCACCAGAAAATAGTATAGTTGGAGTTATAATAAAGAAAAATGGTGAAATTATGGTACCACAAGGTAATACAATAATTGAAGAAGAAGATAAATTAATAGTTTTTTCTATAAAAGAACAGGTACAAAAAGTTAAAGACGCTTTAAAGTAAGAGGTGATCATGTGTCTGATTATAAATATTATTTAAAATTAAGGTATAAAACGATATTAAAAAATACAGCTTCAATGCTATTTGCTCTTTCTTTATTAATTTTTTTAGTTGGAAGTATATCAATTTTTTATGGAGATTTTAAAACCTTTAATTCTTTTTTTATGACAACAATTACTACAGCTGGTTTTGGATTAATTTTAATGTTATTTAGTATTGGTGAAAAATCAAAAATAATAAATGTTCAAGATGCAGTTATGATAATTTTTTTTGTATGGACATTTTCAATATTTTTTTCATCTTTACCTTTTGTTTATTATGGAATGCTTAATATACATCAAGCAATATTTGAATCAACAAGTGGATGGACGACAACAGGTCTTACAATGATTTCAAATGTTGAGATTATACCAAAAACTTTTTTACTTTGGAGAAGTATAATGCAATATATTGGTGGAGCAGGTTTTGCCCTTATTATGGTAATAGTTGCGGGAAGTACAGGGGTAGGATTGTATCAAGCAGAAGGAAGAACCGATAATATAGTTCCAAACTTAAGAGGATCTGCAAAAATTATAACTTTAATTTATGTTTCATGGGCAATTTTAGGAATAGTTTTATTAATGCTTATTTCAAAATTACCATTTTTTGAAGCTTTTAATCATACATTGACAGCTTTAGCAACAGGCGGATTTTCTACTAAAAATGCAAGTGTTGGAGCATTTAATAATTTATCTATGGACATAATAATAATGATTTTAATGATAGCTGGTGGAACTGGTTTTGGGGTTCATTATGCTTTTTTATTGATGACAAAAAATTTTTATAAAAACATTAAAGATTATAAATCAAAAAAAATTTCAAAATTAAAATTAAAAGATAGAATTTCATCTGAGCCATATTTAAAAAATCCTGAACCAAAAACGATGTATTTTTTACTTTTTATATCGATAATACTGATATTTTTATTTATGGGTAAGTCTTTATATGGAGTTGGAAATGGATTAAGACATTCAGCATTTCAAGCAATATCAGCTCTTACTGGAACAGGGTTTTCAACAGTTAGCTTTTTAAAATGGAATCCATTTGGAATTTTAGTTATGATAATACTTATGATTCTTGGTGGAATGATGGATTCAACCTCAGGTGGATTAAAACTTTACAGAGTGTATGTAATTATAAAAGTAATAAAACTTCAAATATTAAATTTTTTTAAACCACAAGGTACTAAATTTCATGTTGAAGTGTATAAAGGAGTATCAAAAAAGTTCATTAATGAAAGCACATTTAAAGATGTAATAGCAGTAATATTTATGTATTTTTTGATATTTTTTATAGGAGTATTTACTCTTTTAGGATATGGATATAATTTACAAGATTCTATGTTTGAATATTCTTCTGCATTATCAGCAGTTGGATTATCAGTAGGAATAACTTCACCAACTGCACCACTTGGAGTAATATGGATAGAAACAATTGGAATGTACCTTGGAAGACTAGAATTTTTTGTAATTTATTATGCAATTATAAAATTAATAAAAGATTTAAAAGAATTTATATAAATAATAAGCCAACATTTGTTGGTTTATTATTTTTTGTGGTATAATTAACTCCTAAACAAAATGGAGGTGTGTAAATGATAAATAAAAATTCTATAATAGCGGTTGAAAGTTCTATTATAAAAAATAATTTTATAAAACCTATGTATGAAAGTTATTGTTTTTCAAATATTCCAGGAACTATTATGAAAAATTTTGGAATAAATAATAATAGAACCTTACCAAATGATATTTTTGGAAATATAGACCAAAAAAATAAAAAAATAGTTTTTTTATTTTTAGATGCTTTTGGATGGAATTTTTTAAATGAAAATAAAGAAAAAATTCCTTTTTTAAATGAATTGGTAGAAAATGGAGTGTTATCAAAATTAACCTCTCAATTTCCTTCAACTACATCAGCACATGTTACAACTGCTTATTCATCATTACAAGTTGGAGAAAGTGGAGTTTATGAATGGAATTATTATGATCCAACAGCAGATGAAGTAATAACTCCTCTTTTGAATGCATTGGCATTAGATTGGGATACAAAATTAATTGATTTGGGAATTCCTTCAGATAAACTATATCCAAATAAAAATATATTTATTGAACTAAAAAAAATGGGAGTTACATCAAGAATATTTCAAAGTGTTGAAACAAGTACAGGTGCATATAGTGATTTTATGCTTAAAGGAGCTATAAAAGAACCATATGAAAGTTTAGAAGATGGGTTGGAAAATTTAATGAATTGTATAAATAGTAATGAAAAAGGATATTATTTTTTTTATTACTCAAATATAGATCACACAGCACATAAATATGGTCCAAAATCGGAAGAGGTTAAAGAAGTTATAAAAAATTTCTTTAAAGTATTAGAAGGATATTTTAAACAAATAAAAGAAAATAATGAAACATTATTTTTATTTACGGCAGATCATGGAATGGCAAATATTGATTTAGAAACCCCTTATTATTTGAATCTCGAAATACCAGAATTAAATAATTATACTGAGGTAAATAAAAAAGGTAAACCAATAATTAGATGCGGATCTTATAGAGATGTTTTTTTATATATAAAAGATGAAAATTTAGAAGAAGTATATGATTTATTAAAAGAAAAATTAAGCAATACTGCTGAAGTTTTTAAAACAAGTGATATGATAAAAGAAAAATTTTTTGGAAATGTTTCTGAAAGATTTTTAGAAAGAGTTGGAAATATAGTTATACTTCCGTATGAAAATAAAAGCGTTTGGTGGTATGAAGAAGGAAAGTTTAGTATAGAACTTCCAGGTATGCATGGAGGACTTAGTAAAGAAGAAATGGAAATACCTTTATTATTGTATAAAAAATAAAATTTATTGAAAATACAATAACGGTGTATATATTACAATAAATATATACACCGTTATTTTTTATATTCGTATAATAGAAATGGTTATTTTATACAATACTTGAACGATAATGTTTTTTCATATATTGAAATAACAATTAATAAAGAAAATATGGTATAATTATTATATAGAAATACATTGAGGTGATTTTTTTGTCAGATATTTTAAATTATATAAAAGAAATTGAAGATATATTAAATAGAAATTTAACTGAAAAAGAAATGAAAAAATTAATGGATGCATATGAATTGGCTGAAAAATCACATGAAGGACAAATGAGAGATTCTGGTGAACCCTTTTTTGAACATCCCAAAGCTGTATCTAAAATATTGGCTAATTTTAAAATGGATATAGATACATTAGCAGCTGGATTATTACATGATGTTGTTGAAGATTGTGATGTGCCAATAGAAAAAATAAAGTCAAAATTTGGAGAAGACGTAGCAAAAATTGTTGATGGAGTTACAAAGATAAGTAATTTAAAGTTAAATGAAAGATTAAATAAAAAAGATATGAAGTCTATTGAAAAGATTGAAACCATAAGGAAAATGCTTATGGCAATGTCTAGTGATTTAAGAGTAATTATAGTAAAATTATCTGATAGGCTTCACAATATGAGAACATTAAACTTTGTCCCAAGAAAAAAACAATTAATAAAGTCACAAGAAACATTGAGGATTTATGCACCTATTGCACACAGGCTTGGTATACATAAAATAAAAGCAGAATTAGAAAACCTTTCTTTTTATTATTTATATCCTGATACATATACAGATTTAGAAAATAAAATAAAAAATAAATTATCAGATAGAGAAGAAAGTATTGAAGAGTATAAAAAATATATAAAAAAAGAATTAGAAAAACATAAAATAAAAGCAAAGGTAGTAGGGCGATCTAAACATCTTTATAGTATTTGGGAAAAGATGATAAGAAAAGGGAAACCTTTTGAAGAAATATATGATTTTATAGCTTTAAGGGTTATTACAGAAAATGCTAATCAATGTTATGCTACTCTTGGAATAATTCATTCAATTTGGCCTCCTATACCAGGAAGAATAAAAGATTATATAGCAACTCCTAAATTTAATGGATATCGTTCATTACATACAACTGTAATTACTAATAGGGGAGAGCCGCTTGAAATTCAAATAAGAGATATTGAAATGCATGAAGAGGCAGAATTTGGATTAGCGGCTCATTGGGCATATAAGCAAGGAGTTAGTCCTAAAAAAATAAAATTTTTGAACAATCTTATGGAATTGCATAAAGATATTGCTCAATCTGCTTTTGATATGAATGATATTGAAAATAGTTTAGAATCTTCAGAAATTTTTGTTTTTACTCCAAGAGGAGAAATTATACATTTACCTAAAGGAGCAACTCCAATAGATTTTGCTTATGCTATTCATACAGATGTGGGAAATCATTTTGCTGGTGCTAAAATAAATGGAAAAATAGTTCCAATGACTTATAAAATTCAAAATGGTGAAATTATAGAAATTATTATAAATAGAAATTTTCAAGGTCCGAGTATTGATTGGTTAAAGTATGCAAAATCTCCAAGAACTCGAACAAAAATTAAAAAGTATTATAGACAAAAAAATGAAAAAAATTTAATAGATAAAGGTAAAAACAAATTTAGAGAATTAGCAAAAAAAATAAATCTATCTATGGAAGAAATGTTGGAATATTTAAATGAAGATACATTTTATTTAAAGTATAATATAAAAAATGAAGAAGATTTATATATAAAAATAGCTTTAGAAGATGTGAGCATAAAAAATATTAGAAAAATATTTGAACCATCAGAAGATAAAAAAATTATTAATCCAAGAAATTCACAAAAAATAAAAAAACCTTCTGTAATAATAGATGGTGTTGATGGTGTAGAAAGTTATTTTGCTAAATGTTGTTTACCTGTTCCGGGTGATGAAATTATTGGAATAATAAGTAAAAGAGGAATTGGAATTCATAGGATAAATTGTAAAAATATTAGAGGAATACAAGAAGAAAAAAAAGTTGATGTTCATTGGAGTAATGAAGAAACGACATCTTTTAATGCTGTTTTAAATATAGATATTTTTGAGAAAAATACAATGAATAAAGTTAGAAGTGTTATTAAAGAAGAAAAAGGATATATTGAAAAATTTGAAATAATTAAACATGGAGAAGTTATAAGTACTAAACTAAGAATTAAGGTAATAAATATAGAACATCTTATAAGAATAACAAATAAAATTATGGAAATAAATGGAGTATATACTGTTAGGAGGGCTTAATTTGAGGGCAGTTATTCAAAGAGTTTTAAATGCTTCGGTTGCTGTTGATGAAAAGACTGTTGGAAGTATAAAAAATGGTATTTTAGTATTATTAGGGATTTCTCCAGAAGATACTGAAAAAGATATAAAATGGTTGGCAGATAAAATATTGGGATTGAGAATTTTTGAAGATGAACAAGAAAAAATGAATAAATCGTTATTGGATATAAATGGAGAATTATTGATAATTTCTCAATTTACACTATATGGAGATTGTAGAAAAGGAAAGAGACCTTCATTTACTTTATCTGCAAAACCAGAATTAGCAAAGAAAATGTACGATAAATTTGTAAATTATATAATAAATAATTATGATATAAAAGTAGAGACGGGGATTTTTCAAGCTGATATGAAAGTTAGTTTGGTAAATGATGGACCTGTCACTTTTATGCTTGATTCTACAAAATTATTCTAACGGAGGTGTTGCTTATGAAAGAAACCGAAGTAACAGTATTTGTTTATAAGGAAGAACCATTTGAAGTACACATTTCAGAAGAAGGATTAAACTATGGGATAAATGAAAAAAATATACATAAAATTTATACTGGGTATGAAAAACCACCAAAAGGTATAGTTGTAAAGTTTAAAATGCCTGATGGAAGTAAAAAATATATTAGAGAATAAAAAAATTATATAATGATAAAAAAGATAGCCAAGGCTATCTTTTTTATTTAAAGGTATTGTATTCTATTTCATCTAAAATATCCGAAAGATCATATGGAGATATAATTTTCAATTCTTTTTTAGATGTAAAAAAAGCTTTTCTAAAAATATCATCTTGATTACCTGTTATTATTTCAGCTGCACATTCATTCATAGCAGCTAATAAATCGGCAGAACGTACATAACGTCCATACTCTTTATTGAATGGTTCTAACATATAATTTTTATACTTTTTCATTATTTCGTTTATATTAGGATTTAATGTTGACCATTCATCTACGAATGTATCTTCAACCTTACCAATTAAAGATTCTAATCCTTTAACTTTTCTTTTAGTTGGTGTTATTACATCTCCTGTAAAAGCTTCTGGTATATCATGAAGTATAGAAGCAATCATTATTTCTTTTAATAATTCTCCATTCACATCATTATTTAATGCAAGTATATATGCTGTTATTAACACATAAAATGAATGAGAAGATACACTACTTCTAACATTCCTATGGTTTTTATTCCATCTAATCATAGTATTTAATCTTATAGTTGAATTTAATAAATAGTCTGAAATGGAAAAAACTTTTTTTGAAAAGTTCGTATTTATTTTTTTTATTTCCTCATCAATTTCTTTTTTTGGTAATGAATAATATTCGGGAAATACTCTTTCGTTTAATTCCACTTCTTTTTTTGATACTAATAATTTAACTAAATCAGTTGTTTTATTAATTTCTTCATTAATATTTTTTTCAATAAATAATTTTTTAGACAAATTTTCATTATCTAAAATTAAATTTAAATCTTTATAAGATTCATTAATTACATCATTCCATATAGTTGGATTTATAGATTTTATTTTATTTTTTGTTTCGAGTGAAACATCAGATAAAATTATTTTTGGAATTTCTTTTATAATTTTATTGTGAACCATGTTTATAGTATCTTCAGCATTTAAATCATTCATAGCAAATAAACTTAATGTTGTTGTATGAAATGCATTATCTGCTTCTGTGAATCTAATTATACCAGGCCTATTGTTCCATCTATAAATGGTAAATAAATTAGTTAATTCTAGCAAAAATTTACCTATTCCCATTTTTTATCAACCTCCTCAAATTTTTACTTTAATAATTATATCACATTTTTTTACTAATACATAATTAAATATTTTTTATATAATACTTGAACGAAATGTTTTTTTTCATATATAAAAAAGACATTTAATAAAATTATTCTTTGGCTAAAAAGCTAAAGGTCTTGAAAAAAAATAATTTTTAATGTATTATTATAATGTTAATATTTTTTAGGGGGAATAAAATTGAAAGAGTATGTTGGAGCTATTGATCAGGGAACTACGAGTACAAGATTTATTGTTTTTAATAAGATGGGAGAAATTGTTGGAGTTGATCAACTTGAACATGAACAAATTTATCCTGAATCTGGGTGGGTAGAACATAATCCTTTGGAAATTTGGGAAAAAACACAAAAAGTTATTGTTGGTGGTCTTTCAAATGCTGGCATTACTATGCATGATTTAGCAGCAGTTGGAATAACTAACCAGAGAGAAACTACTATTTTATGGAATAAAAAAACAGGAAAACCTTATTATAATGCTATTGTTTGGCAAGATGTTAGAACAAGAGAATTTTGTAAAACTTTAAACAGCGTAGAAAAAATAAAAAAATTAACAGGACTTCCTATAAACACTTATTTTTCTGCAAGTAAAATAAATTGGATATTAAATAATGTAAAAGGAATAAAAGAAGATATAAAAAAAGGAGAAGTTTTATTTGGGAACATAGATACTTGGATAATTTGGAATTTAACGGGTGGAGTTGATGGTGGCATTCACGTTACAGATGTTACTAATGCTTCAAGAACACTTTTAATGAATATCAATACTCTCAAATGGGATGAAGAGTTACTAAAAATATTTGATATACCAAAAAATATATTGCCTGAAATTAAAGCTTCATCTGAAATATATGGAACTTCAAGTGGATTATTAGAAGGTGTTCCTGTTTCAGGAGATTTGGGGGATCAACAAGCTGCTTTATTTGGTCAGTTATGTTTTGAAAAGGGTGATGTGAAAAATACTTATGGTACTGGCTGTTTTATGCTTTTAAATACTGGTGAAAAACCTGTTTTTAGTAATAATGGATTACTTACGACTGTTGGCTATAAATTAAAAAATGAAAAAGCTGTTTATTGTCTTGAAGGATCTGTTGCAATTGCAGGAGCTTTAGTTCAATGGCTTAGAGATAATCTTGGTATAATAAAAAAATCTTCAGATATTGAAAAATTAGCGAATAAAGTTGAAAATAATGGTGGCATTTATTTTGTTCCTGCTTTTTCTGGATTGTTTGCTCCATATTGGAGAGATGATGCAAGAGGTACTATTGTTGGAATGACGAGATATGTAAATAAAAATCATATAGCCCGTGCTTCTCTTGAAGCGACGGCTTATCAAACCAAAGATGTTTTAAATGCTATGGAAAATGAATCTAAAATTAAAATAAAAACATTAAAAGTTGATGGTGGAATGGTTGTAAATGATTTATTAATGCAATTTCAATCTGATATTTTAAATGTTCCAGTAATAAAGCCAAAAGTTTCAGAAACAACAGCTCTTGGTGCAGCTTATGCTGCAGGATTAGCTGTTAATTTTTGGAATGGAAAAGAAGAACTTAAAAAAAATTGGAATAAGGATAAAGAGTGGAATCCAAATATGATTGATGAGGATAGAAAAAATTTTTATCTCAATTGGAAAAAGGCTGTTGATAAAAGTATGAATTGGATAGATTAAAAAAAGAGTGCTTAAGCACTCTTTTTTTGTAAATATCTTTCTAAAGCATCAATAGCTTTTTTGTAGTATTTTGTTTCTTGATTTTCTCTTAATAAATTAATTGCTTTTTCAACAGGCCAAGGTTCTTTGTAAGAACGTTTAGTTGTTAAAGCATCATAAATATCAGCTATAGCTAATATCTTCCCTATTTCAGATAATTCTTCTTCTTTTTTTCCATAAGGATATCCGGAACCATCTAATTTTTCATGATGTTCAAGCGGTCCACAAAGAATTTTATCATTTATAAATTCAACTTCTGACAATATATCTGCACCCATAATAGTATGTGATTTTATTATTTCAAATTCTTGAGAAGTTAATTTTCCTTTTTTATTTAAAATTTCATCAGGTATACCAATTTTGCCTATATCATGTACAAGACCAGCAATTTCTATCGATTCAATAAAATCATCAGAATGTCCCATTTCTTTTGCTATTGCAACACCATACCCAGTTACATTTTGTGAATGAAGATGAGTATAATTATCCCTAAGGTCAATAGCAGTTGCAAAAGACAATATTATTGATTTTGTTGTATCTGAAATTTCTTTATATAATCTTGAATTTAGAAGTTTATTTGATATTATTTTTGAAAATACTTCAATTATATTTTTATCTTCTTCTGTAAATCCATTTTCTTTATTTACTGATTCTAAAACACCTATAATTTCATCGTGAAATATTATTGGTGTTCCAATTATATTTTTAGTAGTAAAACCACTTTTTTTATCTGTTTTTTTAAAATGGAAGGGTAATTCTTCAGTATTATTTGCTACAAAAGTTTTTTCATTTTTAAAAATGTATCCTGCAACAGAATTATCAATTGGAACATCTATTGTTTCTATTTTTCCACTTGCACCACCAGAAGTTATAAAAAAGTTCAATACTTTTTTTTCTTTGTTGTATAAAAGTATAGAAGAACCTTCACTTCCAAGTAAGTTACATAAACTTTCTTCAATTTTTTTTAATAAGTTTTCAAGTTTATACTGTTTATTTAAAATTTTTATTATATTAAAAAATTTTGAAATATCAATTTTTATATTACGGATATCGTTTAAATCACTATTTTTTAACATTACTTTGAGTGACTTTTTTTCAAAGTCACTCAAAGAAGTATTATTTTCAATAAATAAAATTAAATTTTTATTATTGATAGTTAATTTTTCAAAATTTTTGGATTGAATACCTATTATTTTATTGTTTATTTTTATACCAATTATTTTAGGATATATAATTCTTATTTTTTCAAAAATGGTCATTATTTCACCACCTTAAAATGGACTATTTTCAAATAATACAGAATATACTATTTTTCCTTGTTCTGCATCGTAGCTATATATCAAGTTAACTCCATTTGTACCCATAATAGGATAAAATGCTGCAATTTTTAAATAAGTATCGCTATCCAATAATGAAGTTACATTTTTATTCATATATTCTCCAGAAATAGTTAAGTTAGGTAATGATTCCATTGCATTTTGTATATTTATTGCTAATGAACCACTCAAAACATCATATGATTCATTGAAAAATTTTTTGTATGAAATTTCAGATTTCATTAAATCTCCGAAAATCATATTGGCATTTCCTATTATACCAAGACCATATGGATTATTTGGAACTGTTAACTTGTTATTATTTTTTAAATATTCATAATTAGAATCAATAAATTGAGGTGTAAAGTTATCTCCTGAATAACTTAAACCAGCTGTAAGTTGTAAAAATGGAGGCAAATCAAAGAATATCCCTGCTAATCCACCATATCCTAATCCTTTATCAGTCATTAATCCATCGACTTCAATACCAGTTTTAAAGTTAAATATATTTCTGTAAAAAGCTAATGCAACAGCATGATTAAAATGAGCACTTGTATCATTTTGTTCATAAATATAATTTAAATCTAATTTATTTCCAGAAATATCTGATTTAAGATTTGCTATATACATAGACGATGATTGAGAAACATCAAATGGATATAATTTTTTAATTTCATAAGGAATATGTATAAATGTTTCTATTCCTCCCATTCTAAAACCAACATCAAAAATATTTGAATAAGGAATATAGTATCTATTTACTAACATTCCCATAGCCATAGTGTATAATGAAGATTTTCCATAGTTAAAATAAATCGTTCCAAAATCCATTCCAAGCCTAGTTAAGGTTATTGCACTTAAAATATTGTCACTTAAAATTTCTGAAGGTGCACCAAAATAAAGAGTTCCCCCAAGTTCTTTTTGATATGCAGAAAAACCGATACCCAGACTTAAACCGCCAAAAGTAAATTCAGGTGAGAATGAATATACAAAATAATTAATTCCATCTTTTTGTATTGTACCAAATTGAACATTATTTACTTTTGTTTCAGTTTGAGGTGTTGTTTCTTTGTTTTCTTTAGGTTGTTCTTTATTTTCTTTAGGTGGTGTAGTTTGTTCAGGTTTTTTTTCAATTTGTTTAATAAATTTTTCTTCAGGAATATCTACTTTATCAAATGAATTTTTTCCTGTAATTGGATCAGCAATAAACATGTTATTTGGATTTATATTCCATGATTTATTTTGAGCTGCTACTTGAACAACACCATCATAAACTCTTACTACACATTTTTCACCACTTTCAAATGAAAATCTTGTACCTCTAACACCTGCGGCTACATCTTGATTATCTGTTATTATAAACTTTGAACCAGGTAGTAATTTTTTGTTTATTGAGTTGTATGTTACACCTTTCTTCAACTTATATCTAAAATCAATTTTTTTATCTACTTCTCTTAAAACACTAAATAGCATTTGTGTGTTTTCGGAAATATCTATATTTATCTCATTTGGACCCGAAAGTTTTAAATAACCTTTTTCAGCTACTAAAACTTCATCACCTTCTGTTAATTCAATATTTGGATTTAATGGATTCCATACATCATTTCCTTTTTCCTTATAAAGATTTGGGCCAGATAGTTTTACAACTTTTAAAGATATTTTGTTCCCTTTCAAAACATTATTAGTAATATTTATTTTTTGTGATGTGGATTCTCCAGTATCTGTTGTAAAAGTTATTGTTGCCTCAGTTGGAGTAAATGGAGCAAGATAAATTAAATTAGCTTTTCCATCTTTTACAGGTTCACCATCAAATATAATATCTGGATTATTAAAACCGCCAAAATCAACATCAGCAAATATGGTTTGTGCATCAGTATTAATTGTTATACTTGCACTACTTCCAATTTGAATTGTTGTTGAATCTAGTGAGATATTCATGTAAGAAAAACTAAAAATGGACAATGACAGTAAAAATATAAAACCTAGAAACTTTTTCATAGTTTCACCTCCGAAGTTATTATTATTAAAAGTGTTATTAAGTAACTCCAATAAAGAGAAAAAAGTACTTCTTCTAAACTTTTGTTAGTACTTTTTTTATAATGTTTATAGTAAATATAAGAATATACAGGAACACTTGAAAGTATTAAAAATGGATTTAACATAAAAGGAATTGAAAATCTTAATATGTATCCAAGTTTATCTTTAGTATATTTAGTAATATCATTGAATATAAAACTTGATAATATGCCTATAAAATAAGCATTGAATAATCCTAAAGAAATTATTAAAGCATATTTTTGAGGAAAAAAGAAGCTTTGGGGTTTAAAAAAATATGAAATTATCATTAATGATGTTAAATGAAGTATTTGATCGAAAAGATAATAATGTGATCCTTTAAAAAATTTTTTGTTTTTATACTTAAATTTAAAAGTATCAATCAAAAGATGTATACCTGTTAGAGATAAAATTAATATGTGGTTTGTTATATTTTTTGGAAAAATAATTATTAACATTGAAAGATAAATTAAAGATACATGAAGTAATAATACTGATATTTTTGAATTTTTATATCGAGCTATAAAATTTGTTTGCAAAAAATAATCTCCAATAAAATGTGACAATAAAAAGTAAAAAAAATAATTCATGAAATCACCTCACTTAGTGTATCAACTAAAATTGGGTTAAAAAGTATACCAGAATTTTCTTTTAATTTTTTTAAGGCATCTTGTTTAGAATATTTTTTTCTATAAGCTCTGTTTTCTGTCATTGCTACATAAGTATCACAAATTCCAATTATTTGAGCTAAAAGTGGTATTTTATCTTCTTTTAATCCATTTGGATAACCTGAACCATTCCATCTTTCATGATGATAAAGTATTATTTTTTTTAATTTATTTGGTAAAGATTGCATTTTTTCAGCAAGTTGATATCCAAATTCAACATGTTTTTTTACGGTTTCATACTCTTCAGTGGATAATTTGTTTGAATTTGTAAAAAGTGCATTTGGTAATCCGATCATTCCTATATCGTATATATATGAAGAAAGTTCTAAAATCCATTTGTCAGATGAATTTAAATTGAGTTTATCTGCCATTTTAAGAACATATTCTTTTATTCTAAGATGTTCTTCTGGAGATTTTTTTATACGAGAATTTTGTGCTTTTAATAAAGCTTTTAGAGTTCCAAGAAGCATGAATTTTAATTTGTTTTCTCTTAAACTTACTTCCATTATTGAAGCTATGATTTCATTCAACATTATTGATAAAAACATATCTTTTATAGAAATATTTTCGCTTTTTTTATTAATTATTGAAATTACACCATACATATCTCCATTTTCTTCAAAGATTGGAAAGTAAATTATATTATTTATTTTATTTTTTAAAACACCATGTGCAAAAAGAGGGTGTTTTTTTGGATTATTTAATGAAATTATTGTTTTCTTTTTTAAGGCTAATCCAGAAACACTATTATCTATAGAAATTTTTACATTTTTATTTGTTGGTTTTATTCCTATAAAATGCTTTAAAGATAAATAATTTTCTTTTGATTTCAACAAAAAAAATGCACCATTAAAGTCTAAAATTTTACAAAGTTTTTTCATAATTAATTGTACAGTTTCTTCAATATTTACCTTTGGGGAAATAGAATTTGTTATTTCTGATAACTTGTTTAAATCTTCATTTGAAATTAAAGCTTCATTTAAATGCTTTTTTATTAATTCATCTAAAACTAATATATGTTGTGAATAATCTTTTGGTATCTTATAAAAAGATATAAAGTTATTATTTTCATATTCAAAATATCCAATCATTTCCTCTTTTTTACAATTTATTTTATTGGAGTTATTAAATTTATTTATTTTATATTCAATACAAAAATTATTTTCATTCATTGTTTTAATAAAGTCAATTATTTCTGATATCATTTATAATCGCCCCTTTAAAGCATATATTTTTAATGGTTTTGATTTTCCTTTTACACTAAACTCTCCTCTGTACTCAAATTCAAAACCTTTTGCATTTTTAAAAATGCTTTCTGTAACTAAAATTTCATCTTTTGTTTTTCTTGTTAAACTTTCAACTCTTGATGCAGTATTTACTGTGTCTCCTATTGCTGTATAATCCATTCTAAATGGTGCACCAAGATTACCTATAATTGCATTTCCATAGTGAATTCCAATTCCATTTTTTAGTTCAAATGGTAGGTCTAATTCTTCATTTAATTTCTTTAATCTTTTTTTCATATCTATTGCACAATTTAATGCTCTTTCTATTTCATCACCATATTTTACAGGAGCACCAAAGATACTCATAATAGCATCTCCTATAAATTTATCTATTGTTCCATTATAATCATTTCTTATTACTTCTGATAATGCGGTTAAATATTTATTTAAAAATGCCAAAACTTCATCTGCATTTAATTTTTCTGATTTTTCAGTAAACCCTTGAATGTCTGAAAATAATACTACTACATCAGTAACTTCTCCACCAAGATTCAAAGATTTATTTTTTATTAAATTATTTACAACTGTATCTGGAACATATTTTGATAAAAAGCCTTTTAGTTTTCTTCTTTCTTTATATTCTGATATAAAAGATAAAATAGATTCTATTGTTATTAAAACTATATTTGCAAAAAATATATAAAATGTATCTATCCAAATTTTATTTATAAAGGAATAATAAGATATTATTATGAATACAATTGGAACTAAAAAAGCAAAAATTTTATTTATTGATTTTTTAAATGAAAGCATTATTAATGATAAAATTAGTGTAAATATTAATATAAAAATTCTCCACAGTGGGTTTAATCTTTTTAAATAATCATGGTTTATTAAGTTTTGTATTGTATTTGCATGAATAAATACTCCAGCTTCATTATTATTAAATGGTGTTGGCCTTAAATCATATAGTCCAACAGATGATGTAGTATAACCAAAAAGCACGATTTTATTTTTAAAGGTTTCTTTTGGAAAATTATTGTTTAGTATGTCTATAAATGAAATTTTTTTAAAAATTTTATTTCCTATACCATAAAAGTAAATTTGAAATATTCCATTTTCATCAACAGGAATAGTTTCTTTTCCCATTTCTATTGTTAATGTTTTTAAATTTATATTTATTTTTTTGTTTTTAATGTATTTATTAAATATCATTAAATCCATATTTGGTAAAAAAACATCACCATAATTATTTTCTTCAGCCCATTGTTCTTTGAAAAATAAAGGTATGTTTCTAAATATACCATCACTGTCAGGATTTCCAACAGTAAAAACACACGTAGGAACTATTTGTGAATATTCTGGTATTGATGGAACAAACTTATAATTTGTTTTTGGAAGTAAGTTATTTCTGTATGTAGGATTTTTAATACCTAAAGAATAATTTAAATAATAAAGATTTGTATTTAAATATTTTTTAAAGTCATCAAAAGCTTTTTCATATGAATTTTTACTTAAATTGTAACTTCCTATAACAACATTTGGATATTTTCTTAAAATTGAAGCAAAATATAAATCATTTTTTTTATTGCTTTCATCATTACTTGTGAACGAAATATCAAAACCTATTACTTTTGCCCCATCTAAAAAAATATTTTGAACCGCTTTTCCAAAAAAACGTCTTTGCCAAGGCCAACCATCTTTATACTTTCCAAATTCCATATGATTTATTGATTTTTCATCAATAGCAGCAATTACAATATTTGAAGGAATAGTTTTTTCCCCTCTGATTTTGTATCTTATATCAAGTGATTTTAATTCAAATATTTCTAACCACTCAAATCTTGTAATGTTAAAAATTACAAACAAAAAGATTAATAAAAAGAAAATAATATATTTGGTTTTCATAATAAAATTATAACACATTTTATAAAAAATGAGAACATAGCATTAATTAATATCAATTAATGCTAACTGTTATTAAAAAAAAACAACAAATAGGTTTTTATATTGTATAATATATATATAGAAATGAATTTTATGAGGTGAAAAATGAAAAAAATATTTATTACAGGAATAACAGGTTCTATTGGTATACAAACGTTAGACGTTGTGAGAACATTGAAAAATTTTGAAATAGTTGGTGGTTCTATATATTCAAATTGGGAAAAGTTAAAAAAAATTATTGATGAATTTCATTTGAAATATGTGGCTGTAGTAAAAGATGGTGAATTTCCAAAAGAATATAATGGTTGTAAGGTATTAGTAGGAAAAAGATCTGTAGAAAGAGCAATAGAATTATCTTCTCCAGATATAACAATTGTTGCTACTTCAGGAGCTTCTGGAATAAAGCATACAATTCAAGCAATAAAATCTTCTAAAAGAATAGGTCTTGCAAATAAAGAAAGTATAGTTTGTGGAGGAAATCTTGTTTTAGATTTAGCAAAAAAATTTAATACAGAAATAATTCCAGTAGATAGTGAGCATAGCGCCATTTATCAATTGTTATTAGGCGAAAAAGAAGTAGAAAAAATAATATTGACGGCTTCTGGAGGTGCACTTAGAGATTATCCTGTTGAAAAATTAAAAGCAGTAAAACCTAGTGAAGTTTTAAAACATCCAAATTGGAATATGGGTAAAAGAATAACCGTTGATTCCGCTACAATGCTAAATAAAGGTTTAGAAATAATAGAAGCTTATTATTTATTTAAAACAAAAAATATAGAAGCTTTTATAAACAGAAACAGTCATATACATTCTATGGTTAAATTCAAAGATGGTGTAATAAAAATGCATTTTGGTACTCCAACAATGAAAATACCAATTGCTTATTCTTTAACTTATCCAGAAAGAATTTATAAATTTGATATTCCAAATTTATTCGATGAAAAAATAGAGTTTGAAAAGATAGATTTTCAGAGATATACTTTAATTAAAACAGCTTATGAAATATTAGGAAATCAAAAACTTCATATTGCTTATAATGCAGCAGATGAAGTTTTTGTAGAGTTATTTTTGAATGAAAAAATATCTTTTTTAGAAATTAATAAAGGAATAAGTGAAACCTTAAGTAAAATTGAAAAAGAAAATATAAAAATATCCTCTTTTGAAGATGTTTTTAAGATCGATGAATTATCAAGAAATATAGCCAAAGAATTAGGAGGTAATTATTAGTGTCATTAATTATATTTTTTCTCATATTAACTTTTATAGTTGTTGTACATGAATTTGGTCACTTTTTGTTTTCAAGATTATTTGGAGTTAAGGTTGAAGAATTTGCCGTTGGTTTTGGACCAGCGTTTTTTAAAATAAAAGGTAAGAAAACTACATTTAGATTTAATGTATTTCCACTAGGAGGATATGTTAGGCTTGCGGGTGAAGATGAATTAAGTGAGGATAAAGTTTCAGACGATCCAGAACTTTTAATAAATAAAAAACCATGGCAAAAATTTTTAATTGCTCTTGCTGGTCCAGCCTTTTCAATATTGTTGGGGTATTTTTTGTATGCATATATAGGTAGTTTTTATGGTTTTAATATTACTAAAATTCAAGCTGTTTCAAAAGATATGCCGGCTTATTCTGCTGGAATAGAAAGTGGAGATAAAATATTAAAAGTAAATGGTAAATATGCTTTTGATCCTATGGTTTTAAATCTTTCTTTAAAATCAGGAAAAAGTGTTTCTGTTGAACTTTTGAAAAAAAATGGATTACTTAAAAAAGTAAATGTAACCCCAAAACTTTCACAAGAACAAAATTCTATTATATTAAATAAATTTAAAGGGAATATTGGTAATGAATTAAAGGGATTAAATGGTAGTTTAGAATATTCAAAGGTTCTAAAAAGAATGGAAATTGGAGATCCTATTGAATTAAAAACAGAAGATGGTATATTAAAAGGTTTCTTGGAAAATAGTACAATTTCTCCGAGAAGATATATGATAGGTATTGCGTATGCTTATGCTAGTAATATTATTTCAAAAGATACAACTCCATTTTTAAAAGGGGATAAGATTATAAGCATAGATGATAAACCAATAAATTTACCTTATGATATGAATAGCACTTTATTATCAAGGTTATATGATTCTATGGCAGAATTAAATTTAGAAAAAAATGATATTGAAATTTCTTTTGAAAAAAACAAAATAACAAAAGTTTTAATGCATAAAGATTTTATAAATATTAAAGTTATTAGAAATAATAAAGAATTTACTTTTAGTATTGATAAAAACAAATTGGAAAGTTTAACTAAACAAGGAGCAATAGTTATTCAAAAAAATATATATAAATTGAAACCTAGTGAATCTATTTCTGCCTCTATACAATGGACAAATACATTATTGAATACTATGATTGATTTTGTTGTTAGACTTTTTAGTGGAAAAGAAAATGTAAAGCAATTAACTAGTATAGTTGGAGTTGGAGTTATGGTTGATGAAGCCAGAAAAGAAGGAATACAACAACTCTTAAGCTTAATTGCCTTAATTACATTAAATTTAGGAATTATAAATTTATTGCCTTTACCTGCTTTAGATGGTGGAAGAATAGTTTTTTCATTGATTGAAATGATTACAAGAAAAAAAATAAATCCAAAGATTGAAGCAATAATTCATACGGTAGGATTTTTTATTTTATTTGCTTTTGGAATTTATATAATATTCCAAGATATCTTTAGATTTTTTTAAGGAGAGAATAAATATGTATTCAAGAAAAGAAGTTAAAGTTGGTAATGTTTATATTGGAGGAAATCATCCAATAAGTATTCAAAGTATGACAAATACTAATACGGCTGATGTAGAAAAAACAGTAAAACAAATAATTAATTTAAGTAATGCTGGAGCAGAATTAGTAAGAGTATCAGTTAGAACATTAGAAGATATTAATCCCTTAAAAGAAATTTTAAAAAATACTAATATACCCTTAATAGCTGATATTCATTTTGATTATAGAGTTGCAATTGAATCAATAAAAGCAGGAATTTCAAAAATAAGATTGAATCCAGGTAATATAGGATCTAAAGAAAAAGTAAAAGAAGTTGTAAAGGTTGCAAAAGAATATAAAATCCCTATAAGAGTTGGTGCAAATTCTGGGTCAATAGATAAAAATTTCATTAAATTAGATAGATGGAAGGCAATTGCCGAGAGTGCACTTGAAGAAGTTAAATTATTAGAAAATGAAGAGTTCAATGATATAGTTATTTCTTTGAAATCTTCTGATGCAAGGGAAACTTATTTGGCAAATAAATATGTAAAAGAAAAAGTAGATTATCCATTACATGTTGGTATAACAGAGGCAGGTGTTTATGAAGATTCTTTAATTTTATCTTCTGCTGGTATTGGATCTATGCTTTTAAATAATATTGGAGATACTATAAGAATTTCTATGGCTGGTGATCCAATAAAAGAAGTAATTGCAGCAAAGAAGTTATTAACTTTATTGGGATTAAAAAAAGGTATAAGAGTTATAGCTTGCCCAACTTGTGCAAGGACAGAGTACAATGTTGAAGAAACTGCACTTTATATTAAGTCTATTGTTGAAGATTTTGAAGTAAAAAAAGATTATACAATAGCAGTTATGGGATGCGTTGTTAATGGACCTGGAGAAGCTTCTCATGCTGATTTAGCAATTGCAGGATCTAAAAATAAATTAGCTTTATATAAAAAAGGAAAGTTATTAAATATGGTAAATAAAGAAAATATTAAGGAAGAAATATTAAAAATAATAAAAGAAAGTTTTGGTGATTAAATTGTTTATTAATCCTATGGGAGATAATAACAAACCAAATAATAGTAAAAAATCAAAAAAAATCAAAAAAAAAGGTACCAAAAGCATTCATAAAACTGCTGAAAATTCAGGTTTTTTTGATATATTAACAAATACTGAATATGAAATATCAGAAAAAGAATTAAAAAAATTAGTAGATAGTATTTTAGATTTAGGAAATAGATTTGTTCGATCTCCCACACAAAGAAATTTAAAAGAGTATAAGAGATCAATAAAAGAGTATTTAAAGAAAATAGAAAAAAGTATATATAAGGTAAGAGAAGGATTAAATCTTGATGATGATATCCCAAGATTACACATTATTGCAGAAGTTGTTGATCAAAAAATTCAAAGTATAACTGATGCAATTATGAATAAAGAAAAAGATACTCTTTTTTATGCATCAAAGGTAGAAGAAATAAATGGATTATTATTAGATCTCTATAGGTAGGTTTTTATATGAAAATATTAAATTTAAATAATTATAAAGGAACCTCATTATGTATTGTTTCTGATTTTAATGAACTTAACAGAATTTTTGTTATGGAATCTTTGAATAATGTTAAAAACTTTAATAAACTTGATTTATTAGATATTAAACCCAAAAATGGGAATATAAAAATTTCTCAAATAAGAGAATTACAAGAATTTTTGTCTTATAAACCAAATTATTCAGATAAAAAAATAGTTATTATAAATAATATACATAGCATGAAGCTAGAATCTGCAAATGCTATGCTAAAAATAATTGAAGAACCTCCTAATTATGCAATTGTTATAGGAACGACAAATAATTGGAATAATGTTATAAATACAATTAAAAGTAGAATGCTTAAGGTTAATGTAAGCATTTCAAGTGATTTATATGAACAACTGAAAAATAAATTTAAAGATAATATTAGATATGTTAAACTTTTTATTAAATATGATTATGGAATAGCTAATTATATTTTATCTAACACAAAAGAAGAAGTAAATGATATAATAGAAAATTATATTATAGATGAAAAAGATTTTGAATTTTATTTAAAAACTCTTACTTTTGAAAATAATGAAAAAAATAATATGATAAAAACATTTGCATATTTTAAAATTTTAAAATATTTATTCAATTTAAAAGAAATAGATTTTATTGATAAATTAGATGAAATAAATTCAATAAAAAATGATGTAGAAAAATTGTCCTTTTTAAAGAATATATCAAAATTATCCAGTATTTTAATAAGAGATACACTTGTTTCAAAAATGACTTCAAAATGGAAGTATATGTGGAATTTAAATTTAATAGAATTTTTAGGTATTGAAAACTATAAATTTGATGTTTCTTGTGCTTTAGATACGTTAACTTATTTTAATGGTATAATAAATAGTAGAGTGTCTAATTACAATTTTAATATGGAAATTTACACGCATTTTATACGTTTAAGACAAATATATAAAAAATAGGAGGAAAATATGATAGATCTTACTGCAGAGGTTTATGGAGTTGAGCTTTCACATTTAGAAAAAATATATTATTTTTCATATATGGGTGATGAAACTTTAAATGTTGGGGATATGGTAATAATAAATAGTGATATGGGAGAAGATTTTGGAAAAATAGTTTTGGGTCCTAAAAGTATGTCATTTGAAAATATTGGATATGAACCTAATTCAATAATAAGAAAAGTTAATGATGAAGATATGGAAGTATTAAAAAATAACGAAAATGATGCAAAAGAAGTAACTGAATTTACAAAAATTAAAGCAAAAGAATTAAAATTAAAAATGAGAGTTTTATATTCAAGGTATAACTTAAATAGAACAAAGCTTGTAATATATTTTGGTGCTGATGCAAGAGTTGATTTTAGAGATTTAGTAAAGGAATTAGCCAAAGAGTATAGGTTAAGAATCGAATTAAGACAAATAGGAATTAGAGATGAAGTAAAAATTAAAGGTTCTTTGGGTTTGTGTGGACAAATTGCTTGTTGTGCAAGATATAAAAGAGAGTTTGATTCAATAAAAATGGAACTTGCAAAAACACAACAAATGATGATAAATACAGCTAAAATATCTGGAAGATGTGGTAAATTATTATGTTGTTTGAAGTATGAAAATGACTTTTATGAAGAAATATTAAAAGATGTTCCATATGAAAATACAACCATAGAATATGAAGGGAAACCTGCAAGAGTAGTTACTGTTAATGTTTTTTTGAAAGAAGTTACTTTACAATTAATAAAAGATAATCAACCAATTTTATTAAAAATACCTTTTGAATATTTTAAATCAATCAATAAAAATGATAAAGACTAATGGAGGTGTAATATGAAAAAAAGTATTTCAGAGTTAAAAAAATTATCAAAAATTTGTAGAGGAGATATTTTGAAGATGACATATGTATCAAAATCAGGTCATCCTGGTGGATCAATGTCTTCAATAGATATTTATTTATCCGTATTTAATAGAGCAAATATGAATCCCGAAAAACCATTTGATGTTAATAGAGATAAAACAATAATAAGTCATGGCCACACTTCTCCTGGTGTTTATGCAGCACTTGGAAGATTAGGATTTTTTAATATAGAAGAAGCTTTAGCTGGTTTTAGACATCCAGGAAGTATTTTTGAAGGACATGTTACAAGAGGTATACCTGGTATAGAATGGTCTACTGGTAATCTTGGTCAAGGATTATCTGCTGGAGTTGGTATGGCACTTGCAGCAAAAAAATTAAATAATAATTCAAGAGTTTATGTGCTTTCTAGTGATGGTGAAAGTCCAAAAGGTCAAATAGCAGAAGCAAGAAGAACTGCAAAAAAAGAAAATTTAAATAATTTAACGGTTATAGTTGATTACAATGATATTCAAATTTCTGGTAGAGCAAGAGATGTTTTATATGTTGATATAGCAAGTGAATATAAATCTGCTGGCTGGAATATAATTGAAATAGATGGTCATAACTTTGAACAAATAAATGCAGCACTTGAAAGTGCTGAAAATTATAAATTGGGACCAACAGCTATTATTGCAAAAACAATAATAGGTAAAGATGTTTCATTTATGGAAAACAGACACGAGTATCATGGTTCACCATTAAATGAAACTGAATTAGAAAAAGCATTAAAAGAATTAAATGTAGAAAACGATGTAAAAAAATACATTGAAATGAGAAATAAACTTACTCTTGAAAGAGATTCTCATAATTATAATAATGTAAAACTTGATGTAAATACTGGAAAACCAATTATGTATACAAGAGAAACTACTACTGATAATAGATCTGCTTGGGGAAATGCTGTTGCTGATTTAGCAGTTTTAAATAAAGATAAGTTCCCTGTTGTCACAATTGATTGTGATTTGAAGCCATCTGTTAAACTTGCAAAATTTGAAAAAGTAAATCCAGAAGGTTATGTACAAATTGGAATTCAAGAACATAATGCAGCTACTATAGGTGGAGCTATGTCAACTTGTGGAGTATTAACTTTCTTTACTGATTTTGGAGTTTTTGGACTAGATGAAGTTTTCAATCAACAAAGATTAAATGATATAAATCATACAAATTTTAATACAGCGATAACTCATTGTGGTATTGATGTGGGTGAAGATGGAAAAACTCATCATGCAATAAATTATATAGGTTTAGTTAGAAATATGTACAACACTCAATTAATAGTTCCTGCTGATCCTAATCAAACTGATAGGGCAATAAGATATGCCGCTTCTCATGAAGGAAATGTTATTACTGCAATGGGAAGATCTAAAATACCAGTTATTTTAAATGAAAATGGTGAAATATTCTTTAATGAAAATTATGAATTTGAATATGGTAAAGCAGATATATTTAGGAAAGGAAAAGGTTTGACTATATTTACATATGGAAGTTTTGCTAATATGGCTGTAAATGCTGCAGATGAATTAAAAAAAGAAGGTATAAATATTTCTGTTGTTAACTTATCAACACCATTATCTATAAATGTAGAAGAAATAAAAGAATTTATAGAAGATAATATTGTAATAACTTATGAAGATCATAATGTAAATAGTGGAATTGCTAATGAACTTTCTAAATTAATAGTAGAAAATGGATTAAAAGTTAAAAAAATTATAAATATGGGTGTTAATGAATATGCACCATCAGGATCTATTAAATATTTATTAAAATATTTTGGAATGGATGTAGAGTCTTTAATTAAAAAAATTAAGGAGTTAATGAAGTGAAGGATAACAGTATAAAAATGACGAAAATGGAAGAAAAAAAAATAAATAAAATGATAAAAGAAATGAATTTGCCTGATTCAATAAACAAAACTCTATTATTTGTTTCACTATGTCATACTTCATACGTGTTTGAAAAAGAAAATAAAGGAAGAAAAATTAATTCTAATGAAAGATTAGAATTTCTCGGAGATTCAGTGTTGGAACTCATAATCTCCGAGTTCCTTTATAATAATTATAGCCTTTCAGAGGGAGATATGTCGAAGATAAGAGCTACTGTTGGAAGTGAATTAATCTTAGCTGAAGCTGCATTAGAAATAAATTTAAATAAATATATATTTTTAGGGTTAGGAGAAGATAAACATGGTGGTAGAGAAAAACATTCTATATTATCTGATGCAATGGAATCACATATAGCTTCAATATATCTATCTCTTGGATTTGATTTTACAAAAGATTATGTTTTAAATATATTAAATAAGTATATAAAAAAAGCAATAAAAGGCGAATTATTTTTAGATTATAAAACAAGATTACAAGAAATAACACAAGAAGTTTTTAAAGTATTACCTGAATATAAAATTATGAATTCTGAAGGACCTTCGCATTATAAATACTATAAAATAGCAGTCATAGTAAAAGAAAAAGTTTATGGAATTGGTGAAGGCCATTCAAAAAAAATAGCAGAACAACTTGCAGCAAAAAAAGCTTGTGAAAGGCTTACAAAAAATGAAGAAAATTAAATTAATAAATTTAAAGAAAACAAAATCAATTTCTGTAACTGGAGAATATTGTTATTTAAATTGTAATCATTGTAATAAACATTATTTAAAAGATATGAAAAAAATTAATGATATTGAAGATCTAATAAAAAATGGTTATACTTCTTTTCTAATGAGTGGTGGGATGAATGAAGAAATAAAAGTACCAGCCTATAATTTTTCAAAACAACTTTTAAAAATAAAAGAAAAGTATGGTATAAAGTATAATTTTCATACGGGATTTATAAAAGAAGAAGAAATAGAAAAAATCAAAAATATTGCTGATACAATTTCTTATGACTTAGTAGGAAACAAACAAACAATGATTGATGTGTATAAAATAAATAAGTTTAAAGAAATGTGGGAAACCTTTGAATTATTATTAAAAAATAATTTGAAAGTTAAACCACATATAACTATAGGTTTAAATGGTGGAAAACTTACACATGAAAATGATGCTTTAAAAAAATTAAAAAATTATAAAGATTATATAGATGAAATAATTTTTATTGTTTTTATACCAACAAAAGGAAGTTTTTTTGAAAATAATAATCCACCAGAACTTGACAAAGTAATAGAAATAATAAAAACAACAAAAAAAGAATTTAGTAATCATACCATAACTTTGGGCTGTATGCAGCCTAAAGGATCTTATAGATTAAACTTACAATTAAAAGCTATTGATTATGTCGATAAATTAGTACAACCTGTAAACTCTGTAATAAAAGAATGTATTAAAAGAAACTATGATATAGAATATGGAGATGAATGTTGTGCCTTTTGAACCATCGTATATAAAATTATATAAAAATGGTGAATTACATAAAAGAAGAGATGAATTATATAAAAAATTAACTGAATGCGATTTATGTCCAATTAATTGTAAAGTAAATAGAAAAAATAATATTGGTTTTTGTTTAGCTAATGATAAGATTAAAATATCAGAATATGTTTTATATCCAGGTGAAGAACCACCATTAACAGGAAGTACTGGAGCAGGTGGTGTTTTTTTTAGTGGATGTAATATGAAATGTATTTATTGTCAAAATTTTAAATTTAGTCAAGAAGGAAATGGAAAGTATATATCTGTTAAGAAATTAAAAGAAATATTTTTGGAATTACAAAACGAAAAAAAAGCCTCTAATCTTGATTTAATAACAGCAACGCCATATTTACCATTTATATTTGATGCGTTGATAATGGCTATAGAAGAAGGGTTTAAATTACCTATAGTTTGGAATACATCATCATATGAAAAGCAAGATACTTTAAAATATTTAAAAGATGTTGTAGATATATATTTAGCGGATATAAGATATACATCAAATATTATAGGTAAAAAATATTCAAAAGTAGATAATTATTGGACTAATTCAAAAAAATCTTTAATTGAAATGTACAATCAAATAAGTAACGATTTTATTATTGAAAACAATATCTTAAAAAGAGGAATAATACTTAGAATATTAGTATTACCAAATAATATAAGGCAAGCAAAAGAAGCTTTGAAGTTTATAAAGTATGATTTATCAGAAGATTTACATATAAGCTTAATGGATCAGTATGTACCAGTTTATAAAGCAAGAGAAACAAAAGAGTTATCAAGATTTTTAAAAAGAGAAGAGTATGATGAAGTTGTTGAATTAATGAAAAATTTAGAATTAAAAAATGGATGGATACAACATCATAAATTATTAGGGGATTGAGGTGGGAAATGACAACAGAAGAATTAATAAAAAATATTATTGATCAACTTCAAGAAGGTGTCATTGCAATTGATGAATATGAAAAAATAATATTTATAAATAAATCAGCAAAAGATATTCTTGAATTAGATAACAAAGAAAAAATATTGGGGAAAAATGTAATTGATGTAGTTCCAAATACTAGGCTTCATGATATTTTAAGAACTGGTGAAAGAGAAATAGATAGATTACAAAACTTGGGTAATAAAGTTATTATAACTTCAAGGACGCCTATAAAAAATGATGAAAATGAAGTTATTGCTGCAGTAGCTGTATTTAGAGATGTAACTTCTATACAAAAATTAGCAGAAGAAGTTACAAATTTAAAAGAAATAGAAGCATTGTTAACTTCCATAATTGATTATACTTCAGATGCAATTTCTGTTGCAGATCAAGAAGGAAGAGTAATAATGGTTAACAGAGCTTATACAAAGATAACTGGTTTAACTCCAAGAGAAGTTATAGGAAAACCAGCCACTATTGATATTGCAGAAGGAGAAAGCTTACATATAAGATGTGCTAAAGAAAAAAAACCTTTATTTAATGTTAAATTAAAAGTTGTTGAAGGGAAAAAAGATGTTATTGCAAGTGTTACTCCTATTTTCGTTAAAAATGAATTTAGAGGAAGCGTAGCTGTAATACATGATATATCTGAATTAAAAAGGCTTGGAAATGAGCTTGAAGCAACAAAAAGGATGTTAAAAAAAGAAAAAGCCAAGTATTCTTTTGAAGATATTGTAGCAAAATCTTTAATAATGCAAAATTCAATAAAACAAGCTCAAAAAGCTGCTCAGTCTAAAGTAAATGTTTTATTAGTTGGAGAATATGGTGTTGGAAAAGAAGTTATGGCTCAAGCAATTCATAATTCAAGTAGAAGAAAAGATAATCCTTTTTTAAGAATAAATTTTTCTCTCTTAACAAAAGAAAAACAAATTGATTTGTTATTTGGAGAAAATAGTTATATATATAATGCAGATAAAGGAACTTTATACTTAGAAAATGTTCATTTAGCATCTTTTGAAACTCAAGAAAAATTATTAAAATTATTAAAAGAAAATGAATTTGATTCAAGATATTTTGATATAAAACCTGATGTTAAATTTATATTTTCAACAACTGAAAATTTAAGAACACTAGTAACTCTTGGTAAATTTTCAAGAGAATTATATTATAAAATATCTGTAGTTACAATAAAAATTCCTCCTTTAAGAGAAAGAAAAGAAGATATACCTCTTATGGCAAAACAAAAATTACATTATTTAAATCAAAAATATGGAAGAATTATCTATGATTTTACGGAAGATGCTATAAAAAAACTTATGAACTATAATTGGGGAGGAAATATAAGAGAGTTAGAAAATATAATAGATAGATCATTATTGAATATGGATCCAGAAGATAAAATAGTAACCTCTTCTCATATTCCAGATATTACAGAAAATAATGATAAAACATATGAAAAATTAAAGGATGCTTTGGAAGAGTATGAAAAAAAAATAATAATTGAAACACTTGAAGTTTGTCATGGTAATAAAACAGAAACAGCAAAAAAATTAGGTATTACAGTTAGAAATTTGTATTATAAATTAGATAGATATGGTATAAAATAATGGAGATGATTTAATGAAATTTATCTTTAACCTTCAAAGATTAATGGATTTGAGAAAAAAATTTGAAGAAATGGCAAAAGATGAATTTAAAAAAAAGGTTAAAGAAAGAATTGAAGTTGAAGAACAAATAGAACAAATAGATAAAAAAATAGATGGTTTTGTTAGTTCATTTAATAATGAACTAACCTATTCAGTATCTCCAATGAGATTTAAACAATTAATAGAATATAGAGAATACTTAAAAAAAGAAAGAGTTAAATTAATAAAACTTTATCAAATAAAGTTAAGAGAAGAAGAAAGTGCTCGAGAAGATTATCTTGAAGCAAAAAAAGAAAAAGATATATTAGATAAATTAAAACAAAGAAAATTAGAAAATTATAATTATGAAATGAAGTTATCAGAAATAAAAGAACTCGATGAAATAGCTCAAAAAATGTACGTTCAAAAGAATAAAGAAAAATGATATGAAACTATGTAATTTTTAATAAAAAGGGGGAATAAAAATGAGGTGGGTTACAAGAGCACATGTCCATGTAGATAGAGTTGCTTGTCCTTGGTTAATTAAAAGATTTGTTGATGTTAATGCAGAAATATTTTATGTTGCAAGAGATTTAGTTATGGATATAGCAAAGAAAGAAAATGCTATACCATTTGATGTTAAAGATGTAGAATTAGGTCATAAAGACGGTCATTGTACATTTATTTCAATATTAGATAAATATAATTTAAATGATCCTGCACTTAGAGCCTTAGGTGAAGTAGTAAATGCTGCTGATACTGGAAAAATTGAAAGCAATCCATATGCACCTGGACTTGAAGCAATAGCAAGAGGATTTTCTTTGATGTTTCCAGATGATTATGAAAACCTTGAAAAACAATTTAAAGTATATGATGCATTATATGCTGTATTAAAATTAGAAATGGCTAAAAAAAGTAAATAATATATTTTTATGAATAATAAAAAAATAAATTTAAAAAATTTTTTTGCAATTAATAATAGCATTTTTTCTATGCTCATAATGGTTATGTTAGTTGGAATGGGAGAAAAAATGTCTGAAAGATTTCTACCAATTTATTTATTGGCACTTGGAGGATCTACAGTTTCAATAGCATTTTTAAATGGTATGGACAATCTTTTGAGTGCCCTTTATTCTTTTCCAGGTGGGTATTTAAGTAATAAAATAGGATATAAAAATTCTTTAATAGTTTTTACATTGATAGCTATGATAGGTTATGCTTTAGTTATTATATTTCCAACATGGCAAATAGTTATTTTGGCTGCTTTTTTATTTATATCTTGGACAGCAATATCTTTACCAGCTGTAATGAGCCTTGTTTCAAATGTTGTTCCTAAAAATAAACGTGCTATGGGAGTGTCTATCCATTCGCTTGTAAGACGTATTCCAATGGCTTTAGGACCTATAGTTGGTGGAAGCCTTATGAGTATTTATGGAACAATAAAAGGTATGAGAATAGCTTTTATTATAGCTTTAATTTTTGCCTTTATATCAATAATAATAGTTTATTTTTTTGTTGAAGATAAGCAAAAAAATAAAGAATCAATTAAATTTTTAGATATGCTAAAAAACATTAAAGGTAATTTAAAAATCTTATTGATATCAGATATTTTAATAAGATTTGCAGAACAAATTCCTTATGCATTTGTTGTTGTATGGGTAGTTGAAAATAATGGATTAACTACTATAGACTTTGGTATTTTAACTACAATTGAAATGATAACTTCTGTAATAATATATATTCCAGTTGCATATTTTGCAGATAAAAATAGTAAAAAGCCATTTGTATTAACTACATTTATATTTTTTACATTATTTCCATTAGTATTAATTTTTTCAAAAAGCTTTAAAATACTTATTTTTGCTTTTATTATAAGGGGATTAAAAGAATTTGGAGAGCCTACAAGAAAATCTATGATAATGGATTTTTCACCTGAAGATGAGAAAGCTGGAACTTTTGGAATTTATTATCTTATAAGAGATGTTATTGTTTCAATAGCTGTATTTATGAGTGCTTTTTTATGGAATATTTCTCCAGTAGTTAATTTTTTAGTAGCTTTTTTATTTGGTTTATTAGGAACAATATATTTTGCTATATTTGGAAAAGATTATAAAAATTTAATAAATAATAAATAGCAGCTAGGCTGCTATTTATTAGAAATATAATTCAAATTCTTGTGGTGTTGGTGCATTGTATACATATGCTGCTTCTTCTTTCTTTAATTTTATCCAGTCTTTTATTAATCCTTCTGGAAATACTTTTAAAAGATATTCTTTATCTTTTTCTAAGCCTTCGAGAACTTTTTCAAGATTCAATGGAAAGATCATATCTGATTTTTCTTCAGCAGAATGATATCCTTTATCTACTGGAGATTCCTTCTTATTAATACCATCTACTCCAGCAAGAACCATAGCAGATGCCATATAATAAATATTGGCAGTTGCATCGCCAGTTCTATATTCAATTCTTATGTCTTTACCTTTTAAATATCCAGGTATTCTTATTGCTGCACTTCTACTACCCTTTGCAAAAGTTGCACTTATTGGAGCTTCGTAACCAGGTACCAATCTTCTAAATGAATTTGTACTTGGATTTGTAAAAGCAAGTAATGAACCTGTTAAACTATGATCTAAAAGTCCACAAGTATAATAAAGAGCAGTTTCACTTAATCCATGAAGAGCATCGCCTGTAAATATAGATTCTCCATTTTTTTCTAAGAATTGATGTACGTGCATACCGTTTCCAGGCATTTTATACATTGGTTTTGGCATAAAAGTTACGTATAATCCCATTTCATTTGCTATATTTTTTATTATCCATTTTGCAAGACTAACATTATCTGCTACTTTTAAAAGGCTCATAAAGTTTAATTCTATTTCAAGTTGAGCAAGGCCTACTTCATGATGATGATACTTCACTGGTATATTTGCTTTTTCTAATGTAGAAACAACATTATTTCTAAAAGAAAAATATTTTTCTTTTGGATAGAGTCCATGATATCCTTTTTTTAATCCCATTCTTGGAGAAAGATTATAATTATCTCCTAATCCTTCTTCACTTTCTAATGAATAATAAGAATGATCTTCACTCGTTGAGTATTCTACATTATCGAAAACATACATTTCTAATTCAACGAGCATTTTTGCATCATCTGCAATATTATTATCTTTTAAGTATTTTTGAGTTAATTTTACAATATTTCTTGGATATTGTTCAAAAATATTGCCAGTAAATGGATCTTCAACATTACATAACACATGTAATATATTGAATTCATCTTTTATTTCTAAGAAAGCAGTATCCATATCAGGAATTGCTACCATATCAGATTTGTTTACGTGTGCGAATCCAAAATTTGAAGCATCAAATCCAATTCCTTCATTAAAAATTTTCTTAGAAATATAACCTTTTGGTATTGAGACATGATGAATATTTCCAGAGATATCCAACATCATTAAATCTAAAAAATCAATTTTTGAAATATCTCCATTATATTTCTGTAAGTTCATTTTATTACCCCCAAAATAGTGAATTTTTTCTACAGAGATTCTATCACTAATTATTTTTAATGTCTAATCTATTTAAAGATATTTCAAAGATTTGAGAGCAATTTAATAAGGGATATTGAAAAAAATTTCATATTGTCTAACAATTAATAATTTTATTATCTATTAATCTTGTTTTTCCAAAATATACGGCTAAAGCAATTATAATTTTTTTGTTTTTTACATCAATTAAAGGTTTTAACTCATCTTCTTCTCTAATTTCAATATAATCAATTTTAGCAAGGGGATAATTTTTAAAATTTTTTTCCATCATAGAAATTAATTCTTTAACATTTGTTATTCCATTTTTTATTGATTTTTCTGCAAGAGATAAGGAATTGCTTAAAGATAAAGCTTGTTTTCTTTCTTCTTCGTTTAAATAAATATTTCTTGAACTTTTTGCAAGCCCATCTTTTTCTCTTATTATAGGCATTTCTACGAGTTCAACGTCCATATTTAAATCTCTTACCATTTTTCTTAAAACTCTAAATTGTTGAGCATCTTTTTGACCAAAATAAGCTTTTGTTGGTTTAACTATATTAAAGAGTCTATTTACTATTGTAGTTACGCCTCTAAAGTGTGTAGGTCTGGAAGCACCACAAAGCCCTTTACTTAAAATAGTTTCTTCAACATATGTTGAATAATTTTCTGGATACATTTCATTTGGTTCTGGATTGAAAATATAGTCTACGTTGTATGGTTTTAATAAATTTTCATCTCTTTCTAAATCTCTTGGATATTTATCTAAGTCTTCATTAGGTGAAAATTGAGTAGGATTTACAAAGATACTAACTATTACTATATCATTTTCACTTCTTGCTTTTTCTACAAGAGATAAATGACCTTCATGTAAGTATCCCATAGTTGGAACAAAACCAATACTTTTTTTATCTAATACTAATTTTTTAGATATTTTCTTCATTTCTGAAATATTTTTTATAACTTTCATAAAATACCACCTCTTTATTATTTATAATATTTCAACGCATTAGAAATATTGTTTAATTCTTGATTAATATTTGCAGGATATCCCAAAAAATTATATTTTTTACATAGATTTATAAAATTTAATATAATATTTTTATTTGGAGATATAGGATTATATACATAATCAGTTACAAGAATAAATTTTCCAGAATTTTTTATTTTTAATATATAATTTAAGCGAGATTCTACATATTTTTTTGAATTTTTATTTGTTTTATAATAAAATAAATCTTCAACCCCAAGTCCAGAAATAGTGTTTAAATATTTATTATTATAATCATATTTTAAAATTGATTCTCCGTTTTGAGGAACGATTAAAAAGTTTTTATTTTTTTTTCGTGCATATTCTGCAATTTCAATTACAAATTTAATCATTTCATGAGCAATTTTTTCTGTATTATATCCTTTTTCTGAAAAATAGTAATATCCGTCTATTATATCTAAATACACACCAGAAAATCCTTGAGAAATAATTTTATCTAAATAATTAAATATAATCTTCTTCCAACTTTTATCCCAATATTTAACTTTATAATTTCCAGTCCAACGAGGATTTTCATTATCTATCCAATCAGGAAGATCATCATACCAGGAATTTTTCCAATAATATCTATAATCTTCTGCTTCACCTATACTTAAATAAGCTAATGGTTTTATATTTAGAGTTTTTAAAGTTTTAATTTCAGTATAAGTAAATTTTTTTTCATCACTTCCATCTTTAGAATAATCTATTACTAGAAATTTTGGAGTATAATAATTAGTAATTTTGTTTAAATTAATATCAGTTAATTGATATATAAATGGAACATATAATTTTTTTGAATTAAATGAAAATGTGAAAATAGATAGTGTTATAAAAAATACAAAAAGTGTTTTTGATATTTTTATCACCTCATTTTTTATTTCAATATATTATACTCTAAAAATAACAATTTTTTTGATATTAAAATTTCATCTTAAAGATACTTTTACATAAATTATATACTTTTTTTGATAGAATTGATTGTAAAGAATATGGAGGGTAAATTATTATGACAAAAATATTTAATATTGATTCTTTAAATTTAAATAATGATAAATTAAAAGAAGCAGGATTAGCTTTGAAAAATGGTAAAACTGTAATTTTTCCAACAGAAACTGTTTATGGGCTTGGTGCAAATGGTTTAGATGAAACAGCAATAAAAAAAATTTATAAAGCTAAGGGAAGACCATCTGATAACCCTTTGATATTACATCTTTCAAATGTTGAAGATATAAAAAAATATGCTTATATAAATGAAGAATTATTAAATAAAATAAAAAAAATAACTCCAGGACCAATAACTTTTGTTTTAATAAAAAAAGAAATAGTTCCAGATATAGTCACTGCTAATAGAGAAACTGTTGCTATAAGAATACCGGCTCATCCAATAGCAAGAGAATTAATAAAAAATGCAGGAGTTCCAATTGCAGCTCCAAGTGCAAACATTTCAGGAAAGCCGAGTTTAACAAGATCTAAAGATGTTATTGAAGAGATGAATAATCGAGTTGATTATATTATTACTTCAGATGATCCTGATTTTGGATTGGAATCTACAGTTATAGATTTAACTAAAAAAAATGTAGTTTTATTGAGACCAGGCCCTATATCTCCTGAAAAATTAAAAGATATTTTTGGAAAGATTGAAGTTCCAGATTTTATTTATGGTAAAAAAGAAGCTGATATAGCAATAGCTCCAGGTATGAAATATAGGCATTATTCTCCTGAGAAACCAGTTATTTTGGTAAAAGATTTTTCTAAAGATTTTAAAAATGATATAAAAAATTTTAAGAAACCTGTTTTTTTTATTTTGAAAGAAAATTTAAAATTTATAAAAAATGATGGGTTTGATTATGAAATAATAGACAAAAATTATTTTGAATTTGCAGTGAAATTATTTGCACTTTTAAGAAAGTATGATAAAACACATGATGCTATTATAATTGAAAGTTTAAAAGATGAAGGGATAGGTATTGCTATCATGAATAGATTAAGAAAAGCTGCTTCTAAAATAATATAAAGAGGTGAAATATGGAGCTTTTATTTGATGTTGGAAATACACACACAGTTGTTGGTTATTGTAATAATAATGATTTTAAAATATGGAGAATTGGTACTAAAAACATTGAAAGTGAAGATGAACTATTTTCAAAATTATACAATATTTTTAAGTTTAATAAAATAAATATGGAAGAAATAAAAGATGTAGGTATTTCTTCAGTTGTACCTTCAAAAAATTTTATATTTCAAAATTTTGTTAGAAAATACTTTAATACAGAGTTATGCTTTGTGAATGCTCAAACTAAAGTATTAAAAATACAATATTTAGTTGATTATCCAAATGAGGTTGGGGCTGATAGAATTTCAAATATAATCGCATCAAAAAAAGAATATGGTAACAATGTTATTGCAATAGATTTTGGAACTGCTATAACAATAGATGTTTTAAAAGAAGGAAATTTTATTGGTGGATCAATAATTCCTGGTTTTAAAACTTCTATGCTTGCTTTATTTTCCAATACAGCAAAGTTACCTCAAGTAGAATTAAAAGTTCCAAAATATTCAATAGGTAAAAATACTATTGATAATATACAAATAGGAGTATTAAAGACAACTCTATTTGGAATAGAAAGAATTATTGAAGAAATAAAAAGAGAAACTAATACGGATTATAAGATAGTAACAACCGGTGGAATGGGAAAATCATTAAAAAAATTTTCTAAATCTTTTGAAAATTATGATTCGAACCTTACTTTAAAAGGAATTTTATATTATTTAAAAGAAATAAAAAGAGGTGAAAAATGAATTTTTTACTTGTAAATCCTTGGATTTACGATTCTGCAGCTTATGATTTTTGGTTGAAACCTATAGGGTTATTGTATGTGGGTTCTGTTTTAAAAAAATTAGGACACAATGTTGAATTAATTGATATGCTCGATAGACATGATGAAGAACTCATAAAAATTAAAGAACCTAAAGACAAGAAATATGGAACAGGAAAGTTTTATAATGTTGAAATTGAAAAGCCTGAAATATTAAAAAATATTCCAAGGAAATTTAAACGTTATGGACTTCCAGAAGATTTATTCATAAAAAAATTATTAAAACAAAAAGAACGAGGAATAGATGGAATATTTGTATCTGTTACTTTAACATATTGGTATTATGGAGGATTAAAAACCATTGAAAAAATTAGAGGAATTTTTCCTAATACTCCAATATTTTTAGGAGGAATGTATTCTAATATATATCCTATACACGCAAAAAAGATATTTTCTAAATATAATGTTAAAGTGTGTAATGGAACAGGATTATCTCCAATAAGAAAAGCTTTAAGTACTTATAAAGAGAATGTTCCTGAGTTTAATTGGTTTGAAGAATTGATGCCTGCTTATGAATTGTATACTTCAAAACTTCCTTATGTAGTGATAACTTCATCTATTGGGTGTCCTTATAATTGTTCATATTGTGTTACTCCAAGAATGTGGAAGTATCAATATAAAAGTGTAGATAGTATAGAAAAGATGATAAATAAGATTATTAATGAAAAAAATGTTAAAGATATTGTATTTTTTGATGATGCCTTTTTATTACATAAAGATTTAAAAAAATTATTAAAAATGCTCGCTAAGTATAATGTTAGATATCATCTTCCAAATGGAATACATGCACATAGAGTTAATAAAGAAATAGCTGAATTAATGGCAGCCGCTGATTTTAGAACAATAAAATTGGGTTATGAAACATCAGATCCGGATTTACAAAAAAAATCTGGTGGTAAAGTAACTAATCAAGATCTTATAAATGCTGTAAAGTATTTAACTGATGCAGGAATATCAAATGAAGAAATAGGTGCTTATATAATTTCAAATTTACCTGGACAAAGTGTTAAATCTGTTAAAGATGCGGTTGATTTTTGTATAAATCTTAGAATAATTCCAACTGTTAATGAATTTACACCTATACCTCAAACACCCGATTATGATTCTCTTATTGAAAATGGGATAATACCAGATGAAGTTGATCCATTACTTTTTAATAATACACTAATACCTTATTGGTGGGAAAAGGGAATGAATATAAATGAAGTTTTTGATTTAAAACTTTATTTAAAAAACAAAAAGAAGGTGTTATTTAATGGACAAAGAACTTGATAATATTATTAATGAATTAGAAAAAATAGAAATAAAGTTAGATTTGTTTTATAAAAAAGGAGATTTTGTTTCGTATAATAATGCTTTAGATTTTAGATTTAAATTATTGAAAAAACTTCAAATTTATAATGAAGAAAAAAGAGTAAAAGAAATAATTCAAAAGATTATAAAAAAAGATGAAATAAGAAAAGATGGAATAAAAGAAAAAATGAATAATATAAAAAAACAACAAGTAAACTTACAAACTGGAAAAAGAGCAATAAAAAATGGTTATTATAATATTCAAGAAGGTTTAAGAAGAAAAAAAATAGATAAGAGCGGGTGATGAAATGGCCGAATTAAAAAACTTATCAGAAATTGAATATTTGGTTTCAAATGGCTTGGGTGGGACTTCATCTTCAAGTGCAATACAATTAAATTCAAGAAGACATCATTCAATTCTTTCAATTTCATTAAATCCTCCAGTAGATAGAAGAATATTAGTTTCAAGAATATCAGAAAAAGTATACTGTGATGAAAAAACTTATTTATTGAGTACATTAAAAACAGCTAATGGATTTATTGAGAAAGGGTATGAAAATATTGTATCTTATAATTTTTATGGATATCCTTCATGGAAGTTTAAGGTTGGAAAAAATTTATTAAAAAAAGAGCTTTTAATGTTGAAAAATAGAAATATAGTTTTAATTGTTTATGAAAATGTTTTTGGTGAAGATTTAGATATAGAAATTATACCTTATTTTAATGATAGAGATATTCATTCTAATACTCTTCCGGGACAACTTACTTTAAATAAAACAGTTATGAAAAGTAATTATTTAGAGTTGAAAACAAATTTTTTAAATACGATATTTTTAAAAACAAATGGGACTTTAAAAAATTTTGAACATACATTACACAATGTTTTTTATGATGTTGAAAACAAAAGAGGACTTTTTGCTTATGAAGAAATATATTCAAATGTTAAAATAAATGCTCATATGAAAAAAGGAGATAAGGTTTATATAGTATTTAGTGGAAATGAAAGTATAGAAAATATAAATATTGAATCAGAAATAAAAAAAGAAAAGGAAAGGTTAAATTCATTTAAAATAAATAAAGTTAAAACTATAAATAAACTTCAAATTGCAAGTGATACATTTTTATCTAAAAGAAAAAGTACAGAAAAATTAACGATACTTGCAGGCTATCCATGGTTTACTGATTGGGGAAGAGATACAATGATAGCTATAGAAGGTCTTTTAATAGAAAATAAAAAGTTTAATGAAGCTAAAGAAGTTTTTGAAACATTTTTAATGAATTTAAAAAATGGATTAATTCCAAATGTATTTGATGATTATAGTGGGAAACCAGGTGGTTATAATACAGTTGATGGAACTTTATGGATGTTTTATGCTTTGTATAAATATTATGAAGCTACAAATGATTTAGAATTTATAAAAAAACATTATGATAAATTAATTGAGATAATAAAGTATCATGTTAATGGAACAGATTATAATATACATATGACTGAAGATGGATTAATTTATGCAGGAAATAAGGAAACACAATTAACTTGGATGGATGTTAGAGTAGAAAATTGGACAGTTACACCAAGATATGGAAAAACAGTTGAAATAAATGCACTTTGGTATAATACATTAAAAATTATGGAATTTTTTTCAAGTTTAATTAAAGTAGATTTTGAATATGACTTATTATCAGAAAAAGTAAAAAAAACATTTAACGATACATTTTGGAATGTTGAAAAAAAATGTTTATATGATTGTGTGAATGAATTTGAAAAAGATAGTTCAATAAGACCAAATCAAATTTTTGCTGTTAGTTTACCATTTTCAATTTTAGAAAAAAAGAAAGAAAAATCAATAGTAAATAAGGTTTTTGAAGAATTATATACACCATATGGTTTAAGAACATTGAGTCCAAATGATCCAAGATATATAGGTATTTATACTGGAGATAGATGGACAAGGGATGGATCTTATCATCAAGGAAATGTTTGGCCATGGCTATTAGGACATTTTTATGAAGCATTTTTAAAAATAAATAATTACGATTTAGAATCTAAAACAATAGTAAAAGAATTACTTTATCCAGTTTCAATAAGAATTAACGATGAATGGGGAGGTACAATTCCAGAAATTTTAGAAGGAAATTGGCCACATGAAAAACGTGGATGTTTTTCACAAGCTTGGTCTGTATCAGAAATTTTGAGAATTATGAAAAAAATAGATTTTACTGAATAAAAAATTTAACTTGACAAATAACAAAAAAATGACTATAATTATAGTCATAAGGAGATAAAAATGAATTTGAATAGACTGAAATTTTTTAGCGTTGCAGAAGCAAAAGCAAAATTTTCAAGAGTAATTGAAGAATCAAAAAAAGATAATATTATAATAACTAAAAATGGGAAACCGGAAGTAATTATGATGGACTATAAAAAATTTGTAAAAATGATTGAATTTTTAGATGAAGTAAAAGATTTAACCATGCTTGAAATTGAAGATGTTGAAAAATATAAGGAAATAAAGGAATTTTTTGAAACATTTGATAATTTATAACGGGGGTGTAACTATGGCAGACGTTCTTTTAAAAGATGTAAATAAAATTTATCCAAATGGATTTCATGCAGTTAAAGATGCAAATTTTGAGATAAAAGACAAGGAATTTGTCGTTTTATTAGGACCATCTGGATGTGGAAAAACAACAACATTAAGAATGATTGCAGGACTAGAAGATATTTCAGGTGGAACTGTTAAAATAGCTGAAAAAGTTGTAAATGACATAGAACCAAAAGATAGAGATATAGCAATGGTTTTTCAAAATTATGCACTTTATCCACATATGACAATTTATGATAATATGGCTTTTGGACTAAAATTAAGAAAAACACCAAAGGAAGAAATTGACAAAAGAGTTAAAAATGCAGCTAAAATATTAGATATAGAACATCTTTTAGATAGAAAACCTAAACAACTTTCTGGTGGTCAAAGACAAAGAGTTGCTGTTGGTAGAGCAATTGTTAGAGATCCTAAAGTTTTCTTATTTGATGAACCTTTATCAAACTTAGATGCAAAGTTAAGAGTTCAAATGAGAAGTGAATTAAAAAAATTACATTTAAGATTAAATGCTACAATTGTTTATGTTACACATGATCAAGTTGAAGCTATGACAATGGCAGATAAAATTGTTATAATGAAAGATGGACATATACAACAAATAGGAAATCCATTTGATGTATATCATCATCCAAACAATGTTTTTGTTGCTGGATTTATAGGAACACCTGCAATGAACTTTTTGAATATGAAAGTAACTGAAAAAGATGGAAAAATAATTTTAACAGAAGACAAAATTGTTTTTGAAGTTCCAGATGAATATAAAGAAAATTTAAAAGAATACATTGGAAAAGAAGTTATTTTTGGTATAAGACCTGAAGATATTTATGATCAAAAATATTACAATGGAAATCATACAAATGAAGTTGAAGCAACTATAGAAGTTGCAGAACCTCTTGGTGCTGAAACTTTATTACATATAGTTATATCTGGTCAATCAATTACTGCTAAAGTAGATCCAAAAACAGTTGTAAAATCTGGAGAAAAATTAACTTTTGTTTTTGACTTGGATAAGATGCATGCTTTTGATAAAGAAACACAACAAGCAATATTTTAAATAATAAAAAAAGGAGTGATTTTAAAATCACTCCTTTTTTTTACTTTAATTTAAATAAATATTATTATATTTTATTTAATAATTATGATAAAAATCATTATTGCTTATTTTAACATATAAAAGCAATATTAATTTAATATTTTTTCTGTTATAATTTTATATAAATATATTTATTATTTTAAAATTAAGGAGGTTTTTTTATGATAATTAAAATAACTTTTAAGCCAAAAGATAATGCTACTGTTGATTTACCTGTTCATTATAATAGACCATTACAAGGTATGTTTTACTCATTAATGGATTTTATGGAAGAAAAAACCCCAAGATTATTTACTTTTTCTAGGATTTATCCAGAAGATAATTTTAAAGTAGAAAATAAAAGATTAAAATTTAATGGCAACTTTGTGGTTTATTTTACTTCTCCTATTGAAAAAATAAATAATTCTATCATAAATATTTTAAGTAAAAAGAATATATTTAGAGTAGAAAAAAATTATTTTGAACTTGTGAATTTTAAAATTATTGAAAAAAATATTTCTAACAATCTTTTAATAAAAACATTATCTCCAATAACAACTTATATTTCTGTTAATTTACCTAGTGGTAATAGATACACTCATTATTTTACACCTTATTCTACAGATTTCAAGGTTTTAATAGAAGAAAATTTAAAAAGAAAAGCTGAATTAGTAGGAATAGATACAAAAAATATGGAATTTAATATAGAACCTTATGGAATAACTGAAAAAAATGAAAAAATACTTTTTTATAAAGGTGTTATAGTAAAAGGATGGACTGGGTATTATAAAATAAGTGGCTCAAAAACATTAGTGGATTTTGCATTAAACTCTGGAATAGGAGCTAAAAATTCTCAAGGTTTTGGAATGATTGTTCCAATAGATGAATTTGAAGATGTAACTATCGAAGATGAAGATGAATTTATAATAATAAAATAAAGCATGACAATGTCATGCTTTATTTTATTATTATTGTGAATTATTATAGTAAAAATAAATAATCAAATATAATTGATGAATAAATATCAATTTTACCTATAATTATAATATACTTTAAAAAATTTCTATGATATCATAATTCTATGAAACAAAATATAAAAGGGGGCTAAAAATGAAAAATGCTATATATGCACAATCAGGAGGAGTAACAAGTGTTATAAATGCTTCTGCTTATGGAGTAATTAAAAAATCTTTAGACTCAAATTTAATAAATAAAGTCTTTGTTGGAATTAATGGAATAAACGGTGTTTTAAATAAAGAATTTATTGTTATTGACTCTGCAGATAAAGAAATAAATAATTTAAAGTATACTCCTTCGGCTGCATTTGGTTCTTGTAGAAAAAAATTAACTGACGAAGAAACTATAAAAAAAGTTTTTAAAATATTTGAAGAAAATAATATTGGATATTTTTTTTATAATGGTGGAAATGATTCTATGGATACTGCAAATAAAATAAATGATTATGCCATAAAAACAGGGTATGATTTAAAAGTAATTGGAATTCCTAAAACTATAGATAATGATTTAATAGAAACGGATCATACACCAGGTTTTGGATCTGCTGCAAAATATTTAGCTATTTCTATGCTTGAAGGAAGTTTAGATGTTAAAAGTATGTGTGCAGATTCAACAAAAGTATTTGTCATGGAAACAATGGGTAGACATGCGGGGTGGTTAGCAGCATCAACAGCACTTGCTAATTTAAATAATAATTTTGGACCTCATATAATATTATTACCCGAAGTTCCATTTGACGAAAATAAAATTTTAAATAAAATTGAAAATATTATAAATAAGCATGGATATTGTTCCATAACAGTCTCTGAAGGAATTCAAGATAAAAACGGAAAATTTTTGTCTGATAAGGGGTTTACAGATGCTTTTGGAAATAAACAACTTGGAAATGCTGGGGTTTTAATTTCAGATATTATACACAATAATATGAAATTAAAAGTACATACAGCAATTCCAGATTATCTTCAAAGAAGTGGTAGACATATATCGAGTCTATCTGATGTTAAAGAAGCAATTAATTGTGGTATGATGGCAGTAAAATATGCACTTGATGGTGAAAGTGGTTATATGGTTACAATAAATAGAGTTTCAAATATACCGTATTATGTTGAATATGGAAAAGTAAAGCTTTCGAAAATTGCTAATGGAACAAAGTATATGCCTAAAGATTTTATTTCAGAAGATGGATTATATATAACAGATAAGTTTATTAGATATGCTAAACCTTTAATTGAAGGAGAATATTATCCTATTTATGAAAATGGTATACCAATTTATTCAAAATTCAATATTTAAAAGCCGCTTAAAGCGGCTTTTAATATATTTTATATATAGTTGTTAAAATTTTATTCTCAAATTCTTTTGCTTTTGAATAATGAAATGGAAAGTTATTTTCTATTAAAGTAAATATATATCTATTTCCAGAAGATGCTTGAAGTATTCCTGAAATAGCTGAATCAGAATAAAGAGTTCCTGTTTTCCCCCACACTGTAAAGTTAAATCTGTTTTTCAAAGTGCTATCTTCATATGGAGTTGCTAATATATCATAAAATAAACTATTATACTTGTTTAAAATATACTGTATCAAATCATTTATTAATGATGGACTAAGTAAGTTATACATAGATAAACCACATCCATCTTTCAATATAAAATTTGATGTTTTAAATGTTTTTTCAATTAAATTTTTTTCATATTCAATAGAATCATCAATTTTTCCAGTTCCATTTATAGTTCCTAAATTTCTAAAAAGTTGTTCGGCAATTTGATTATCACTTTTTTCAAGCATTTGTTTTAATATTTTATTTAATGTTGGAGAATAGTGAATATATACAGGCTTTAGTTGATTTGGTACTATATCATATTTTACTTCACCATAAAAATTAATTCCTATTTCTTGTAAATAAGAAGTAGTTAAATATGTAATATAATCTTTTAATTGGAAGTCTGTTTTATATTTAAATGCTTCATGATTTTCTTGCCATATGTTTAATGCTGCAATTTGTGGTTGAGGGTCATCCCACATCCATCCTTTCCCAAATCCGTTTTCTTTATAATAAGAGTAATCAAATATTATATTTCCATAAATTTTTTTTATACTATTATTTGATATGGCAGCATTTAATAAATATTTGTATTTTAAAGGAGTTAAAACTGGATTTCCAAATCCCTTTATGTAAATATTACCTCTGTAGTATGATGTTGGTTTTTCATCAAAGTATACTTTAGTTTTGAATGTATAATATTTATTATAAGATTCAAGAGCACTAAAACAAGTAAATAATTTGGTTATAGAAGCTGGAATAAATAATTTATTGGAATTATAATTTATTATTTTTTCCCCATCTAAGCTTCTCATTTCAAAACCAACAAATCCATTAAAAGTTTTTAGTAAATTCACTATTTTATCAGAATTTATATTAGTCAGATTTTGAGTTTTAATTTGTTTTGAAAAGAATAAATTAATTGTTAAAATAATTATAATGATTAGTATAATTTTCTTCATATTTATCATCCATACATATAAAAATAAGTTTCTAATTTTCCATTTTGTATTTTCTTTCTTTTATTAGATTTCATTTCAAAATATTTATCAAAATTACTATATGTTGTTATAAAATTGTACTTCCAATTTGGAAATATAACTTTTAATTTTTTCATTTTTTTATAAAGAATATCTATTTCATCATTAGTATTTAATCTTTCCCCATAAGGAGGATTAGTTATTATAAATCCATTTTCTAATTCATTTTCTATTTTAGTAAAATCTTTTGTTGTAAAAGTAATATGTTTTTCAAGATTTAATTCATTTAGGTTTGTTTTTGCAACTCGTATAATTTCAGGATCAATATCACTACCTATTATATTAACATCTATATCTGTTCTTATTTTATTTTTATAAAATTCTCTTGTTTTTTCAAATAATTCTTTATTGTGTATTTTTAAATTGTTTATTCCAAACTTTCTTTTTAAACCAGGAGCATAATCCATCGCATACATTAAAGCTTCAATAGGAATTGTTCCAGAACCACAAAATGGGTCATAAAGAGGGTATTTTCTTTTCCAACCAGATAGAATAATTAATCCTGCAGCAAGGGTTTCTTTTATTGGAGCATCACTTATTAATTTTCTATATCCTCTTTTATGAAGAGGTTCTCCTGAAGTATCGAGTGCTACAGTAACTTTATCTTTATATGTATATACTCTTACATTTATATTGTATTTTTTTTCTGTCCAATCATCTAAATTATATGATTTTTTTAAACTTTCATATATAGCTTTTTGAGCAACTGATTGCATTGCTGAAAGTCCATATAACCTTGAATATTTACTACTCATTTTATCTATAGTAATGTTGGTATCTTTATATAAATATTTTTTCCAATCTATAGAAAATATTTCATTATATAAATCATCAAAATCATAAGCTCTAAATTCTTTTAACACGATCATAAGTCTTTCAACAACTCTTGAACTTATATTAACTTTATAAATACCTTCTAAATCTGTTTCAAAAAATATCATACCACTCTTTGAATCAATAACTTTGTATCCCATTCTTTTAATTTCATTTGCTACTACTTTTTCTAACCCTATTGTACATAATGCTAAAGCTTTCATTTTTCCACCTCATTTGTTTTTAGTGCGGATAATATAAGTTTTTTATAATTATCAACAATTTTTTTAAAATCATCATCTTCAATCATATGACCTATACCTTTTATTATAGAAGTTAAAAATTCAAAAATAAATTTAGGATCCACATCATTTCTAATTGTTCCGTTTTTTTGTGAAATTATTATTTTTTCTAATATTATATTCTCAAAGGTTTTATAATAATATTCATTAATAAATTTTGCCGTTTCATGATTATAAAATAAATCTTTTATTGGATATTCTTTAAGCAATTTTTGTGGATCAAGGTTATAATTTTCTATCAAATTAATTATTTCTTCTATATCATTTATAGCGTTTAAAAATTCTTTTAATGGAGTTACAAATTCATCTATAATGTTTTTTATAACAATCAATATAAAATTTTGTTTTGACTTATAATTTTTATAAAAAGTAGCTTTACTAATTCCAGAGGAATTAATTACTTTGTTTAAATTAAATTTAGAAAAACCTTGTTCAACCAGCTCAATTTTAGAGTATTCAATTAATTTCTCTAATTTTTTTTTTGTAGATTTTTTTTGATAAATTTTTTTCATTTTTAACCTCCAATTATATTATACCATTTATATTTGCATTTAAGAAAAAATTTGATATAATTAGCTAGGGAAATTAATTTAGGGGGAAAACAATGAAAAAATTACTTTTATATTTTTGTGTTATTTTTATTGGGTTAGCTACTTTTTCTCTTGATTTAAAAGTAGGAACTTATAGTGATTTTCCAAATTCTTTTTATACTAATGAAAATACGGGCGTTTTTACAGAAATTTTAAAAGATATTGCAAATGAAAAAGGATGGAATTTAACTATTTATAATGATACAAAAGAAAAAATAAATAATATGTTTTTTAATAATAGATTGGATATAATATATCCAACTTTAGTTGATTCAAATTTTATTATAAAAGATTCAATGAAAATTTTTACTAATTCAGAATCTATAATTTCTATTTTTGATTTAAAAAATAAATGGATTGGAGTAAAAAAGAATAGCATTTTTTATAAACAAATAAAGGATATTTTAAATAAAAATAATGTTAGGTGTATTTTTTCTGAATATGAAAGTTATGATGAAATTTTTAAAGAATTAAAAAACAAAAAAATTGATATTGCTGTAGTTTCTAAAAATGCTGGTTTGATATTGGCTAATAAATATAATTTTATTGAAAGTAGATTGAATTTTTCTGAATTTAAATTTGGAATAATAGCAAAAGATAAAACAATTCAAGAAAATATTAATGATTATATTATAAAAATAAAAGAAAATCCAAATTCTATTTATTATAAAACATTAAAAAAATATTTTAATAAAAAAAATAACTTTATACTTATAGAAAAAGATATATATATTTATTCTTTTTTTATTTTTGCCATTATAGTGTTATTCTTTTCAAGAAAAAAACACATAAAAAAGAACAAAAAAATTTTAAAGTTGAAAGAAACTCTAGAAAAAGAATTGTACGATATAAAAAAATCATTGGAAAATTTAGAAATTGAGAAACAAAAATTATCTACAACTTTTTCTACAGATAAAAAGGCTAAAGAAAGTTTAAAAAGTATTATAGATATAAATTCTAATATTTCTGAGTATATGAATATTGATGAAGATTTATTTTTAACAGATCTATTTAGAACTTCATTAAATTTATTAGGTGCAGATTATGGTAGTATTCAAAAATTTGAAAAAAATAAATGGAAGTTTGTTGATTCTATAGGACATGATATAAATATATTAAAAAATTTAGATTTAGATAGATCTTATTCTGTTAGATCAAATGAAATAAAAAAAATAAATAATATTATGAAAGAAAATGAGAGCAACATGCCCTTAAATGTTTTAAAAGATTTGAAAGAAGCCACTAAAAAAATAAAAACTACATTATACATACCTTTTTTTGTTAATCAAGAAAAAGTAGCTGCTATAACTTATGATATAAAAGAAAATTCAAAAAAAGATTTTTTTGGTTATGACATAACCATATCAAGAGCTTTTAAAGAAATTGGAGAATCTATTTTAAAAATAAAAAGACAAAATAAAGAATTTAGAAATGCTTATATAAAATTTGCAAATAAATTAGCAATTGTATCTGAAGCACATGATGATGTTACTGGAAATCATATATATAGAGTTGGTATTTTATCAGAGTTTATTGCTGAAAAAATGGGATTAAATTATGAGTTTGTAGAAGAAATTAAAAATTTTGCCCCACTGCATGATGTTGGTAAAATATTTATTCCAATTGGAATTTTAAATAAAAAAGGAAGACTTACAAGAGATGAATTTGATATAATAAAGAAACATACAACAGAAGCAAGAAAAATTTTAGAAGATAATAAATACTTTAAAACTGCTTTAAATATAGCACTTTGTCATCATGAAAAATTTAATGGTGGAGGTTATCCATATGGTATACGAGGATCTGATATTCCAATAGAAGCACAAATAGTTGCACTTGCAGATATATACGATGCACTTAGATCTGAAAGACCATATAAAAAAGGTTTTAGTCATAAAAAAGCAACAGAAATTATTCTTGAAGGTGATGGAAGAATAAAACCAGAACACTTTAATCCAAAGGTTTTAGAGGTTTTTAGAATGTATAATTCCGAATTTGAAGAGATTTATGATAGTAATGCTGGAGAAAAATCTAAAAGGAAATTTTTTATTTTTTAAGTTGACAAAATAAAAAATAAGAGTTATAATCTTTTTGAAAATTAAATATTATGTCCCACAGGGGTGCTGTTATTCCACAGCTGAGATTGAAACGGAAAGTTTCTAACCCTTTTAACTTGAACTGGTTAATACCAGCGTAAGGAGCGGGAAGTACGTGAGATAATAAATAATTAAAACATCTCCTGCTTTTTGCAGGAGATGTTTTTTTTAGAAAGGAGTTAAGTATATGAGAATAATTTTTAATGGAAGAGAAGAAGATATTGAAAAATCTAATTTTTATGATCTTTTAGAAAAATACAATATAGATGAAAAAAAAGTGGTTTTAATTTTAAATAATGAAATATTAAAAAAAGAAGACTATAAAAATAATTTAAATGAAAATGACAAAATAGAAGTTATTACTGTCGTAGGAGGTGGATGATGGAGCCATTAAAAATATATGGTGAAGAAATATCAAATAGATTTTTTATGGGAAGTGGAAAGTTTGCAAGTTATGAACAAATGAAAAAAGCTTTAGATTTTGGAAATATTGATGTAATTACAGTTGCAATGAGAAGAGCATCAAGAGATGGATTAAATGAAAGTTTAATTGACTATGTAGGAAATTCTAAAGTAATAGTAAATACATCTGGAGCAAGAACAGCTGAAGAAGCTTTGTTAATTGCTAAAGTTGGAAAGGAATTATTAAAAAGTGATTGGGTAAAAATAGAAATAATAAATGATGCAAAATATTTAATGCCAGATAATCAAGAAACTATTAAAGCGTGTAAACTTCTTAGTGAAAATGGTTTTAAAGTTTTTCCATATATGTATCCAGATTTGTATGATGCAAAAAAAATGGTTGAAAATGGGGCAAAAGTAATAATGCCACTTGGTTCACCAATTGGAACAAATAAAGGATTTAAAACAAAAGAATTAGTTAGAATTTTATTAAATGAAATTGATGCAAAAATAGTAATAGATGCTGGAATAGGTAAACCATCACATGCTGCACAAGCTATGGAATTTGGATGTGATGCAGTACTTGCAAATACGGCAGTATCAATTGCAGATGATCCAGTTAAGATGGCAAAAGCATTCTCACTTTCAGTAGAAGCTGGAAGATTGGGATATCTTGCTGGATTAGCTGAAGAAAAAGAAATAGCTCAAGCCTCTTCACCATTATTTGATTTTATAGGAAGAAATTGATATGTTTTCAGATATAGTAGATGAAGTATATAATTATGTTCTAAAAAGTCAAAATAAAGAATTTGATAAAAAAATATTAAAAAAAGATAGCTTTTTGGCGGGAGATATCTTTTCACTAATTCATTCAAATTCATTAGAAATAATGGCAAAGAGGGTTTTGAAAAATAATAAAAAATTTTTTGGTAATGTAGTTTATTTATACGCACCTTTATATATATCAAACTATTGCAGGAACATATGTACTTATTGTGGATTTAAAAGTACTAACAATATAAAAAGAAAAAAATTAAATATTAATCAAATTCTAAAAGAAGCAAATTTTTTGTACAAAATGGGAATAGAACATGTATTAGTATTAACAGGTGAAGATCATATTAATAGTTCCTTTGATTACATTTATAATACTGTAAAAAATTTAAAAAAACTTTTCAAAGAAGTTTCAATTGAAACTTATTCACTAAATGAACAACAGTATAAAAAATTAGTTGAAATTGGATTAATTGGAGTAACAATGTATCAAGAAACTTATTCAAAAGGAGTATATGGAAAAGTTCATATATTTGGATTAAAAAGTAATTATAAAAAAAGATTGGATACAATTGAATATGCAATAAAAGCTGGAGTTAGAGAAATAAGTATAGGTGCTTTACTTGGACTAAATGATCCTTATATTGAAGTTCCTATGATGATATATCATATGGATTATTTATTAAAAAAATATCCAAATGTAGAATATTCAATATCCTTTCCAAGAATAAAAAATGCTTTAAACGTTCAGAATGATTTTTATAATATAAATGATATTGATTTTATAAAATTTATTCTTTCAGCAAAATTAATTTTTCCAAGAGTTCATATAAATATTTCAACGAGAGAAAGTTTTGAAATGAGAAATGCATTAATTGGAGTAGCAACTAAAATGTCAGCAGGATCTTCAACTTCAGTTGGAGGATATACTATAAATAATGATTCGGAACAGTTTTCAATAGAAGATAGTAGAAGTGTAAAAGAATTTAGAACTTATATTGAAAGTAGAAATTTTAAACCAACGACTGTAAATTGGTTTTAAAAAGGAGATGAAAAAATGACACAATATGAACAGGCAATAAAAGGTGAAATAACCTCTGAAATGATAAAAGCAGCAATATACGAAAAATGCGATCCAGAATTAATAAGAAAAAGAATAGCAAATGGAACGGCTGTATTACCCAAAAATAAAAAACACGATATTAAAATGCATAGAGTTGTTGGAAAAGGTTTTTTTACTAAAGTAAATATTAATATAGGAACATCACAGGGATATATGAATATAGAAGAAGAACTAAAAAAATTAAAAATATCAGAAAAATATGGAGCAGATTCAATAATGGATTTATCTACTTGGGGTAATTTAAAGGAAATAAGAAGAAGAATTATTCAAAATTCTAATATAATGGTTGGTACTGTTCCAGTATATGATGCAGCTTCAAAGGCATTTCAAAATAACAAAAAAGTTATTGACTTTGAAGTAAATGATTTTATGCAAATGGTAAAGGATCACGCCGAAGAAGGTGTTGACTTTATGACTATACATGCTGGAATTACAAAAACAACAATTGAAAAACTAAAAAGAACGAATAGAATAGCAAAAATAGTTTCAAGAGGAGGATCAATAATAGCTGGATGGATGTTAAAAAATTCTAAAGAAAATCCTTTTTATGAACATTTTGACGAAGTTTTAAAAATATGTAAAGAATATGATGTAACAATTAGTTTGGGTGATGGATTGAGACCAGGATCTTTACATGATGCGACTGATGATTTGCAAATTGATGAACTTTTAAGGCTTGGAGAACTTGTTGATAAATGTAGAAATTATGGAGTACAAGTTATGGTAGAAGGGCCAGGACATGTTCCACTCGATGAAATAGAAACAAATATGATTATACAAAAAAAATTGTGTAAAAATGCTCCATTTTATGTTTTAGGTCCTATAGTTACTGATATAGCACCTGGTTATGATCATATAACTTCTGCTATTGGAGGAGCTTTAGCAGCTTCAAAAGGTGCAGATTTTTTATGTGCTGTAACGCCAGCAGAACATCTAAGATTACCAACAATAGAAGATATTAAAGAAGGATTGATAGCAACTAAAATTGCAGCTCATTCAGCAGATATAGTAAAAAATAAAAAGGTTATGGAATTTGATAATCAAATGAGTATAGCAAGATCTAAATTTGATTGGGAAAGGCAATTTGAATATGCATTAGATCCAGATAAAGCAAAAGAATTTTATAATGAAAGAAAAGCTGAGGATAAAAAAATGTGCTCTATGTGTGGTCCACTTTGTGCAATGAAAATAACAGAAGATTATTTAAATGAAGGAAATGTTGAAAAATTATTAATAGAATAGGAGGAGAATATGTTAATATTTTCAGGATTTGATCCATCATCAGGTGCAGGACTCTTACAAGATGTTGCAATAACAAAAATGTTTGGAATAAAAGCCAAATCAATTATTTCAGCAAATACATTACAAACAGAAAATGAATTTAAAAAACTTAATTTTAATGAAACACTTGAAGAATTTAATTTATTTAAAAAATTCAATACTATAAAAGTAGGAATGGCAAATTCAAATCAATTAAAAATATTGAGAAATACGTATAAAGATGCAAAAATAATTTGGAATCCTATTTTAAAAACGAGTACTAATTATAAAATAATTTCTGCTGAAGAGGTTATTAATGGTTCAAAATATGTAGATCTTTTAATTATGAATTCAGACGAAGCTAAAGAAACAGGAATAAAAGAAGATATCATAATAACGGGTGGACATTTAAATGAAGAAAATATTATGGTTACTTATAACAATAAGAAATTTTATTCTAAAAAATATAATAAGGCTCTTCACGGAACAGGGTGTGTATTTTCAACCTTAATAGCTTCTCATATACATTTAGGATACACTATTGAAGAAGCAATAAAAATGTCTTTAAAGTATATAGATATGTTTATAAAGAATTCTAATACTTATGTTGAAACTGAAGAACATACAATGCAATGGCATAGAAAGTATATAATAGATACTTTATGGGAAATAAAAGATAAAATAATTCTTTTAGGAAAGTATACAATTCCAGAAGTTGGACAAAATATAGTATATGCATTACCAAATGCAACAGAACAAGAACATGTAGGGAAATTTCCTGGAAGAATACATAAATTGGGAAATGAAATTAATTTTATACATGAACCAGCATTTTTTGGAACAAGTCATATGGCTAGAGCTGTAATTGCAACTATGAAATATTTTCCTTGGATAAGATCTGCCATGAATGTTATTTATAATCCTGAATTTATAAAAAAAGCAAAAGAAAAAGGATATTCCGTTTATCATTTAGATCGCTATAAAGAACCTGAAGAATTAAGAAAAATAGAAGGATTATCAATTCCATATGGATTATCTGATATTTATAATGAAACAAATAAACCTGTTGACTTTGTTTGGGATGAAGGGTTTCCAGGAAAAGAAGCTATGATACGTGTGTTTGGTAGAGATCCTAAAGAAATAATAAATAAAGTTAAAGACGTGGTATTCAATGATTGATATTGAATATTTTGATCGCCAATTAAAGTATATTGGTTTAAATAAGATGAAAGAAATATTTAATACTAAAATAAGTATAAAAGATGATTTATCTCAAAAAATATTAAAAAATTGTGGATTTAACATTATAGATTTAGAAGAAAACACACATGGATTTACAATTAAATTAATAGAAAATAATATAACAGTGTCTTTTAACAAATACAAAGAAATAGAAAAAACTGTAGATATTCCAAAAGAAATCTGTTCAGCATTGATTTCAACTTTAATAGTATCCAATTTACTTTTTAATACTAAACAAATATCAATACCACATTTTAAATTTAATTTAGAAGCAAAAAATGCAGTAGTAATTGGAGCAGGTGGACTTGGAAATCCAGTTTCTTATGTATTAAATAAAAATAAAATACCTTTTTGTATAATAGATAAAGATATTGTTGAAAAATCTAATTTATCCAGACAATTTTTATTTGATAAAAAAGATATAAAAAAGTATAAATCAAAAGCAATAAAAGATAAATTAAATTATTGTATTGAATCAAAAGAAATAGAATTAACAGAAAAAAATTTAGATATATTAAATAAATACGAAATCATATATTCGTGTGTAGATAATTTGAAAACAAGATACATATTGTCTGATTTTTGTAAAAAGAACAATAAAACATTCATTGATAGTGGAGTTGCTGGTAGCATATGTACAATATATAAAAATATTGATCTAAATAAAATTATGAATACAGATGATAAAAATGCATTGAACACTTGTAATACAGGCATATTACCAACAACAGCAATATTAGGAGGATTTTTACAAGCCTATTCCTTAAATAATAATTTTTCTATGATTTTTGTAGATTTCAGTATTGGAAAAGTTTTATCTGTAAAAAATATAAATTAATAAAAAAGAACAGGAAAATATTAATTTTTTCCTGTTCTTTTTTTAAAACTTTTTTTCTAAATCTTCGATTGTTAAATCAAAAATATTAGATATTATTTCATCTAATTTTTCAATGGATAATGTATCTAATTTTGATATTAAATTATCTATTTTATTCCCAAATTTCTTTTTTAAAAGTTTTTTTGAAATTATTAATTTTTCTTGTTTTATCCCTTTCTCGATCCCTTTCTCGATCCCTTTCTCGATCCCTTTCTCAATCCCTTTCTTTAAACCTTTTTGAAAACCTTTTTTCATTCCAACTTCTTCTGCATATAATTGTTGATCTATCTTATCCATTAATTCTTTTTCTCTTGCTTCATATAATTCTTTTGCTATTCTATCTGAATTTATAAATTCTAATACAGTCATTGCTTTTTTAATTTCTTTATTCTTCATGGTTATCACCTCCATGTTTGTATTTTCTGGTTCTTTTAAGAACAATAACCATTCAATTAATTTATCATTTAAGTTTGCTTCTTCTGTTTCTATTTTTGGTAGTTCAACAAAATGTACTTCCATTACATCGGTTAATTCTGTATTTTCTTTTATGTCTTTTAATCTATATATGCTATGGTATTTTTTTGTTTTTAATAAATTAAAGTTTAAAATGTTTATTGTTATTGTTCTTTCTAAACTTATATAGCTCTTGCCTTTTTTTAATTGTTCTGTATACATTTTTCCCCAATAATATAAAGTTCTCTTTATCATATTTTTTTCATTTATTAATTGTACTTCAATATTTACATATGTTCCATTATCTAATTTTGCTTTTATATCCAATATGGATAACTTATCATTTATTGCAGTTTTTTCTGTGTATGGATTTAATATATCTAAACTCTCTATTTTTTTATTTTCTTCTTTTAATAAAGCATTTAAAAAATCTATTAATATGTCTTTGTTTTTTTCACTTCCAAATATTACTTTAAATGCAAAGTCTACTAATGGATTTATATTCATTTGTCCACCTCCCTTTTATACTCTTATTATATCATATTTATACCTTTTTTTATTAACTTTTGAAATTGACAAGAACATATAATAAATGCTAAAATATAAATTGAATAAAATAAAGCATAAACCTATAGAGGTGTTTATATGAAAATAATTGCAATTAACTCAAGTAGAAGAAAAGGTAATACATATAGATTATTAAAAAATGTTTTTGTGGAACTTTTTAAAATAAATATTGAAGTAGAAATCATAAATCTTGGAGATTATAATATTCATCCATGTTCGGGGTGTGAACTGTGTATAAAAAAAGATATATGTCCACATAAAGATGATGTAGAAAATATAATCAATAAATTAAAAAATGCTGATGGAGTGATTATTAGCAGTCCTGTTTATATTGAAAATGTATCTGGAACATTAAAAACATTATTTGATAGATTATGTAAGTGGTATCATAGACCAACTATGATAGGTAAACCCGTTTTAATAATTTCAACAACTGCAGGAAGTGGCTTGAAATCAACCATGAATTATATAGAAAAAGTAGCAGTATCTTGGGGAATGAAACCATGTGGGAAAATAGGTAGAAAAATTTCAGATAAAAACTTAATAAAAAACAAAGAAATAAAAGAATTTATTTCAACATTAAAAAATAATTCAAGGAATAAAGTTACCTTAAATAGAGCTATTAGATTTCAAATACAAAAAGTTGTTGCAAATAATCTTTTAGAAATAGATAAAAATTATTGGGCAAAAAATAATTTGAATGATAAAGACTATTTTTATGATGCTAAAATGGGTCTATTAACTAAACTTATATCTAAACAATTTGGAAAATTTTTAACAAAAAAAATATTGGAAAACAAAGAAAAGGTAAAAAATAAAAAACAAACAATTGCTAATTAGCAATTGTTTGTTTTTTATTTACGATAAAACTTTATTTTTTTTTAAAATTTCAGAATTAAGCCAGTTTATTATATCGGAATAAACTTCATTTTTATTAATTTCATTTAAAATTTCATGTCTTGCATCTTTATAAAATTTATGTTTTACATTTTTTAATCCAGCTTTTTTGAACAAGTTTAATACCTTTAAAACACCTTTTGTGTTTTCTCCAACTGGATCTTTTTCACCGGAAATAATAAAAATAGGTAATTCTTTTGGCGTGTTTTTTACATATTCTATATTATTTATTATAGATATTCCATACAATAAATCTTTAAAAAAACCTGCTGTACAAACAAATCCACAATGTGGATCATCAATATATTTTTTTACATTTTCTTCATCTCTACTCAACCAATCAAATTCAGTTTTGTTTGGTTGGAATTGCTTATTAAAGCTTCCAAAAGAAAGTTTATCAAGTTTATAACTTTTTCCTTTTTTTCCAATTTTTTTGATTTCTCTTTTTGTAACGATAAGACCAAAGGTTGTTTTTAAATTAGAACTATAAGTTGTTCCAGATAAAATTACTCCATTTATTTCATTTCCAAATTTTTGAATATAAGTTCTAGTTAAAAATGATCCCATACTATGACCTAATAAAACAATAGGAGTTTCTGGATAATCATTTTTAATCTTTAAAGTCAATTCATGCATATCTTCAACGACTTTATCCCAACCATTATTATCATCGAAATAACCAAGTTCATCTTCATTTTTTGCTGTTTTGCCATGACCTCTATGATCATTTGCATAAACGACCATACCTTGATTAATCAATATTTTTGCAAAGTCAGAATATCTATCCTTGTGTTCAGCCATTCCATGAGAAATTTGAATAATAATCTTTGGGTTATTATTCAGTTTTGGTTCCCACTTTACAGCATTAATACTTTTCCCATCTTTTCCCTTAAAAGTAAATTCGGTAGTTAACATAAAATTCACTCTCCTCATTAAAAATTAATATTTCTTTTAAGTTAATTATATCATCGAAAAATTAATTTTATATTACAATATAAAAAAATAGAAAGTATGAATATTGACAAACAATAAAAAAAAATATACAATATTAGTAGTTTAACCTACATAAGGGGGAGTTTTATGGTTTTAAGTGAAAGTTCAGAAAATTATTTAATTGCAATATATGAAAAAGAATTAAATGAAAATATAACTAGAATAAAAGATTTAACAAAAATATTAAAAGTTAAACATAGTTCAGTGATAGAGGCAATAAAAAAATTAAAACTGGCAGAATATGTAAATTATGAAAAACGTGGATATATAAAATTAACCCAAAAGGGAATTTGTAAAGCTCAAAATATTTATAAAAATAGAGTTGCAATTAGGAGCTTTTTAATAAATGTTTTAAATTTAGACCCTGTAGAAGCTCAAGATATTTCTTGTAAAATGGAACATTTTAAGTCAAAAAAATTAATAAAAACAATGGAATCACTTGAACATTTTTTTGACGAAAATAAACAAATAAAAAAACAGTATATAGATTTTACAATAAAATGGTTAAGAAATATATCAGAAGTCAATTTAACTTTAGAACAAATTAAAATTGGAAATAAAGTAAAAGTTGTAGAAGTTATAGGCGATGAAGCTACAAAAAAGAAATTGATGGTAATGGGAATAACTTCTGGTGTAGAAATTGAAGTAAAAGAAATAGCACCACTTGGCGATCCAATTAAATTAAAAGTTAGAGGGTATAATTTAAGTTTAAGAAAGAGTGAAGCAAAAAATATTATTGTCAGTAAATAAAAAATTTATTGACAATATTTTTTTATTATGTTATAATGTAGTCGAAACTACTAAAATAAGTTTACCTATAGGAGGGATAAATATGCCGCTTTCTTTTGCTCGAAAAGGAATTTTTTATGTAAAAAAAATAAATGTTGGAAAATTTGGAAAAAGAAAATTATCAAAAATGGCTATAATTGAAGGAATAAAGATTGAAGTTCTTTTTGAGAATTTTGGAGGACCCATTCCAATAATTGTAAAAAATGCCAAATATGCAATAGGACATGGAATAGCCAGTAAAATAGAAGTTGTTGAAGCTTAATAAAAAAATTTTTTAAATTAAGTAGCTTAAACTACTAATATTAGGAGGTAAAAATGATATTAAGTAAATGCAAACCAGGAACTGTAGGAACAGTAGTAAAATTAAATGGTACAATGCATTTAAATCAAAGATTGACCAGTATGGGAATAACTTCTGGAATAAAGATTGAAGTAAAGAAAACTGCACCACTTGGTGATCCTGTTGAATTAAAAGTTAGAGGATATAATTTAAGTTTAAGAAAGAGTGAAGCAAATATAATAGAAATAGATATTGGAGATGGTTTTTGATGAGTAAAATTGCACTTTGTGGAAATCCAAATAGTGGAAAAACATCAATATTTAATGCGCTTACTGGAACTAGACAACATGTAGGCAATTGGCCTGGAGTTACCGTAGAAAAAAAAGAAGGTCATTATACATATAATCAAGAAAAAATTAAAGTTGTTGACTTACCTGGTACCTATTGCTTAACGGCAAATTCAATTGATGAAAGAATTGCAAGAAATTTTATTGTAGAAGAAATGCCTGATACGACAATAGTAATAATTGACCAAACTAATATTGAAAGAAATTTATATTTAGTTACAGAAATACTTGAAATGAGAAAAAATGTAATTCTTGTTTTTAATATGTCAGATGAAGCTGAAAAACTTGGAATAAAAATAGATTATAATGGTTTAAAAAAAGAATTTGGTGTTCCTATTATAAAAACAATAGCTACTAAAAAAGAAGGGTTAAATGAACTCAAATCAGAAATAAAAAGAATGGAAAAAAACATTAAAAAACCTAATAAAATTGAATATAGTCAAAAATTTGAAATCTTTGTTCAAAAAATAGAAAATGAACTTTTAAATGCTGGAGTCAAAAAAGGTGATTTAAGATGGAAAACATTAAAATTAATAGAAGGAGATATTGAAATAAGAGAAAATATAAATTCGGGAACTCTAACAAAAATAGATTTAATTATAAGTGAATTACAAAGAGCTTTTAAAAATGATCCAGGAATAGTAGTATCTGAAGAAAGATATAAATATATAGCAAAAATAGTTAAAAAATATGTAAAAAGGCCAAAAGAAACTATAAGATTATCTGATAAAATAGATAAAATAATAACTAGTAAACTTTTTGGATTACCAATTTTTGCATTTATTATGTGGTTAATGTTTCAACTAACTTATTCATTAGGAAATATATTTTTAGATATGATAGATGGATGGTTTGGTACTTTTGCAGAAAATATAAGTGCTGCTATGCAAACTGCAGGTATTAATAGTTTATTTACTTCTTTTGTTACTGATGGATTAATTGGTGGAGTTGGAAGTGTTTTAGTTTTTGTTCCAAATATATTTTTCTTATTTCTTTTTATATCATTTTTGGGAGATATTGGATATATGTCAAGAGCAGCTTTTGTTATGGACAGGATAATGTCATCAATTGGATTAAATGGAAAAGCTTTTATTCCAATGGTTTTAGGTTTTGGATGCTCTATTCCAGCAATTATGGCAACACGAACTTTAGAGTCTAAAAAAGATCGAATAATAACGACACTTGTTGTTCCATTTATGTCTTGTAGTGCTCGATATCCAGTTTATCTTATTTTTGCCAGTATATTTTTTCCAAAACATGCAGGAACAGTTATTTTTTCTATGTATATGATTGGTATAGTTATAGCAATTATTTCATCTAAAATATTCAGTAAAAAATTATTTAATGAAGAAAATACAAGTTTTATAATGGAATTACCTCCTTATAGACTACCAACATTTACTGAAACATTAGGTGAAGCTTTAAAAAGAACTTGGTTATTTATAAAAAAGGCAGGAACATTTATTTTTGCAGCAGTAATAATTATTTGGATAATGGCTTCATTACCCTCTGGAGTAGAGTATGCTGGTGAAAATAGTTTTATTGGAATAATTGGTAAAATAATTGCACCTATATTTAAACCTTTAGGTTTTGGATTTTGGCAAGTTGCTGTTGCAATACTCTTTGGATTCTTGGCTAAAGAAGTAGTTGTAGGTACTTTAGGAACTTTATTTGGAGGAGAAGAATTGCTTTCAAATGTACTACCTCAATATTTTAATGCTGCAAGTGCTTTTTCATTGATGGTTTTTGTTTTATTGTATTTTCCTTGTATTGCAGCAATCGGTGCAATGAAAAGAGAAATAGGGAAAAAATGGACACTGTTTCAAATTTTATTTTCTACTGGTATAGCTTATATTACAGCTTTAATTGCATATAGGATAGGACTTTTTTTTATTTAAGTTTATTTTTAGGGGGATAATTATGTGTGTTGCAATAATTGGAGGTATAAAAGGAATAGAAAATAAATACAAAACTCTTTTGAAAAAACATGGAATAAAAAAGTATAAAATTTTTAATACGATGGTTCCAGATTTTCAAAAAAAAATTAAAAATGTAGATGCTTTAATTCTTTTTACTAATACAGTAAGTCATAAATTATCTACTGTTTCATCCAAAATTTGTAAAAAAAATAATATATGTATTAAACGAACACACTCCAGTAGTTTAAATAAATTAGATGAAAAAATAAAAGAAATAAAGTTAAAATTAAACAATAAACACAAGTAGAAGAATATCTTTCTACTTGTGTTTATTATCTATAAAATTTCTTAAAGATAATCCTATTTTTTCTAATAAATCATACATATTTCTATTTTTATTTAAACGTTTTAATAAATGCCAAAATAATATTATTCCAAAAACTGCTCCAAAAGAATCATAAATTAAATCTGTCATAGTGTCAAATAAACTATTTTCTTGTGCTAATCTATAACCTGGAAAATTTTTAAAAATTAAATCAGAAGTAAATTCAAAAATTTCCCATATAGTTCCCATACTTAACGCTACAGAAAAAGTATAGAAGTTAACTTTTAATATTAAAGTTGGGATTTTTTGTCTTGAAAAAGATAATTCTAAAGATAGTATTATTGGAAATATTATAAATGCAAGCCACATTCCACCACTTAAATGTAAAAAATCATCAAAATGATCATATTTACCATAAAAATCTAAATACAAACCAAAAAAACTATGTAATGCTATTTGAATTATAGTAAATGTTTTTATTTCTTCAAAAATTAAAAAGCCAGTTGCCCATTCAAATATCCAAACTAAATATAATCCAAATATATATATTGAATATCCGAAAATATAAGGAATATTAATATTTATAATTGCACTAATTAAAGGAATAAAATTAATTATGGAAAATAATAAATTTGCTCTGTGCATTAATTTATAATATTTTTTATTAGTTGAAAATAATGTTTCTTTTAATAATATGTCTTTTGATAAATGTTTAAATATTTCTGTAGCTTCTTTTTTTATATAATTATTTAATTTTTTCATATAATACCTCCTAAATGTTTCAGTAGAAAAAAATTCCATTTTGATAAGTTATGAATTAAAAAAAACTTTTTTTATAAAATTTCTTTCTGGAACTTCTCTATTTGTTAATTCTTTTAATACATAATTTTTGTTATAAAAAATTTTATGATGTGTAACTTTAATTTCTTTGTTTTTATAGATTTCAATTGATGTAAATGTTGTAAAACTACTTTTAGTACATCCAAGCGAGCCTGGATTTATATATCTTGTTTTATTTATTTTAATATCAGAAAAACAATGATTATGTCCATAAAAAATAATATCTGAATTATTATTTTCAAATAATTCATTTAGTAAATTATAATCATTATTTAATTTTTTAAATTTATTATTTTTACGAGCATAATGAGTAAAGAAAAGATTTACTCCATAAAAATTTTCATTTATAGTATAAGGTAAACTTTTTAAAAATTCTTTGTTTTCGTTATTTAATTGTTCAATTACCCATTTTTGATGAATTATTTCTCCTTTAGACATGTTTTGTGGAACTGGATTCATGTTACTTAAAAAATAATCTTCATGATTACCCTTTACCATTTTTAAATTTTTTATTTTAGAAATTTTATCAATACATTCTTTTGAAAATGGACCTATAGCAATAGTATCTCCGAGATTATAAATAAAGTCATAATTTTCATTTTTTATTTTATTTAAAATGGAATCTAATGCTGGTAGATTACCATGAATATCTGTAAATATAGCTATTTTAACACTTTTCACTATTATCACCTGCTATAAAAATAATCTATTTCCATTTTCTTTTAACCACTTTCTTTTTATTTTATAATCTTTTATATAATTACTAACTTCATTCCAAAAGTTATTAGAATGATTTGGATGAATTAAATGACACATTTCGTGAACAATTACATAATCAATTATTTCAATTGGCGCCATTATTAATTTCCAATTAAAGGTTATTTTTCTTTTTTTAGGATAACATATTCCCCAAGCACTTTTTAAATCATTTATTCTGATTTCATTTATGTTTTGCTTAAAAAAATTATTATAATAAGCTACTTTTTTATTAAATAGATTTAATGAATTATTTTTATACCATAATTCGATTATATTTTTTTTATTTATATTTTTAATTTTTTTATTTATATATAAGTTTAAGTAATTATTAAATAACTTAATATTTGTTTTATCACCATAAATTATATTTAATGTATACTCCTGTCCTAAATATAAAAAAAATTCTCCATTTTCATAATTTTTTTCTCTCTTATAATTATTTAATTCTAATTTTTTTATTATCCAGTCAGCCTTTTTGTATAATATTTTTTGTACTAAATCTATATTTAAATAAATTGGTGAATAAACTATTACTTCATTTTCTTTTATAATTATAGACAGATTTTTTTTATTTTTCTTTATTAATTTATATTTTATGATTTGATCTTTATAATAAAATTCATACATTCTATGATCCTCTTTTCAATATATTCAAAATCATTATAACATAATAATTTTAAAAAATATATATAATGTTTTTTATATCATAACCAAATATACTCTTCAATTAAAATAAAAAGAAACATATTTTTGATATAATATTAATATCTAATAGTATAAGGAAGTGATTTTTATGCGAATAAGAAATAACATTTCCAGTACTATAAATAATAGTGATTTTCAAAAAAAACTTTCAAATATAAAAAAATTGTCTACTGGATTAAAAATAAACAATGATAAAAATCTTCAAATTAATCTTTCAAAAAATTATTTGAATAATAAAAGTAATTTAGATCAATTAAGTGATTTTATTCAAATAAATCAAAATGCCCTTTCTAAAAAAGATATTCTAAATAAAAATACTTATTCGTTAAATTTAAAACAATCTGACCTAAATAATGCTTTTCAATTTTCTACTAATTTGAGTTTATTTAATACTGACACTAAAAACTTAGAAAAAAAATTATTTGAAACAAAACAATTAATAAATAATTCAAAATATTCTAATCTCTCAACAGAAGATATAAAAAATAAATTAACTCAAAATATAAGTTCTGAAAATATGAATGATATTAATAATATACTAAAAGATTTAAAAGGAAATTCAACAACAACGAGAAAATTTTTGGAGGGAGCATTATCGTTAATTGCTGGTAATTCAGATCAAATTGGAGAATATCTCAAAGCAACAGAAAATTTACAGGAAAATAATTATAATAGTGATGAGTTGAATAAATTTTTTGATACAACAAAAAATATTTCATTAAACAAACAAAATAAAGTGGAAGATTTTTTATCATTATTTAATGATACTGAAATTTATAAAAATAAAGATACAACAAAAAAATTTTTAGACATATCTAATACATACAGTTCATTATATGAAGGTCAACAAGCTTTAGCAAGTGTGTTTTATACAACTAAAAAACTATTTAATGGTAATATTGATAACTCTGCATTGAATAATTTTTTAAATTTTGTAAATCAAAACAAATACAGTATAACAGACATTTTACCGCAACTTGGAACAACTCTTACAGAATTAGATACCAATACTCAAAGAAAAAATATAATAAATACAACAAATACTTTAAAAAATGATTATTTAGATGAAAAAGTAATAAATAAATTTTTACAAAAGGTAGTTGAATGGAAAAATGATTCAAATTTAGAAAATGTTGTAAATACAATTACTAAACTCGATAATCCTGAAAAAGCTGAGTTTTTGGTTGCATATCAAAATATAAAAGATAATACGAGTTTAAAAAGTAATTTTTTAACTACTTTAACCAAAGTACAAAACTATGAAAATAAAACTAACATAGTTAGTGTTACGCCATTTTTAGCTTATTCAGCAGCATTATCAAAAGAAGATACTAACACGCTTTCAAATTATATGAATGACGTAAATAATTTTGTAAATGATAATAATAACAATACAGCAATTCCAAATACTACCAACTATGCAATTGCTGGAATATCTACTTATATGAATGATACAGGTGATGTCAGTGCAAGTTCATTTGCTACTCCTTTAAATTTAGGACAACCAAATGAAAAGACAGGTGTTTTTTCTCAAACTATAAAAATATTAAAAAATCCATTTGAAGATACAAATGCAGATACAGCACAAATTTCTATAACAGTAAATTACAACGAATTAATTACTGGAGGAGATCTTGAATCTGTTGCAGAAGCAGTTGTTACTGGAGGAACTAAAACTGCAGCAAAACAAATTGCTAAAGAAATTGTCAAAGCAGGAGTTAAAAAAGCAATTGGATATATATGGGATGAATATGGAAAGGAAATAGAAAATACTATAAAAAATAATGTGGTAGAAAAAAATAAAACTTTATCTGATTTACAAAATTCATTGAATGAATTAAAAGATGGGAATAATTCAGTTACTGTTGAATCAATTGCAAATGAGTACAATTTAACTAATGAAGAAGTATACTTATTAGAAAATGCAAATGATTTTGCAAGCAGGTATGGATTAAGTTTAGAAGATTTTACAAATTTTGATCCAAAAAATATTTCAGACTTAAATAGTAATTTACAAGGATTTAGTGGAGATTTACAAAAAGACTTATTAACCTGGGGATTTCAAATTGCACATGATTATATAATGGGTTCAGATAGTGTACCTGAAAAAGAAGAAGATATATCTATAAATAATGTAAATATGGATTTTTCAAAAAAATATACTGATTCATCTACTACTACTACTACTACTACATCTAATAATGGTAAATTTGTAGATTTTTCAAAAGGATATGCTGAATCATCTAAGGAAACTAAATTTGCTGTTGATTTAATATACGCTGGATTAAATCAAGGTGTTTCAGCTTCAAATAATTTAACCTTGGGAGTAACTTATACCGATAAAAATGGAATTGAACAAACAGAAACAAAAAATGTTATAAATGGAGATCCATTTGATTTTGCATTTGGAATTTTTGATTATTCAAATGGAAGGAAAACATTTAATTTTAATGTTCCACTCACTAATGAAGCAAATGATTTTACAATTACTTTGAATGGTAAAGCAATATCAACCGTAACTACTTATGGATGGGCTTCTTCAACAATTAAAGGAAGTATTGAAAAAGTAGAAATAAATACAAATGGTCAAAGATATACTGGCATAGATGATATTAATCAATTATTACCAACAAATTCTGATATTCCAGAAGAAATAAAAAACCCTGAACCAGATACTAATAATTTATATTCAAAAATAAAATCCTCTATAAATAATATAAACTATAAATACAAAGAAATTCAAAATATAGATTTTAAAAATGAATATGAAAATATGTTAAAACATCAACAAATTATGGTTTCTTCAAATTATTTATTACAACAAGCATCAACGCCAGGATCAGTTTTGAATTTATTACAATAAATACGGAAGAATAATTCTTCCGTATTTTTAATTGGTGGATAAATTATTTTTATTATGCATAGTTAGAATTTAAATTTTTCCTTTTAAAAATTTTACTCTAAGTTCTTTGTCAAATTTTTCAATTGCATATCTAAGCATTGTTCTTGGCATATTTTTATAATGATCTTTTAAAAAATTAAATTCTACTTCAAAATTTCGATTTCCAATTTCTCTCAACATCCATCCAACTGCTTTATGTATTAAATCATGACTATGATTTAATAAAATTTTTGATATGTTCAATGTATCTTGAAATTGATTATTTTTAATAAAGTATTGAGTAGTTATTATACTAATTCGTTGTTTCCAAAGATTATTTGAATTAGCATAATTATACAATAAACTTTTATCTTTGTTTAAAAAATATGGTCCAAGAATTTTTGGAGCAGAAGAATCAACTAAATCCCAATTATTTACTTTACTTATTTTATTGATGTACAAATCTACAATTTTTTTGATCTCTTCATTATTATCAGATTTTTCAAGTTTATATGTCAATATAAATAATGCAGTAAGTCTAATTTCATGGAATTCATTATTTAGCAATACTTCAATATCCTTTAGAGTACAAAATTTATAATATTTTTTAGCTATTTTTCTTTGTATTGGAACCGTAATACCTAAAAACATATCTCCTTCTCCGTATCCTCCTGGAAAAGATTTAAAGAATTGCTTTGAATGTTTTGCTTTTTCAATATTTGTATTATTTTTTAATTCAGTTACTAATTCAACTGTACAATTCATAAATTCACCTCATATTTAATACTTCAATATATTTTATCATAAAAATGGATTAAAATTTCCTATTATAAAAGAAAAAGGTGATTTTGTTGATGCTGAAATTTTTAGATCAAATGAAAATTACCAAATTAGCGACGGATTATGAGGGGAAAATTTTAATTTATATAGAAAAGAATAAAAAAATTACTACAAAAGAACTTAAAAAATTATTTAATATTAAAGACACAAGAGCAAAAGAAATTTTAAAAGAATTAATGAATAAAAATTTAATTGAAAGAAAAGGTAAAGGTAGAAATACTCACTATATTTTAAAGTAGGTTATTAATAACCTACTTTTTATAAATTAATTATATTTAAATAAACATCATCGATTTCTTGTTGAGTTATTCCAATATATCTCAATGTTATTCCAGGTGAGGAATGATTAAATATTTTTTGAATTAATTCTAAAGATACACCATTTGTATAAGCATGATAACCAAAGGTTTTTCTTAAGGTATGCGTTCCAATATTTCCTGTAAAACCTGCAAGTTGTGCATATGTCTGTAAAAAATCCCATACATATTGTCTTCTCCAAGGAGATGCTTTAGATTTTGTTCTATTTGAATTTGATTTAAAGATGTGTTCATCATATTCAATATTTTTTAATTGTTTTTTTAACTTATTAAGTGCTTCTTTAGCAGCAGTGTTTAAAGGAAATACTTTTGTTTTTCCAGTTTTCTTTTCTTTTATACGTAGTTTGTCTGTTATGTTATCTGAATCATCCAATACATCATCCCATTTTAATAATAAAATATCAGATATTCTCAATCCACTATTTATTCCAACTACAAATAATGCATATTCTTTTATTTTTTCATGTTTTAGCATTAGTCTTTTTATTTTATTTATAATTTTAACATCTTTAATTGGATCTACATAATTCATGAGCTCACCTCTTTTATAATTTAAAAACTATTATACAATATATATTATTATATAAATTATATATTTGATTATATTAACTAATAATTATTATAAAACTTATTTTATATATACAATGTATAGTTATATTTATAATGTATATAAAATATTTCCATAAAAAATAAAAAGAATTATAAATGTTTTTTGATTTTTTATCCCTCTATTTTTTATAATACATAATATCATTATATCACATTTTTTGTCTTCTAAAACTTTTTTATAAAAAAATAGAAAATATTTTTATTCTCTATAACTCTTTATTTAAGCATATTTAATTATTTTCTTTTAGAAGACACAATGCACTTGTGTCTTCTAAAAATAACAAGCTTTAAAAATCGTTTTTAAGACGTTTATTTTTTTCACTGCGTATAATTTTATATAAAAACTAAAAATAATTGCTTAAAAAGCTTTTTTTACATTGCAGAAACAAAAATTAAAATAAATGAAACGATTATTGATTAAATATCGAGTGCATACAATATTTTCTTTGGGATATAAAAAATTCCATCTTTTTCTTTAATTATATTTTCATCTTTTAGTCTATTTATATATGTATAGACTGTTTGTTTTTTTAAACCTTGTTTTTCCAATTTTTTTACAATATTATTTTTTGTATCGCTTTTATTTGAAATTTCTTTTATTAAAATTTTTTGATTTTCTGTAAGTGTTTTATTTATTTTAAAATACTGTCTTACAATTTTTTTGATTTCTTCTTTTGTGGTTTTGAGATCTATAATATTTTTTTCTGTATTATTCAATATAATTTGTTGAGTAATCCAAAGTGCGTCTCTTGGATTTCCTTCACTATAATCTGCTATTTCTTTTAATGAGTCAGGAGATATAAACTCTGGATATTTTTCTAATCTTTTTAAAATCATTTGTGAAATATCAATATTTTTTAAAGGTTTTAAAAATATCATATCTTTAAAAATATTTTCTAAGTTTCCTGTTTTATTCCATTTCATTCTATCGTTTGTATATTCTCTATATATTGAAAATGGAAGCGATATAAATACTATTAACTCTCTTTTGTTTAAAATATGTTTTAAAGAATCTAATATTATTAATATTTCTTCTTTTTTTTCTTTATCTAATTCATCTATAATTATCAATACTCTTTTGAATTCATTTATTAAAACGTTTACAAGTTTTTCTAAATATTCCTGAATTGTGTATATATTATATCTTTTATACTCAGTTAAATTTTTAGAGTAATTAACTTTAATTATTGCATTTGTACCAGTACTGTATTCCATATTTTTAGTTTTTTCATTCAGTATAAATTCTTTTGCTTCATTTGCAATATTTTTAGATTTTTTAGATTTACTCTCTTTTAAAGTTAATAGTGATAATTTATACAAAAAATCTATAATAATGCTTTCTTTACTTTCTTTTTCTGAAATTAAAATATTAAATTTTTTTAAATTGCTTTCATCAATAAAATTCAGAGTTGTTGTCTTACCAACACCAGTTTCGCCACAAATACCGTATACGCCAAGAGGTTGGTAATAAATTATTTTATTGATATAATTTAAATCATTTTTTCTATTAATCATATATTTTTTATCTTTTAAAGGTTCATCATATAAATTTGAAATTATATATCTTATTTTTTCATTTTCCATAAAAACCTCCATTGTGACCTATGTGTTTGCTGTATAATTACTGTGACTATAGTATTATTATAACATATATAAATAAAAAAACGTCCTTTTGGACGTTTTAATCTGATATTTTATGTAATTCAATAGCTATTTTTGCACCAACTTTAGCATTATTGTATACGAGTTGTATATTTGATTTTAAACTTTTACCTTCTGTTAGATCTTTAATTTTAGATAATAAAAATGGAGTAACTTCTTTACCAGTTATACCTTTTTCATCTGCTTCATCTAAAGCGTCTTCGATAGCTTTGTTTATTATTTTTGAATCCATTGAATATTCTTCTGGTATAGGATTTGCAATTATTGCTCCACCTTCTAAGCCTAAATCCCATTTTACTTTAAGCATTTCTGCAACTTCTTTTGGTGTATCTAATTTATAATTTGCTTTTATACCACTTTTTCTTGAATAAAATGCAGGAAGTTCATCTGTTCCAAAACCTATTACGGGAACTCCGAAAGTTTCAAGATATTCCATAGTTAAATTCAAGTCGAGTATTGATTTAGCACCAGCTGAAACAACCGCAACATTGGTTTTAGCAAGTTCTTGTAAGTCAGCGGATATATCAAATGAATTTTCTCCACCTCTATGAACTCCACCAGTGCCACCAGTAACAAAAACTTTTATTCCAGCAAGGTTTGCACATATCATTGTAGAAGCAACGGTTGTTGCTGCATTTAATTTTTTAGAAATTATTACTGGTAAATCTCTTCTACTTGCCTTTAAAATATTTTTTTCTTTTCCCATAAATTCAAGATCTTCTTCATTCAATCCTATTTTTATTCTTCCATTTATTATTGCTATTGTTGCAGGTACAGCACCTAAATCTCTTATTATACTTTCAACATTTTTAGCAGTTTCAACATTTTGTGGATAAGGCATACCATGAGAAATTATTGTCGATTCAAGAGCAACAATAGCTTTATTTTCTTTTATACCTTGCATTACTTCATCTGAAAAATCTAAATATTCTGTTAAATTCATTTTACTACCTCCCTATAAAATTTATTATCGAGTACATCCTTTGAAAGTATTTCCGAAACACTATTTTCTGATTCTAAAGTTATTACAGAAGTACATTGGCCAAAAAGAATAGATTCGTCAATGCTCTTATTATTATATAATCCATAAACAAAGCCGGATAAAAACGCATCTCCTGCGCCATTTGCATCTTTAATATTTGCTTTTAATGATTTATAATGTTTTTTATTCTTAAGGTCAAATATACCATTTTCTCCTAGAGTAATTATTATATCACATAAACTATCATAATTCTTTATTTCTTTTAGTTCTTCAATATTTTTTATATCTTTGTTAAAAAATGAATTGAATTCATATAAATTAGTAATTATATATTGTATATTATTTTTTATATTATATATTTTTTTAGCTTTTTGTATAGAAACTGTATTTAATATTAATGTTCTTTTATAATGTATATTTTTATATACAATATATTTTAAAATTTCTTCATTTAAATTTGTATCTAAAATTATATATTTAGAATTAAAAATATTCTTTTCATTTTTATCTATATATTCTTTATTTAAATGATCAATTGAATTCATATCAGATATTGAAACAAGCATATCTTTATTGTCTACTATTGATAAATATATACCAGTTTGTTTGTTTTTTATTGTTTCTATAAAATTTGTATTTACTCCATACTTTTTAGTTTCTTTTATTACATAATTACCAAAAAAATCATTTCCTACAATACCAAACAATTTCACAGGAATATTTAATCTACCCAAGTTTTCAGCTATATTTCTTGCAACACCGCCACAACTAAATTTTATATTTCCAGGATTAGAATTTTTCATTATAATATTTTTTGAAAACCCTTTTATATCAACATTTATTCCGCCAATAACGCTAATTATAAGTCTCACCAGCCTTTTCTATATATCAAAATTTTATCATAATTTTTTTACAATATTATGATACAATTAATTAGAGGTGATTCAATGGATCTATTACAGTTAAAATACTTTAGAGAATTAGCTTACTCACAACATATGACAGAATTAGCTGAAAATTTACATATTTCACAACCATCGTTGAGCATGACTATTGCAAAACTTGAAGATGAATTAGGAATAAAATTATTTGACAGAGTAAATAGAAAAATAATTTTAAATGACTATGGAAGAATTTTTTTAAATCATGTCGATGTTATATTTAATGAGCTATCTTATGCATTAGAAGAAATTAATGAATTGAAAAATATGGAAAATAAAAAAATTATTCTTGCAACTACAGGAACAACTTTTCTAACAAATATTATTATTGATTTTTTAGAAAGTAATTCTGAAATAACGATAAAACAATCACTTGTAGCTTATGAAAAAATAACAGAACTTTTAGAAAAGGGAGTTATAGATTTTGCTATAACTCATCCATTATTAAATAATAAAAATATTGAAAGTAAAGTATTAATTGAAGATGATATTTTAGTTGTTGTTCCAAAAAATCATCCTTTAGCTCATAAAAAAGCTGTAAGATTGGAAGAATTAAAAAATGAACATTTTATAAATTTAACAGAGCATTATGATTTTAGAAAATTAACGGACAGTATGTTTGAAAGATCTGGATTTAAGCCAAATATTATAATTGAAGGAGAATTTACATTAATTGAAAGGATGCTAAAATCAGGTCTTGGTATTAGTATTATTCCAAGAACTTTATTAAACTTATATCCAAATTTCCCTGCAAAAACACTTAAAATATTAGATCAAAATGAAAAATGGTCCATTGGTTTTTCTTGGTTAAAAAATAAATATATGAATGAAAATTCTAAAAAATTTAGAGATTTTGTTCTTAATTACTATAAATAAAGAGGAAAGTCAATGACTTTCCTCTTTGATATTATATTAAACCATCCATTGATGTATCTTTTAATAATTTTTTTATTATAAATTCTCCTGGTAAAGGTCTTCCACTATACATAGCTTTTGTTGCATTAGCCATAACTCTTATATCATATTGACTAGGGTATATTTCAGGTGGATTTTTTTCAAGTTCAAGTAATTTATATACAGCCATTATTGCTGAACGAACTGAATATTCAACTGTAAATACACAATCATTTGGTATTTCTGCATATTGACCTAAAAATGCTAAATTTTTACTTGATTCTGGAACAACGTCTGGTCTATCTCCTTTTACTCTTGGCATAAATTGACTTGTTATATAAGGCATCATTGCAGGAATTACTATTGAAGAATCTATGTATTCTTGCATATCCTTTTCATCAATACCAAAATGGTATAATAATTCTTGTAGTAATTCTTTACCTGTACATTCACTCATTTTTTTGTTAATAAAGTCTCCTTTATTATCTGGGAATAAAGCATAAGCCCATAATACAATTACATCTTCTGGTTGATTTTTAAATTGAGGTTGTCTATTAACAGTAACACTCATTAACCAATTTGAATCTTTTATTGTAATAATTCCACCCGTTACAGTTCTATGTGGCATTATTTTTCTTTCGGCATATTTTTCAATTAATTCTTTCATTTTTGGACCTTTTGCAGTAATTGTAAATGATTCCCATTTTGTTTTATCTACATCACTACAAAAAACTTCAGGTTTTCCAAATAATGGATCTTTTTCTGCAATTTTTTTCCATAATTTCCAAACAGGACCTAATTCTCTATTTAATACTGGAGCTTTATCCATACTACCTAATGTTGAATTTTCAGTCATAGAACCATTTGTAAAAAATACCAAATCATCTGCAGTTGTTTTAATAAATTTTTCTTTTCCATCACGAGTTAAATGAATTCCTAATACAACTTTTTTTCCATTTATTTCTTCTATATCTAAATCAGTAACTTGTGTTTTCTTATTAAATACTACATCTTGAGATTCTAACCATTTTTGAAGTGGTAGAATCATTGAATCGTATTGATTGTATTTAGTAAAAACTAAACCATCCATTTTACTCATTCCAGGCATTAAATGTATAAATCTATGCATATATCTTTTCATTTCAACAACACTATGCCATTCTTCAAATGCAAACATACTTCTCCAATATAACCACATATCAGTTTCTAAAAATGATTTATCAAAAAATTGTTCAACTGTTGTTGCTCCTAATGCTTCTTCAGTTGCAAGAAATAATTTTGTAAGTTGTTTTACATGATTTTCGCTTAATCCAAGAGTTGAAAAATCAAGTTTTTCTCCACGATTTGCTATTACTCTACAATTAGAAAAGTTAGGATCTATATCATTTAATTCTTTAAATTCATCCAATACAGTTTTTGAAGGATCTTCTAATGAAGGTACCATTCCAAATAATTCCCATGTACATTCGTAATGTTCTTCCATTTCTCTTCCACCACGTGCTACATAACCATTTTCTGCATCTCCAGCTCCATCCATTGCACCACCAAAGATATTACCTTGTTCTAATATGTTAATATTTTTTCCAGGCATATGACCATCTTTAATTAAATATGCAGCAGCAGCTAATGATGCAATTCCACCACCAATTAAATAAGCTTTTCTTTCTTCAATATTTTTAGGTTTTTTAGGATTTATTTTTTGATAACTACCCATAACTATCACCTCACTATTTTTAAGTTCATAAATAATAATACACTGTTTTATTAATAAAGTAAAATATATATTTAATTATTTATTTATAAGTTTTTATTTATGAATAAGATAAATAATTTATTTTAAAAGAATTGTATATAAAATAAGGTCTTAAAAATAGTAAGGAAGGATAGTTTTTCTTGATATTAAAAATTGCATTTTATGTCAGGTAAAGTTATATATATAATAAATAACCTTTTTCAAAAATTTATATATTGTTGAAAAAGGTTATTGTTTTATTAAATATTCTTTTTTTAAATAAATACGAAGTTAAGTGACCAGATGGGATACTGTAAAGTTCTTTTTTACATTGTAATCTATTATATAAATCCATTGTTGATTTTTTTGGTATAAAAATATCAAATAATGCTCTAAAATTAATTGTTGGAGATTTTATAAACTTTGCAAAAGTAGAAGGATCATATTCAAAACAAGGCATTGGTGCTTTGTCTATTTCAATATTTGAATTACTTAAAGAATTTATATATTCATCATATTTTTGATGAATTTCATAACATCTTTTTGGATTACATTCTTTATTTTCTTCATATTGAACTCTTAAAGTTTTAGTGACAAAGCTTTTCCAAGTTATATAATAAAAGTTTCCACCAGTTACAGCAAGTGATAAACCTTTAATTTCATTATTTATTGCAGCAGACATTAATGAAACAAACCCACCAAAACTAAAACCCATTAAATATATGTTGTTTGAAAAAGTATTTTTTAAATAGTTTATTGAGGTTAAAGCGTCTACAATTGAGTGTTCAAATCTAGATCTTAAAACTTCATTTTTGGTTGTAGATAAAAATAATTCACCACTTTTATAGCCTTCTGGTGTTCTTTCAAAGTGATAAGGAAGTATCATCATTGCTGCATTATAACCATTTTTTGCAAATTGTTCAGGAAACCATTTTAAATATTTTAAATTATTTGTTCCCAACCCATGTATAAACAATAATGTTTTATTTGAATTTGCATTATATTTATACAAAACAATTTTGGATGATTCTTTAAATTCACATGGATAATTTGATTTTAAAATAGTTTTTCTATCATTTTCTTCAATTATTGATGGAGAATATGAGTAATTTTTTACAAAATACATAAAATTCACCTACTTTATATGACCTTCCGGATCTATTTTCATATTTCTTTTTAAAGTTACATCTATAACATCGCTAATTTTTACATTTGCAAATCTAGATAATTCATTAATTGTCATATTTGCATTTATAAATCTGGTATAAAAATTATTAAAGAGTTCATTAATTCTATTATAAGGGTCTAGTTTTAATATACTATCCATTTTTAAAGTATTTACAATTCTTTTTAATTGGTTTTGTATTAATTTTAAACCAAATTCTGGACTTTTTTCAAAAGTTTCACTTAAAGTTTCTTTAGAAAATTCTATAACATCAAATGGTTTATCAGAAAAAACGGTAGCTTGTCTTTTTCTTTCATTAAATAATGTTGCTTCTCCAAAAAACTCGCCATTTAATATTACAGCTAGAATATTTTCTTCTCCTTCAGAAAAACGCGCAACCTTTACACCACCTTTTAACAATAAATATCCAATATCTTTAGCTCTGTCTCCTTCTACAATTAATACAGTTTTTTTAGGGACGTGCAATCCATATTTTCCATATAAATCATAAAATGCATTATTTTCTTTGTTAACTAAAGTCTCAAAATAATTATATGATAATCTTTTTTTTGAATCTTTAGAATAAACTCTGTGCAAATATTCTTTCCCAAATTGTGGATTTAATTTATATTTTAATATACTTTTCCAAATTTCTAACTCATCATGCATATCTAAATCTAATTTTCTTACATCAATTTTTTCAAGTTCTTTTGCAGCATCTTCTAATTTATTTTCTCTATAATATTTTTTCATTATTCTATAATGAAGTATAAAGTCATTTTCTCTAAATGTATATCCTTTATATATATTAGAAAAAGTTTCCATAGCATTTCCTGGAGAAATATTTGGAGAAATTATTTCATCAACAAAATTCAATCTAAATGTAATTGATTTAAAAATTTTTAAAAGTAATTTTCCATATTCTTTCATTTTTAATAAATTTTCAGGAGAAACAGAAACAATTTTAGCTCCTTTTAAAGCTCTTACAGTTTCTACAGCGGGTATTTTTAATAAAGCCCATTCACCAACAGAACCTGAATCTTGTTTTTTTATTTCATCATTAATTTCAATTTCAATTATTCCATCTTTAATAAAATAAAGTTTATCAACTTTTTGACCTTTTTCATAGAGGGTTACATCTTTCTTTAGAACTTTTATTTCTGATTGCATTAAAATCCCTCCTTATTTTTTTATCATTTAAATTATACCCTAAGAATATTTTTTATCAAAATTAAAATATAAATAGCACAGAATTAATTCTGTGCTATTGTATTATATTTTTTTTCATATATTTCTATTGTATTTTTTAATCCATCCATTTCTTTTTTTATTTCAGATAAAAATTCTAATCCTTTATCAGTTATAGTATAAATTTTTCTTGGTGGACTATAAGTTGTATCCCAATTAAAAGTTATAAGATCATTAGTTTCAAAATCACTCAAAAATGTATAAATTCTTCCCATGTTTCCATTGCCTATTAAAGTAATACCAAATTCTTTTAATCTTTCAACTAATTCATAACCATATGAAGGCTTTTCTGCTATTAAAAGTAATATTATTGATGAAAGCCACCATCCTTTTCCACCTAAGCCTCTACAATTTCTTTGTTGTCTCATGATAACCTCCAAAAACTATTATATAAAAATATTATATAATATAAAACTTTATTTGTCAAATAAAAAGAATAAATGGAATTATTTCCATTTATTCTTTATTATGTATTATGATTTATTTTTATAATAATTCATTTATAATGATTCAGCTTTTTCAATTTCTTTTTTCATAAATTCCATTAATTCTCCTATATACTTTTCTGAAAAATCAAACTTTATTCCAGCTGCTCTATAAAGTTCACTAACAGGCTTAGTATATCCAAGTTTTAAGAAAGCTTCATATTGTTCAACAGCTTTTTTGCCATTTTCTTTAAAGTTTTTATAAATAGCTAAAGCTCCTAATTGAGACATAGCATATTCTATATAATAAAATGGAACTTCAAATATATGTAATTGTCTTAACCATCTATTTCCTTTTTCTTCATCTAAATTTGTCCAATCAATATCAGTATTAAATCTATCCATTAGATCTTTAAAATAATTTGTTCTTTCATCTGCCGTGTGATCTGGATTTAAATATATCCAATGTTGAAAGGCATCTACTGTCATTACCCATGGAAGAACATCTAATGATCTTTCAAATTGTTCTAATACAGCTTTTTTTATATCTTCTTTATCTGTATAATATTCATTTAAATAATCTAAAGTTAATAGTTCCATTGACATAGATGCAAGTTCAGCAACTTCGCTTGGTGTTTGATGATAATAAGAATATGGAATCCAATTCATTGAAAACGAATGCATTGCATGTCCTGATTCATGAAGTAGAGTTCTTACATCTCCCTGCATACCAATAGCATTCATGAATATAAATGGAGCACCTGTTTCACTTAAAGGATAATTATATCCTCCAGGAGCTTTTCCTTTTCTATTTTCAAGATCTAAGAAACCTGAATTTTTCATTTTATTTAAATTTTCACCAAATTCTGGTTTTACATTATGAAGAATTTTTATAGCACTATTTATAAATTCTTCTGTTGTTTCAAATGGTTTTAAAATTTTTCCATCTGGATCTACTGTTGTATCCCAAGGTCTTAATTTTTCTACATTCAATTTTTTTGCTTTTTTATTGTTTAAATCTTTTAAAACAGGAAGAACTACTTTTTCTACTGAATTATGAAATTCAATTAGATCTTCTGGAGTATAATCGAATCTTCCTTTAGCTTTATGCATATAATCTCTATAATTATCAAAGCCTGCATTTTTTGCTATTTTTATTCTTATTTTTTTTAATTCGTCAAATAAATTATTTAATTCTTTTGCTTTTTCATTTATTTTTTCTGCTCCAACTCTCCAAGCTTTTTCTCTAATATTTCTATCAGGATCTTTTAAATACTTTCCAAGTTGAATTAAAGTCATTTCTTTTCCATCAAATTCAACTGTTAATTTTGACATTATTTCTGCATATTTAGTTGTTAATTCATTTTCTTTTATTTGAAGTGGTATGTTTTCTTCCCTAAACATTTCAATTTCATTTGCTATTATTTTTTTCATTAATTCAAAATCCTCTGGGAGATTTTTAAAGTATTTATTGTTGTATATTTTTTTATTAATTTCAAAATCGTATTTATTACTTGGAGATACTACATTTGCATAAAAAGTATTAAAATCTTTTGAATATTCTTCTTTATCTGCAAATCTTGTCATATTAATATATTTCCAAGCCATTTCTTCTGATAAAATATTATTGAACTCACTAACTTTTTTTATAAACTCTAATAATTCTTCTGTTGAATTAATTTCTTCGTCTAATAATTTTTCAAAAATACCTTTTACAGTTTCGAAAGAGTTTAAGTTGATATCTTCTGGAAAAAACTTTCTTTTTGGTTTAACAATTTTTTCATCTGTATACATAATTTCACCCCTTATCTCATATTTATAAAATAATTATAACTCTTTTAACATTTTTTTATCCATGACTTTTGTCATGGTTTTAAATAGTTTGATATGTTAACTTAAATATTTTTTAAAGCATTATTTAAATCATTCATTAAAAGTTCTGTGTTTTCTAAACCAACATGTATTCTTATCAATGAAATATTTTCATTGTTTGATAATTCATTTTCTTTAAGAGTTACTGCATAAGGTATTATTAAACTTTCATATCCTCCCCAGCTAACAGCTCTTTTGAAAAAATTTATACTATTTGTAAACTTAATTATTTTATTTAAATCTCTTGTTTTAAGTTTAAAAGATAATAATCCAGAACCACCTCGCATTTGTTTTTTTGCTAATTGTATTTGTTTATAATCTTTATCAAAAGGATATAAAACACTCTCTACTTTTTTATGTTTTTTTAAAAAATTAACTATTTCCATGGAACTTTTATAATGTCTTTCCATTCTTATGTGTAACGTTCTTAATCCTCTTAAGATTAGCCAAGCAACAAATGGATCTGGAACTGTTCCAATATTTTGAAATTCTGTTTCGAAAATTTTTCTTATATCTTCTTTTTTACCAATAATTATTCCAGCTACTAAATCAGAATGACCTCCAAGATATTTTGAGGCTGAATGGATTACTATATCTATACCATAATCTATTGGATTTTGAAAAATTGGTGTTGCCCATGTATTATCAATAATAGTTTTTATACCATGTTTTTTTGATAAAGTAGATATTTCTTTTAAATTTTGCAACTTAAAAGTAAAGGTGGTTGGACTTTCTAGATATATAATTTTAGTGTTAGGTTTTATAGCATTTTTTATTTCAATAATATCATTACCTTCAACATATGTATGGGATATATTAAATCTCGAAAGATAATTTTCCATTAATTTTTTTGTCCAACTATAAGTATCTTTTACACAAATTATATGATCACCAGACTTAACAAAAGCTAAGATGCTATTTGAAATAGCGGCTATGCCTGAACTAACTAGCTTTGCTTTTTCTCCATGTTCGAGTTCGGCAAGTTTTTTTTCTAAAATATTTACTGTTGGATTGTTTCCTCGTGTATATATATAACTATTTGGTTCATCTAAAAGAGCATTCTTAAAATCTTTAAAATTTTTGTAATTAAATATAGATGTCTGAAAAATTGGGGGGGTTACAGATCCAAAACTTAATTCATTTTCTTCTAAATGATGAAGTATTTCTGTAATATCTTTAATTATTTTTCACCTCCAAATTATATTTAATTTATTTTAAAATTTTTTAAATTAAAATGCAAAGTTCATAAAAATTAATTATATATAATAATCTAAAAAAATCTTTTATAATTAAAAGTGAGGTAAAAAAATGATAGCTTCAATAAGTGATATACATGGATGTTATGAACAATTAAAAAAAATATTAAATCAACTTTCCAAATTTAAAATTGAAAAGACTATTTTTCTTGGTGATTATATTGACAGAGGAACAAAAGTAAAAGAAACTTTGGATCTTATATTGGATTATTCAAAAACAAATAAAAGTATTTTTCTTCAAGGAAATCATGAAAATATGGCAATAGATTTTTTGTATAAAAAAAACTTATACAATGAAGGAGTTTGGTTTAAAAATGGGGCAAAGGAAACATTGAATTCTTTATGTAATTCTTATAATAATGATTATATTAAACATATTGATAAAAAATATATATTTTTTTTAAAAAGTTTAGAAAATAATATTTATTATGAATATAGCAATTATATATTTGTACATGGTGGAATAAGAGATTTTAAATTAAATATTGAAGAACAAGATTTAAATTGTAAAAAGGAAAATGCTATAAAAAAACATTATTCGTATTTGTGGGTTAGAGAAGATTTTCTTAAACAAGAAAAACCTTATAAAAATAAAGTAATAATTCATGGACATACTCCAGTATTTTATTTAACTAATTATGGAATAAAACCCAAAAATATTTATGAATCATATTATAAATATTCAAAAGATCAAGATCTGATTTCAATTGACATAGATACAGGGTGTGTTTATGGTTATTCGCTTTCTGCTTTATTGATTGAAAATAATAATTATTATAATATTAGTATTCAGTGATTTTTATTTTTTTTTTAAATATAGTATAATTTAATTGAATAAAAATATGTGTTAGGGGGAAAAACAATGAAAAAAATAATTTTTTTTATTTTTATATTTTTTTCAATTATTATTTTTTCAAATAAACAAATAAAATGGTTTATAACAAATTATCCACCTGCTTTTATAATAAATAAAAATAATGATTTTAAGGGATTTGAATTTAACACTTTAAATAATTTAATTAAGAAATTAAATCATTATGATATTACATATTATCAAACATCTCTTTCACGTGCTTTAACTGATATGAAAAATAAAAAAAATGTATGTGCATTATTTCTTTTTAAAACTCCAGAACGAGAAAAATTTTTATATTATTCGCTACCTTATAGAGTAACTCTTCCAAATGGAATAATTATAAGAAAATCTGATAAAAATAAATTTAAAAAATATTTTGACAAAAACAATAAAATAAAATTAGAAAGTTTATTAAAAGAAAGAAGTTTAACGTTGGGAATCAATAAAAAAATATCCTATAGTAAAGAAATTGATGATATTATACAAAAATATATAAATAAACCCAATATATTTTTATTAACAAGAGAAAATTATATTGAAAATTTATTAAAATTACTTAATTTAAACCGAATAGATTATTTTATAGGGTATGCTGAAAGCATAAATTATTTATCAAAAAAATTAAATATGAAAGATGAATTTATTTATATACCAATATCTGAAGTGAATAAAAAAATTTTTTCAATATTATACATTACGGCTCCTAAAAATGAGTTTGGTAAAAAAATAATAGATGAAGTAAATAAGATAATATTAAAAACTAATTTTGTAGAAGATGCTGCTAATTACTATAAAAAATGGCTTGATAAATCTTCAATAAATGAATTTGAAAAAATTTATAAGATATTTTTAAAACAATACTTAAATAAAAAATAAGGATAGTTCATTGAACTATCCTTATTTTTTATTCAACAGAATCTATTATTTCCATCATTTTTTCTTTAATTGCATTTAATTTTTCTTTTGCATCTTCCATAGTCTTTCCTATAGAGTAAATATAAACCTTCAACTTTGGTTCTGTTCCTGATGGTCTTAAAGCGTACCAAGATCCATCTTCAAAAAAGTATCTTAAAACATTTGATTTTGGAACATCAGTTTCTTTTTCAGAATTATTAACAAGATCATGTTCTTTCATTTCAAGATAATCTATATATTTTATCATCTTAATTCCACTAAATTCTTTTGGATATAGATTTCTATATTCTTTCATTATTCTTTTTATTCTTTCTTGACCTTCAATACCTTCAAGAATTATTGAAAAGTTATTTTCAAGATAATACCCAAACTCTTCAAATAAACCATCTAATACATCTTTTAAAGTTTTTCCTCTTTTTTTATAATAGGCAGCTGCTTCAACTAATAACATAGATGAAATAACAGCATCTTTATCTTTTACAAAATCTCCAGCTTTAAAACCAATACTCTCTTCATATCCAAAAATTAATTCATATTCACCGTTTTTAGTTATTTCATTTTCTTTTCCACAAATATTTTTAAAACCTGTTAAAGTTTCAAAGGTTGTAATACCATTTTCTTGTCCTATTCTTTTTCCAAGATCTCCAGTAACAATTGATTTTATTATTGCTCCATTTTTTGGAAGTGCATTCTTGCCTTTTAAACCATCAATGATATATTTAATTAATATGGCACCAGTTTGATTTCCACTAAATGAAACATATTCATTATTATGTTTAACCATTATAGCAAGTCTATCACAATCAGGATCAGTTGCAACCAATAAATCTGCATCTACACTTTTCCCAAGATTAATAGAATATTTAAATGCTTTAGTATCTTCAGGATTAGGATATCCTACAGTAGTAAAATCTGGATCTGGATTTTCTTGTTCTGGAACAACATGAACATTTAAAAATCCTCTTTCTTTTAATACTCTTCTAACTGGTTTGTTTCCAGTTCCATTTAAAGGTGTATATACAACACATAAATCTTTATCAACATCATCTGTTATAGAAAGTTTTTTTACTTTTTCTATATATATATCATCAATTTCTTTACCTATTATTTTTAATAATCCTTTTTCAATAGCTTCTTCTTTTGAAATTCTTTTTATTGTAGAAAAATCATTTACATTATTTATTTCTTCAGTTAAAGGATCTGCTATTTTTGAAGTTATTTGAGCGCCATCTTCCCAATATGCTTTATAACCATTGTATTCTTTAGGATTATGACTTGCAGTGATCACAATTCCTCCAGCAGTTTTTAAATGTAATATTGAAAATGAAAGTTCTGGTGTAGGTCTTAAATCTTCAAAAAGAAATGCTTTTATGCCATTAGCAGCAAAAATTAATGCTGTATCAAGTGCAAATTCCTTGGACATATGTCTACTATCATGTGCAATAGCTACTCCTCTTTCAGCATATTCTTTTGATTGTTTATTAATAAAATTGGCAAATCCTTGTGTGGCTTTTGAAACTGTATATATATTCATTCTATTTGTACCTGCACCTAATTTTCCTCTTAATCCAGCAGTTCCAAATTCAAGATCTTTATAAAATCTATCTTGAATTTCCTTTTCATCTGAAATTTTTTTTAATTCTTCTTTTGTCTTTTCATCAATATTTTTGTCTTTTAACCAACTTTTATACCTTTCCATATAATTCATAAAATTCCCTCCCTTAAAAATATTCACAGTAAATTATACCATAATTTATATAATCAAAAAAATAATCTGATTTTTAATATTTTTTGCATTGTGAAAATTCACAATATTATATTTATTTTTTAACATTTTGATACAAAAATAAAATGTATTTAGTAGTATAATGTATCTGCTAATATATTTATATATGTAAATATATAAATATAATGATATATCGGAGGCGGTAGTTATGAGTACACTTCTTGTTTTAGCAATAACTTTTGTAACTTATTTTTTCATTATTTTTACAAGAAAGATTAAAAAATCTATAATTACTTTTTTTCTTGCTTCATTGCTTTTTATATTTAAACCGGTTGAAGGATTTACACTTGAGAATTTAAGTCATATAGTTAGTTTTGAAACGCTTGGAATTTTACTTGGAATGACTATAATTGTTGAAATTTTAAAAGAAAGTGGTTTTTTTACTTATTTTGCAGTAAAAACAATAAAAGCAAGTAAGTATAAATTTTGGATTGTTTTATTTTTGTTAATGGGAATTGTAATAATATTTTCAGCATTTTTAGATAATGTGGTAACTATATTATTTATTGCTCCTATTATTTTTCTTGTAGCAGATACTTTAGAAGTTGATCCAACACCATTAATGATGTTAACTATAGTTATGGATAACATTGGTGGGATGGGAACATTAATTGGAAGTCCAGTAAATATAATAATAGGAACAACAAGTGGTATTGATTTTACAAAATTTCTTGTTACAATGGGACCTATAACTTTGTTAGCATTTGTAGCCTCGTTTTTTATTTTTAAAATACAAAATAAAATTGATACAAAATCTTATAATAAAAAATTAGAAAAATTAAAAGAAATGGATGAAAATAAAGCAATTACCAATAAATCAATGGCAATAAAAGGTGTAGTAATTTTCTTTATAGCATTAATGGGATTTTTAACTCATGAAAGTACACATATACCAATAGCAGTAGTAGCTACTTCATCAGCTTTAGTTTTAATGCTTCTAACTAACAAAGATTTTGAAGAAATGGCTCATGAAATAGATTGGGATACTTTATTTTTCTATTCAGCCTTATTTGCTGTATCTTATGCTTTAAGTGAAATAGGTGCAATAGATATTCTTGCAAATTTATTTATGCCACTTATGAATACACCAATGTTGTTAATGTTAGTTTTTATGTTTGTATCTGCAATGGTAATGCCATTTTTGAATTCTGTTCCTGGAACATTAGTGTTGGCTCCAGTTGTTTCCGTTTTAGTAAATAAAGGCGCTCCTTTTGAATTATGGTTTGCATTTGCTATGGGGGCAAATCTTGGAACAAACTTAACTCCTCTTGGTGCTGTTCAAAACTTTGTGGTAGTTGGATTACTAAAAAAAGATGCAAATGTGGATATTTCTTTTTCAAAATATATGAAATATGGATATATTCACGTTATTGTTTCATTGATTATAGCGGTTGCATATTTGTTTTTTCATTATTATGTAATGGCTTAAGGAAGTGTGATTATGAATGAAGAATTAAAAATATTTAAAGCATTAGCCGATGAAACAAGATTAAAAATAATAAAAATATTATTAAAAGGAGAACACTGCGTTTGTAAAATAGTTCCACACACAAATAGATCACAATCAACCGTTTCTAATCAATTATCAAAATTAGAAAATCTTGGAATAGTAAAATCAAAAAGAGATGGTAGACGAATATGCTACTATATTGTAAATGATAAAATTGAAAAAATATTAAATATTTTTAAAAAGGGAGTGTGATTATGGGAAGTATAACAAGTTTTCTTATTGTAATTTTTGTAGTTGGTTTTGTAACAGGTGGATTAAAAATAAGATTTGACCGTTTTTTTGCAATTCTAATGTTAATGACCGTTGCAGGTAAAGGTATAAGAAGTGCAATTGATTTGTTTTTGTGGGTAATTATGCTTGGTAGTTTATATATAATACTTGAAAATCAAGAAAAAATCAAAAAGATGCCAAAAGCAGCATTAATAAAATTTTTTACATTTATACCAATAATGACATTTTTTAGTTCCTTACTTGGATCATACTTAAATAGCTTGAGTTCTAATAAATTTTTAACTATAACATTAGGAATCTTAGCTTTATTATATGGTTTAAGAATGATATTTATTCATTTCAAAGATCATGAAATGGATCATAAAGATCCTAAACCTGGGTTTGTAAAATTTTGTGGTTTTTTTGGACCAATAATAAGTGGTTTTTCAATAGGTTTTATTGGAACGTCATTAAAATCATTAAAATTACCTCTTGCAATTAAAAGTGGAAAAATGAATGCAAAACAAGTGTATTTAGGTAATACTATGACAGCATTTTTTTCTTCGTTATTTGCTATAATGTGGCATTATATATTTACTCCTTCAATGGAAGCCTTTGATAGTTATATTTATGCTATAAGTTTGTGGGCATCAATACACTTTGTATATGACTTAACTAATGTTTTCTTTAAAGATAAGTGGAGAAAAGGATTTCAAATTTTTATTGGAATAGCATTAGTTTTAGTATCATTTAAGATTTTTTCTATGTAATAAAAATAAAAAAATGTTCTTTCATTCGAAAGAACATTTTTTTTTAATTATATTTATTATTATAAATCTTTGGTATTCACCCATTAATTTATATTTTAATTTAATTAAAAATAAATAATTGATTATTTGATTTGTAATATAATAATATTATAATATGTACGAATGTTCATATATAAATAAAGGGGTGATTTAAAATGGAAGTTATAAAAAAGTTAACCTTTAATATAAAAAAATATTTAATTTTTTTTACATTAACTTTTTTATCTATTGGATGGATTTTAGGAGCAAATTTTTCAAAGTTTGCTGCAACGAATAAATCTATTTTTTCAAATGTAATTGTATTTTTTGTTTTTTTTATGATTTATCCTATGATGATAAATATGGATTGGAAAAAAATAACTAAACTATTTAAAGATCCTAAAGCGATTTTATTAAGCTTATTATACAACTATTTAATTACTCCAGTAATAGCCTATATATTAATGCGGTTATTTCTTCACAATGATGAATTAGCACTTGGATTTATGCTAGTAATGCTAATACCAGTAAGTTCTTCAAGTATAGGATATACTGGAATAGTAAAAGGTAGTGTTGAAGTGGCAACAATAGCTCAAACAATAAATTTTATTTTAATCCCTATACTTGCTCCAATTTATTTATCAATAATAGCTCATGGAAGTAAAATTACAATACCAATGAATTCAATATTAAAATCAATGTTTTATGTAATAATATTACCAATAATTTTAGGATATATAACAAGAGTAATTATAATTTCAAAAGTTGGAGAAAAAGGCTTAAAAAGAGCAAAACCTTTAATAGGATTAATAACTTTAGTATCAATGTTGGGAGTAATATTTTTTATTTTCTTTTTAAAAGGTCATATGCTTGTTAGTAAATGGAATTTATTAATTATACTTGGATTTTTAACTATAATATATTTAATAATTGCATTAGTATTTGAAACTTGGTTTAATAAAAGAGCTGGACTTACATATGAAGAACACATGGGAATTGTATTTTTAAGTACTGGTAAAAACAATGGTACAGCAGTGGCAATTGCAACACTTGCATTTAGTCCATTAGTTGCTATACCTGCTGCAATATTGCCTATTTTTCAAATAATATTTATGATATTTTATGTAAAATTAGAAAATAAAATAAAAAAGTATTTTGAAAAAAATACTAAAATAAATTATACAAGAAAATACGAGGAGGAATAGAATGATACAAAAATTTGTATTAGAAACAACATTGCATCCAGAAGAATCTGTTTCATTACACAAAGCACGTGGTTTAGAAACAAAAATTTCTGTAAATACTGAAGGTAAACATACTCATGCTCATACTCCAGTTGAAACAGTTATTGGAGCATTAGGTTCTTGTTTAATAATAAATACACAAAGATTTTTTAAAGCTAAAGAATTAAATTTTAAAGATATAAAAATGACACTAAATGGTTATAGAGATCCTTCTATACCAAAACTTGTAAAAATAGAATACTTTATGAAAATAGAAACAAATGAAACAATTAATTTAGATGAATTAAAAGAATTTATATCAAAAAAAAGTACAACATATAGAACTTTAGAAGATTCAGTAGAAATAGTTGGAGAAATTGAAAAAATATAAAAATTATGATAAAACAATAACTTTATTACTTCAATAAAGTTATTGTTTTTTTATAAAAATCCTCAAAAACGTTTTTACCAATAATTAACGTTTAAAAAATAATTTTGAAATAATTATTATTTATAATGTAAACGAATTAATAAAATAATTAATTAATTAAGAAATTACTAATATATTTAATACAAAAAGACTTTATAACTATTTGTGAAAAAAATCATATATTTTCACAAAAAAAAAATCATGGAGGTGTTTTTTATGGCAAAGTACGAAGTTACAAAAACATTAGATGTTATGGGAGAAGTATGTCCTGTTCCAGATGTTGAAACCAAAAGAGCTATGAAAAAGATGAAACCTGGAGAAATTTTAGAAGTATTGATTGACTACCCTATGTCTAAAGAAAGAATTCCAGAAGCTGTTAAAAAAATGGGTAACGAAGTACTTGAAATTGAAGAATCTGGAAGTTCAGAATGGAAAATTTATATTAAAATAAAGTAATCTAAAGGGGGAGTAAATTTATGGAATGGTCCGGATTAATAATCGGTCTTATTTTTGGGGTAATTTTACAAAAAGGAAGAGTTTGTTTTAATTCAGCTTTTAGAGATGTTTTAATGTTTAAAGATAATTATTTAATGAAACTTGCTGCATTAACACTTGCATTAGAATCAATAGTTTTTGTTTTATTTGCTCAATTTGGTTGGATGACTATGAATCCAAAACCATTAAACTGGGGAGCTAATATTGTTGGTGGTTTTATATTTGGGTTAGGAATGGTTTTAGCTGGTGGATGTGCTTCAGGTGTAACTTATAGAGTTGGAGAAGGTATGACAACAGCTTGGTTTGCGGCTGTTTTCTATGGTTTAACAGGTTATGCTACAAAACATGGTGCTTTTAATTGGTGGTTAAAATTATTTGGTCAAAGTATAAAAACTACAAATGATTCACAATACTTTGTAGAAAAATCAGGACCAACACTTTCTTCTGTTTTACATTTAAATCAATGGATCGTTGTTGCCATATTTGTTGGATTGATGTTATGGTATGTTTTTGGAACAAAAACAACAGAAAGACCTACAAAATTAGGATTTAAAACAGCATCTATTCTTATAGCTTTACTTGCTGGGTTTGCCTTTATAACAAGTACAGCTTCAGGAAGACATTATGGAATGGGAATTACTGGTGGATGGATAAATTTATTTGATGGATTTTTAAATAAAAAACCATTAAATTGGGAAGGTTTAGAAATTCTTGGTATTATTGTTGGAGCAGGAATAACCGCTAAATTAGCTGGTGAATTTAAGCTAAGAATGCCTAAAAATCCAATTACATATTTACAAGTAATGATAGGTGGATTTTTAATGGGACTTGGAGCTGTAACTGCTGGTGGATGTAATGTTGGACATTTCTTAACAGGTGTTCCACAATTAGCAATATCATCAATTGTTGCTTCAATATTCTTTATATTAGGTAACTGGACAATGGCATGGCTATTGTATAGAGAAAGAGATTAAGTTAAGGAGGCATTTTATGAAAATAGCAATACAAGCAATGGTTCAACCTTATACATATCAAGATCTTGATTCGATAATAAAAATTGCTGATGCAGCTCTTGATAAAGGACACGAAGTTACAATATTTTTATTTTGTGACGCAGCATTAGCAAGTAATAAACAAATAAAACCAGTAAGAAGTGATAGAAACTTACCAAAAATACTTGAAACAATGATAAAAGAAAAAGGATTAAAAGTAGATATATGTGGAATTTGTATGGATTATAGAGGAATAACAACAGACATGATTATCGAAGGTTCAAGAGCTAGTGGATTACCTGAATTAGCTGAATTAGTGTATAACTCTGATAGATTTATAAGCTTTATGGCGTGAGGTGAAATATGGATAAAAAAGTATTATTTGTCGTTTATCAATCTCCTGTAGGATCATTATGGACAAATGAAGGATTTAGAACTGCATTTGGTATGTATGGAGAAGATATTGAACCTTCTTTATTGGTTTTAGAAGCTGCAAGTACTTCATTATCTAAAAATACAGCACCTGAAAAAATGGGATTATTACCAATAAAAATAGTTCATAGATTTGTAAAAAGATATGAAACAGAAGTTTTTGGCGTTGAAGAACATTTAGAAAAGTATGGAGTAAAAAAGGAAAATATCGATGAAAACTTTAATGCAAAATTATTAAAAGAAAATGAGTTAAATGAGTTTTTTCATTCTTTTGATTCAGTAATATTTATGTGAGGTGTTAATATGGCTCTTGTTTTAGTTAAGTATGGATTAGATAATCCAGCAGAAAGAATTAAACTTTCTAATACTAAAGATGAAGATACAATTGTTTTTATACAAAATGGAATATTTTGGACAAGAACAGCTGAAATAAACTCTATAAAAGGTAAAAAAGTTGCAATAAAAGATGATTTTATTTGTAGAGGTTATGATGAATCAGAAGCAAAAGTACCTTTAATTGATTACTCTAATTTTATTGATATAGTTGAAAAAGAAGAAAAATTTATAGGATAAAGGAAAAGCTAACGCTTTTCCTTTACCTTAATATTAATTTGGAGATTTAGTATGAAGTATAAAAAATTAAATGTACAAACATTGGATTTAACTGATTTATTTAAAATCCTTACAAATCAAGCAAGACTTGAAATATTAGTATTATTAAAAGATAGCTGTTCAACTTTAAATGAAATGATTGAAAAGTTATCAATGGATAAATCAACAATATATAGACATTTAAGATATTTAAAAAATAGATCATTAATAATTTCTTATGAAAAAGATGGAGTTGAACGTTATGATCTTTCATGTAAACTTGTATACGATCTTATAGAATCTGGAATACAAATATTGTCAAATTTAAAAAATATAAAATCATATTCTTACAATAATTTAAAAATATTTTCTAATGAAATAAAGAATATTGAAGAAATAAATGTTGATAAATTTATAGATTTATGTGGAGAAGTATGTCCTGTTCCAGATGTAACAGCAAGAAAAGAAATAAAAAAATTAAAAAAAGGACAAGTATTACTTGTTATAGTTGATTATCCATTATCAAAAGAAAGAATTCCAAAGATAATAGAGAGTGATGGTAATGAAATTTTAGCTATAGTAGATGATTCACTGAGTACAAAAATATACATTAGGAGGAACTAAAGATATGTTTGATGCAATAGTAATTGGTGGTGGTCCAGGAGGATATGTTTCTGCTATAAGACTTTCTCAGCTTGGTAAAAAAGTTGCTATTATTGAAAAAAAAGCTTTTGGTGGAACATGTACAAATGTTGGGTGTATTCCAACAAAAGCCATGTTAACTTCAGCACATTTATATTCAGAAATAATTGAAAAATCAAAAAAGTTTGGAATAGAAGTAGAAAATGTAAATTATAATTTTAAAAATATAATGAAACATATGGAAAAAATAGTTACATCATCTAAAAAAGGTGTAGAATTTTTAATGAAGAAAAATAAAATAACTGTATACAATGGAACAGCAGAAATTTTAAATAAAAATACAGTTAAAATAAAAGAAACAAATGAAAATTTAGAAACTAAAAATTTAATATTGGCACATGGTTCTGTTCCAGTTATGTTTCCACCATTTGATAAGGTTGAAGGGTTGTGGACAAGCGATGATGTTTTTTCACTTGAAAAACTTCCAGAATCAATTTTAATAATAGGTGGAGGAGTAATAGGAATTGAATTTTCAACATTTTTTTCTACTTTAGGAAAAAAAGTTTATGTTATAGAATTAGCTGATCACATTTTACCAACAGAAGACTTAGACGTTGCAAATGAAGTCAAAAAAGTAATAAAGAAAAATGGAGTTTCAATATATGAAAAACATAAAGTGCTTGGAGTAGAAAAAAATGAAACTTCATATATTACTAAAATATTAAATTCTGAAACCAATGAAGAAATAAGTATTGAAACTGAAAAAGTACTTATGGCTGTTGGGAGAAAACCAAATATAACAGATGATATTAAAAATCTTGGAGTAAATATTGAAAGAGGCGTAATATCAAATGATGAAATGAAAACAAATATTGAAAATGTATATGCAGTAGGGGATATAAAAGGGAAAATAATGCTTGCTCATGTTGCAATGTTTGAAGGAATTGTTGCAGCACACAACATAGCTGGTGAAAAAAAATTAATGGATTATTCAGCAGTTCCATCAATAATTTTCTCTAATCCAGAAGTAGCTTCAACAGGTTTAAGAGAAAAAGATTTAGATAAAGAAAAAGTAATAGTATCAAAATTCCCACTTTCTGCAAACCCAAGAGCACGTACTCTTGAAGAAAGATATGGTTTTGTAAAAATTATTGCAGATAAAGAAACTAAGAAAATTTTGGGAATGTCTGTTGTTTCACCAAATGCAACAGATATGATTATGGAAGGAGTTATTTCAGTAAGAAATAATATGAATATAGAAAATTTAGTTGATTCAATTCATCCTCACCCAACTCTAACAGAATCTTTTTTGGGAGCATTGGAAGGATTAGAAGGAATGGCAATACATCTTTAAAAAAAGGGAGGATTTATTATGAAAAAATATTCAGAAACACATGAATATGCTATTATAGATGAAAAAATAGCAACAATAGGAATATCAATTAATGCAGCTGATGAATTAGGAGATATAACATTTATAGAATTACCTGAAGTTGGAAAAGAAGTTAAGAGTGGAGATGTTTTGTGTACTCTTGAATCTGTAAAATCAGCCGGTGATGTTTATACTCCATTAACTGGAAAAGTAATTGAAGTTAATAAAGCTTTAGAAGAAAAGCCAGAATTAATGAATGATGATCCTGAAGACGAAGGTTGGATTTGTAAAATAGAATTTAGCGCTAAAGAAGAAATAGATAATTTAAAAGATAGTGATTAAAAAAATATTTAAACAATTAAGTATTTAAATATATTAATATACTTAATTGTTTTTCTAATAACCATAATATAAGTGTTTTTTAATATTCTAATATATTAAGAGGTGATAAATATGGCAGTTCCAAATGATGTTCCAGCTATAGGTAAAGATGCATTGGGAAGAGAAGTAAAAGATTTAACAAAAGTTTCATGGTGGGGTTTAAATAGAAAAGAAGTTGAATGGTTTCCTAAGATTGACTTAGATAAATGTGCAGGTTGTGGTATTTGTTTTGTAAGTTGTGGAAGGAGAGTATTTGATTTTGATGCTTCATTAGAAAAACCTATTGTTGCTCAACCTTATAACTGTATGGTGGGTTGCCAAACTTGTGCAAATCTTTGTCCAACATCAGCAATATCTTTTCCTGATTCAAAGGAAATAAAAAAAATGGTTTCTAAAAACAATGTAGTAAAAAAAGCTTTTGAAAAAATCCAACCTCTTTTGAAAAAAGATAATCTAAGTGAAAAAGAAATAAAAATTACACCAAACGAATAAGAAGACAGCATTAGCTGTCTTCTTATTCGTTATTTTTTATTAAACCAACAGATTCTCTTTGTTTGTACTCCATCTGAATGGTTGTATGCTCGATATCAAAACTATCATGAGCTAACTTTGATATTTTTTCTCTTATTATATCTGCTTCACTTAATTTAACATCATCTTTTAGCTTTATATGAAATTCAGCATGAATATCATGTTCACTCAATCTCCATATGTGCAAATGGTGTATATTTTCAACTTCTTTTATTTTATTTATTTTATCTTCTAATTCTTTTACATTTATTTCTTCTGGTGTTGCTTGCATTAATATCTTTAAAGTTTCATTTAATATTTCAAAACTTTCTTTTATAACATAAGCACCTATTAAAGCTGTTAAAAGTGGGTCTATCCAATATATTTTAAAATAATAAATCATAATTCCACCTATAACAACACCTACAGAAGATAATGCATCAGACAATAAATGAAGATACGTTGATTTTATATTAACACTATCTTTTGCATTTTTGCTTAAAAGAATTACTGAAAGAGTATTTGCAATTAATCCAATGAGTGCTACCCATATCATAACTCCACCATTTATTGGTTCTGGATTAATAAACTTTAAATATGCTTCTTTAAATAAAAATATTGATACAATGACTAAAACTGAAGCATTGAACAATGCCGCAAGTATTTCTGCTCTTTTATAACCAAAGGTCATTTTTTCTGTATGTTTCTTTTTAGATAATTTTAAAGCTATGTAAGTTATAATAACTGAAAAGCCATCACTTAAATTATGGAGTGCATCAGACAACAAAGACAAACTACCTGAAAAAATACCTCCAATAATTTCAGCAACTGTTATTGAAAAATTTAAAAACATTGTTATAATAAGATTTTTTGAGTTTATTTCACCATGAGAATGATGATGCGCCAATTTAATCATCTCCTTTTACATGTTCATCTCCGATTTTAATTATTTTTTCAATATGTTCATCATCAAGAGAGTATCTAATAAATTTTCCTTCTCTTCTAGCCTTTACTAATTTATATTGTTTTAATAGTTTTAATTGATGTGAACAGGTAGATTGATTTAACTCTAAAAGTGTTGAAATTTTTTGGACACATTTTTCTCCATCTAAAAGTACGTGTAATATTTTTAATCTTGTTGGATCTGCAAAAGCGGAAAAAAATTCAGCAATATCTACATAATAATCATGTTCTTTAATATTTTCTTTAATAATAATCACTCCTTTACCTTAAAAATATATTTCCTAGCATCAATACTGCAGCTAACCAATTAGTATAAGCAAATATTTTTTTTAGATTTTTTGGTCTTGATTTTAAAGCTAACTTACCTCCAATTACTCCACCAAAGATTGCTATTATTGCCAATGAAATTGAAAGAACTGCATTAAAGTCTCCTTGAAATAAATGCCCTAAAAAGCCTGTAAATGCTGTAACCATTATCAATGGAGATGCTGTTCCAACCGCTACATACATTGGTACAGAACAACCTAAAACCATTAATGGAACTAAAAATGAACCTCCAGAAACGCCAACCATACCAGATGTAAATCCTATTAAAATAGTTATAGGAATAATTAGCCATAAGTTTATTAAATAATTATTATCTTTTGATTTTATAGTCCAATAACCAATTTTTTTATTTTTTGATGTGATATTTTTTTCTGCAACAGGAATTAACATTATTATTCCAGAAATAATTAGTAAAACTGAAAAAGTGAGTTTTAATGTTACTGGAGTAAAAAAATGAGAAAAATACCCACCTAAAAAAGCAGATGTAGCAGAAAGCCCTCCTATTAAAAAAGCTAAACTCCAAATTACAACCTTTTTTTTATGAAAAATAATCATTGCTGCAAATGCTGCACTAAAAAGTATAAATTGACCAGCTGTTGCTGCTTGACTTATTGGAATTCCAAATAATGTTAGTATTAACACATAAAAATTGCCTCCTCCTTTTCCTACCATTGTCATAGTAAGGGCTATAATGAAAATTAATATTCCAATTATTGTATTTATCATTCATTTTCACCATTAAACATATTTTTTATTTTTAAAATATCTTCAGTCCTTTTTTTATAATATAAAACAGGAGCTCTAAATTTCATAACCTTTCCATCATCATTAACTGGTATTAATAGTTGAAAGTCTTCTCTAAAATCTTGCCAATCTACTAAAATAGGAATATCTAATTTGAATTTTAAACATTCTTTTAAACTCGAAAGGTATTTTATTTCTTTAAAAGTATCTTTAAAATCATTTAAGTCATTTTCATTTAGATAAGTTAATACTGATAAATCTTTTAATTCTTCTTCATAAATCATTTCTTTATCTTTAAAGGCTAAAGTATATCCGTTTTTTAATCTTAATTCTTTTGTATCTTCAGATAATTCTCTTTGCTTTGCACTTCTACCTATCAAAACTGAATCAGCTTCATTATATTTAAGCATAGATAATGCTTGAGCCGCACTTGGAACCTTTATAAATTCTACTTCATCACTTACATTTTTTAAAATTTCACTTGCAAATGGTGTCATTGTGGGACAATAAACTAATTTCATATTATCACTCCTTTTCTATTTTTATCATTTTAACATATGAACGTATGCACATATATTATAAATTTTATTTTCTTATTTGTCAATTACAATTTTATTAAAAAATAATTAAGCATCAAATTCTGTATGAATATATGCTAATATAGATATTAGATACTACATTTAGCATAAAAAATATTTTAGGGATGTGAAAATATGAAAATTGCATTTATTTCTGATATACATGGAAATATAGAGGCTTTAAACTCTATTTTAAATGACATAGAGAAACAAAATATAGATAAAATATATAGTCTTGGTGATTTAGTTGGGTATGGTCCAAATCCAAATGAAGTAGTTGAAAAAATAAGAGAGTTAAAAATACAGAGTGTAATGGGTAATTATGATGATGCGGTTGGAAATGAAAAAGAAAGTTGTGGATGTACATATAATCCAGGAAGAGAAACAGAAGTTGGAGATGAGTCAATAAGTTGGACAATTAAAAATACAAGTTCTGAAAATAAAAATTTTTTAAAAAATCTTCCCAAAAAACTTCATATTGAATTTGAAGGTCTTAAAATATTGTTAGTTCATGGCAGTCCTTTAAATGAACTTTTAGAATACGTAAAACCAAATATAGAGGTTAATAGACTCAATGAGTTGGTTAATTCTGTAAATGAAGATATAATAATAAATGGACATACTCACATTTCAATGGAAAAAAATATAAATGGAAAAACAGTATACAATGCTGGTAGCGTTGGAAGAACAAAAGAAGGAATTCCAGAGGCTGTATATTTAATCATTGATATTAACAACGGTGTTTATTCACATGAATTCAGAAGAATAAAATATGATACTAAAAAAACTTGTGAAAAAATAATAAATACTGGTCTTCCAATTGAATTAGCTTTAGTTATAGCTCTTGGTTCAACATATAATATGGGAAATTCTAAAAAGAGAAGTATAAAATTTAAGTTGTAAAAAGCAATGCTTTTTACAACTTAATTATAATTCTTTTTTTAAAAATAATCTTAAACTAATCAAATAAAATATAATACTTAAAAATAATAATAAAATTGTATACCATATACTAAAAAAAGGATTTGAAATAAAATAATATATACTTAATTCTTTAATTCCAAAAATTGATACTGATGTAAAAAATACAAGAACAAAAAATGAAATTATCAATGTTTTTGATTGTTCATTTGTTAATAAAGAAATGAATATTGTAAAACTATAAAAAATCAAAAAAGCTGTAACATGTCCCAAAAAATATTCAAAAAATATAGATGAATGAAGAATTTTATTTTGCAGTATACCAAAAAAAGGAAAAAGATCTATAAATAGTATTAATATTATAGAAAAAATTAGATTAGAAAAAAATTTATAATTAAAAAAATTTTTCCTACCTATTCTAAGTAAAAATATTGATATTGTTTTTTTGGTAAATTCCTTAGTAAATATTGAAAAACTTAGTAAAATTCCTAAAAATGGAATAAACTGTCCAATATTTTTTATATACCATTGTGTTTTTATATAAATTGAATAATCTTTTAGATTTTCTTTATAGCTTTCATAATCTTGATTTGAATTGAACATTTCTCTTAATGAAGTATTGGAATTAAATATTTCATAAGTTTTTTGTTGCATAAAATACAAAAACAAAAACATAGTTAAAAATACAAAAAAAGTAATTATTAATTTTAATCTATTATCTTTTAATTCTTTTTTAAACATTTTCATGTCCTCCAATCAACTCTTCATAAATAGTTTCAAAAGTCAAATCTTCTGTTTTAAATAAGGAGGTATCATATTTTTTTTTATCTACTATATACAAATATTCATTATTTACAATATTTTTTTTACTAATAAAATCTTTTAAATCATTAGAAGTTAAAAGTCCTATATATCTTGATTTTATTTTGTCAATATAGTCAAATTCTACTATCTTACCATTATTTAAAATTAAAACTTTTGAAGATATGAATTCTACTTCTGACAATATTTGTGTTGTAAAAATTATTGTTTTATTGTCATAAGAAAGTTTTAAAATTTCCTCAAGAATCTTTTTTTTCGTTATAGAATCTAAAAAAATAGTAGGTTCATCAAATAAGTATACATTGCTATTTCTTGATATAGTTATAATAAAATAAAATAAAACTTTTTTACCAGCAGACATTTTTTTTAATTTAATGTTTTTATCTATTTTAAAATTATCTAAGTATTCTAAAGCTTTTTTTAAATTAAATTTTTTATCAATGTTATTTATAAGTTTTATAAATTCATTAGGAGTGTAGTTTTCATATAAAACTTTATCTTCAGGTAAATAAGAAAAATCATTTATTATATCATTTTCAGTTATTTTATTGTTTTTATATTTTATTTCTCCACCGCTCTTTATTAATTTTAACAATGATTTTAAAATTGTTGTTTTTCCAGCACCATTAGGTCCAATAATTGATAAAATTTCACCTTCTTCAATATTAAAACTTATTTTTTTTAAAGTTCTTTTTCCAAATTTATACATCTTTTTTAAACTCTTTACTTCTATTAAACTCATTTTGAATCACCTTCCAAATATTCTTCAATAAAATTTATAATTTTCTCTTTATCAATTCCACTTCTTTTTATTCTATATTTATACATCTTTTTTAAACTCTTTACTTCTATTAAACTCATTTTGAATCACCTTCCAAATATTCTTCAATAAAATTTATAATTTTCTCTTTATCAATTCCACTTCTTTTTATTCTATTTAAAATTATTTTTAGTTCATTAAAAATTTCTACTTCTATTAATTCTTCGTTTATTTTGTTAACAACATATCCCTTGCCTTTTTTAGCAGTTATTATTTTTTCAAATTCAAGTTCTCTATAGGCTCTTGCAACAGTATTTAAATTGACTTTTATACTTTCAGCTAAAACTCTTATTGAAGGTAAGTATTCACCTTCAATTATCTTTCCAGAAAGTATTAAATCTTTTATTCTATCTTTTATTTGTTCGTAAACAGGTTTTGGCAAACTATAATTTATTTTAAACCACATTTTTAATTCTCCTTTCTGCTATACTATTATACTATAATATTTGTAATATCTTAATAAATAAAGTCGATAATATATTGATTCACAAATAATACTTTAGGAGGGATTTATATGCGTATTAATTCAGTAAATGAATATCCATTAAATCACCTCAATTTCAAAAATTCAAAAAAAAGTAAAAAAACAAAGATCTCTGTAACTTCAGTTTCTATAAAAAAAGAAGAAATTGAAATTGAAAAGTTTAATGACTATTCAAACTTAAAACCCAAGGAAGTTAAATCAAAGGAAGCTTGGAAGGTTTTAAAAAATAAATATGGAAATATCTTTTTAAAAGTCAAAGAATATGTAGACTATTTAGTAAAAAAACAAAATGGAATAAAAGTAAAAGAACCAGATTTATCAGAAATAAAAGATGAATTATCAAAAGAAGATTGGTCTGCAGAAGGTGTTGCAAATAGGATAATAGAATTTGCCAAATCTATCTCTGGAGGAGATAAAAGTAAAATAAAACTTCTTAAAGATGCTATTGAACAAGGTTTTAATGAAGCAAAAAAAGAATTAGGATCACTACCAGAAGTATCTCAAAAAACTCATGATTTGGTTATGAAAAAATTAGACGAATGGGAAAATGAAAAAAATACTGAAGATAAGGAGAATTCAAATGGAAAAAATAATTGAATTCATAAAAAACACAGTAAATAAATATGGATATAAGGGAGCTGTTATAGGAATAAGTGGAGGAATAGATTCAGCAGTTGTTGCTGGATTATGTAAAAAAGCAATTGGAAAAGAAAATATATTTGCACTACTATTACCAGAAAAGGATTCATCAAAAAACACTTTAAAAGATTCTATAGATGTTTGTAATTTTTATGATTTAGATTATAAGATAAAAAAGATATCACCCATTTTAAAGAAAATGGGTGTGTATTCTTTAGAACCATCATCAACTTTAATACCAAGAAATATTAAAGAAAAATATGTAATGAATAAGTGGACAAATGAAAAAGATACTTATATTCAAGATTTGAAAAATGAAGGAGATTCAGAATTTTTAAAAGGTCTTGCATATTATAGAGCTAAGCATAGAGTAAGAATGTGTATGTTATATTTAGAAGCTGAACAAAGAAATTATGCTGTTATTGGAACAACAAATAAAACAGAATTAAAAACTGGATTTTATGTAAAGTATGGTGATGATTCTGTAGATATTGAACCAATAATGCATCTTTACAAAACAGAAGTTTATGAACTTTCAAAAAAATTAAATATACCTAAACACATTATAAATAAATCACCCTCACCAGATCTTATTCCTGGAATTACAGATGAATTTGCTATGGGATTAACTTATAAAAATATAGATAGAATTTTAAAAAAAATAGAAAATAATGAAACTCTTGAAACAGAAAATAAAAAAGAAGTTGAAAGAGTAAAAGAAATATTAAAATGGGCAGATTACAGGAAAATAAAAAACATTAATTTTAAAATATAATTATTTAATTATGATATAATTAATTTGAGGTGATAAAAATGAAAAAAAGGCTTCCAATAGGACAAAGTGATTTTAAAACTATAATAGAAGAAGATATGTATTTTGTAGATAAAAGTATGTTAATCAAAGAGGTTATTGAAAGCGGAAATGTTTTATTAATAACAAGACCAAGAAGGTTTGGTAAAACTCTCAGTCAATCTATGATGAAGTACTTTTTTGATATTACTCAAAATAACGAACACCTTTTTAAAGATTTAAAGATATACAAAGAAAAGAATATAATAGAAAAACATTTGAATAAACATCCTGTTATATACATTACCTTTAAAGATTTAAAGTCTAACAACTTAAAAAAGATGCATGACTTATTATCCATGGAACTTTCATCTTTATACATAGATCATAAGTATGTTTTAGAAGTTTTAAATGAAGAAGAAAAATCAGTATATAAATCAATAACTTCAGAAACGGCGGATGATGCAAAGTATGAAAACTCTATAAGAAACTTATCAAAGTATATGGAAAGATACTATGGTAAAAAAGTAATAATATTAATAGATGAATACGATACTCCCATTCAACAAGCTTACTTACACGGATACTATGATGAAATAATATCTTTAATTGGTAACTTATTTGGCATGGCATTAAAAGATAACGTATACCTTGAAAAGGCAGTTCTTACTGGTATAACAAGAGTTTCTAAAGAAAGTATCTTTACTGGTGTGAATAACTTAAAGGTTTCTACTGTATTGAATGAACTATTCAATGATAAGTATGGTTTAACTAAAGAAGAAGTTGAAGAAACATTGAAGTATTATGAACTTGAATATGAAGAAAATGAAGTTATAAATTGGTACAATGGATATAACTTTGGTGGTGTTGAAATTTACAATCCTTTTTCTATTATAAACTTAGTAGATGAAAAAAAGATAAGACCATATTGGATGAATACGAGTGGAAACTACTTAGTTAAACAATTAATAAAACAAGGAAGTGCTGAATTAAAAGATAAAATAGAAAAACTAATAAATGGTGAAGAAATTGAAAGTACAATAAATGAAACTATGGTTTATGGTGACTTAAATAATAACTTAGAAGAGTCTGTATGGACATTGTTTTTATTCAGCGGATACTTAAAATGGACAAAAAATATAAATCATGATTATGAAAGATATACATTAAAGATACCAAATAAAGAAGTAAAAATATTTTACAATAAAACTGTAGTATCAATGCTTGAAGAAGAAAGAATAAAACTCAATAATATATTAATAAACTTAATAAATGGACATATAGAAGAGTTTAAAGAAGACTTTCAAAAACTAACTATGAATACATTGAGTTATTTTGACGTTAGTGGAGAAGAACCAGAAAGATTTTATCATGGATTAATACTTGGAATGAGTGTTGGTTTAAAAGAAAAGTACATAATAAAGAGTAATAGAGAAACAGGACTTGGAAGAGCTGATGTTATTTTAATTCCAAAAGATAAAACAGACAAAGGAATAATTATTGAGTTTAAAAAGTTTTATAAAAACGAAAAAACACTATTAAATAGTGCTAAAAATGGATTAAAACAAATAAATGAAAAAAGGTATGAAGAAGATATAAAAAATTATGGAATAAATGATATAATAAAAGTTTCAATAGCTTTTGATAAAAAAGAGGTTGAAATTGTTAGTAATTTGGATAAGAAGGTTGAATTAACAGATATGGAAAAAGTAGCAAAAGAACTATTAAAAAATGGAGTTGATATAGAAATTATTTCTAAAACAACAAAGTTATCTATTGAAAAAATAAAAAAATTAACTTCTAAAAATAGACGAATCTGTAAAGATTAGTGTGTATTAGATATATTTGGTAGCATATAAATATTGGAAAACAACGACAAAAATCTTAAAAAAATGTAGTTATTAGAAAATGAAAAAAATGTTCCTGAATAGTATGAATAAAATAAGGCAAAATTGGTAAAACCAACCTTTTACAGTAAAAAACTGCAATGACTGAAAGGGCGACAACCCATCTGCGCGGTACAAAGTATAGATTTTTTAAGGATTACAAGCTACTTTCAGAGGTAGTCTTTAAGACGATCCTCGAAAAGGATGGCCAGTTCGGAAATAACAGCGTTCCAGTTGTGAAACCGTGCTGTCCATTTTTTTGTCACGTTTTTGGTAGTAAGGTATAAACTTTTAAGGACAGCATCGTCATTAGGGAATATTGATTTGGTCTTGGTAGCCTTCCTGAATTGCCTGTTAAGTGACTCTATGATGTTCGTGGTGTACATAATCTTCCTTACCCCGTCTGAGAACTGAAAGAAGGTGGATAATAGGTGCCAATTTTTCTCCCAGCTCCTCAATGAAGCGTAATACTTGTCTCCCCATTTGTTTATTACATTGGTTAGATTATCATAGCCTGTCTTTTCATCCAGTGCTGTATAGATTGTCTTTAAGTCCTTTGCAAACTCTTTCCTATCCTTGTGAGGAACATATTTCAGGGTGTTTCTAATCTGGTGGATTATGCACCTTTGTATCATAGTTTGCGGGAAGGTTGCATTTATAGCCTGCTCGAATCCAGAAAGACCATCTATTGAAGCTACAAGTATGTCCTTAACTCCTCTGTTTTTGAGGTTGTTAAGTACTCCCATCCAAAACTTGGCACTTTCTACTTCACCAACATATATCCCTAGCACATCTTTAATTCCGTCTATGTCAACACCTATTATTACATAAGCAGCCTTTTTTACTATCCTTCCGTCTTCTCTAACGTTGAAGTATATTGCATCCAAGAAAACGAAGGTGTATATTTCGTGTAATGGCCTTTCCTGCCAGTCTTTTATTACTGGCATAAGCTTATTTGTTATCTTGCTCACCAGTTCAGCTGATACTTCAAATCCGTACAAATCCATTATCTGATCAGATATATCCCTGGTGGTCATTCCTCTTGCGTACAAACTTATTATTTTTTCCTCTATCTCTGAAATATCATTCTAATACTTTGGAACTATTTTGGGTTCATATTCTCCCTTCCTGTCTCGAGGTACCTTTAACTCTATCATACTTGCCATAGCCCAGCTCGTCTTCGAGTTCCGCTTCCAGTACTTCCTGGATCAGATTTCCTGTCAGTGATTTTGTTAACTCCTTTATATCCTTTATTGTTCGGATTTCTCCTTTTCTTACCATTTCCTTTATTATTTCCTGTAGTACATTTCCCATTTTTCGTACCTCCTCTGGTTTTATTTTGCCACCAGATCTGTATCTTTTTTCCTTATACACTTAATATTTTACACTCTCGATTATTAATATTAACGAACTCTTAATGTTTCCTGAAACGTGGTTTTATTCAGCGTTTTATTTTTTTGGCCCATTTTTCAATTGTAATTTGGCTTATTCTTTACTTGCAAAATACACCAATAATGCCCTGTTGGTTCTATTCCTATTATTATTTTTTCTTTACCTTCTTTTTTCGCTATTTCTTTTATTTGTTTTTTGAAATCTTCAAATCCGTCTCTATTTGATTTGAACTTTATTACTTTTCCGTATTCTATCCCTCGATTGTCAAATGTCCTTGCATAGTGTGTTTTTTTTGCTATGTCTACTCCTACTACTAATGTTTTTTCATCCACTTGCTTTATTTTTTCATTTTGTGTATAATTCATTTGAGGTTCCTCCCTTTTTGTAAAATATTTGTAGTTTTGCTCTACATTTTATATTTTACGGGGAGGTTCCTTTTTTTTCAACTCCTATTTTTTTTACTTACAGGAATGCTCCTCTAATTTGTATTTTTATTTGTGCACACAAATATTTTAATATTATATTTTATTTATTTAACTTAATAAATTCAATTCATTATTAATATAATATTGTTTAATGTATAATAAAAGTGGTTCTTTCCAAAGTTACTTGAAAGCAAATTATCAAAAAGATATAATAAAAGAAAAAAGAAAGGGAAGAACCAAATGAAAGAAATAATAAAATCTAAAGAAGTATTAAACTTACATAAATGGATTAAGAAATACGAAAATAGCAAAATACATTCTTGAAACAAATAATAAAAAACATTAATTTTAAAATATAATTATTTAATTATGATATAATTAATTTGAGGTGATGAAAATGAAAAAAAGGCTTCCAATAGGAAGAAGTGATTTTAAATCATTAATAGAAGACAATATGTATTTTGTAGATAAAAGTTTGTTAATCAAAGAAGTTATTGAAAGTGGAGATGTTTTATTAATAACAAGGCCAAGAAGGTTTGGGAAAACTCTCAGTCAATCCATGATGAAGTACTTTTTTGATATTACTCAAAACAACGAACACCTCTTTAAAAACTTAAAAATATATAAAGAAAAGAACATAATAGAAAAACATTTAAATAAACATCCTGTTATATACATCACCTTTAAAGATTTAAAGTCTAATAACTTAAAAAAGATGCATGCTTTATTAACAATGGAACTTTCAAGATTATATACAAAACATGAATATGTTTTTGAAATATTGAGTGAAAAGGAAAAAATTGTATTTAAAGAAATAATGTTAGAAACAGCAGATGATGCTAAATATGAAAACTGTATAAGAAGTTTATCTGAATATATGGAAAGATATTATGGTAAAAAGGTAATAATATTAATAGATGAATACGATACTCCAATTCAACAAGCCTACTTACATGGTTACTATGATGAAATAATATCTTTAATAGGTAACTTATTTGGCATGGCATTAAAAGATAATGTATACCTTGAAAAAGCAGTTCTTACTGGTATAACAAGAGTTTCTAAAGAAAGTATCTTTACTGGTGTAAATAACTTAAAGATTTCTACTGTATTGAATGAACTATTCAATGATAAGTATGGTTTAACTAAAGAAGAAGTTGAAGAAACATTGAAGTATTATGAACTTGAATATGAAGAAAAAGAAGTTATAGATTGGTACAATGGATATAACTTTGGTGGTGTTGAAATTTACAATCCTTTTTCTATTATAAACTTAGTAGATGAAAAAAAGATAGGTCCATATTGGATGAATACGAGTGGGAATTATTTAATAAGAAAGTTAATAAAAGAAGGAACTGTTAATATAAAAGATAATGTAGAAAAGTTAATAAACGGAGAAGAAGTAGAGTGCGAAATAATAGAAACAATGGTTTATGGTGATTTAAACTTAAATAGTGAAAGTGCAATCTGGACATTATTTTTATTTAGTGGATACTTAAAATGGACGAGTAAAAAAAGACAAAACAATATAACAACATACAAGGTAAAGATACCAAATGAAGAAGTAAAAGATTTTTTTGTACAAACAGTTAGAAATATGTTGAGAGAATCAAATATAAGTATTGAAAATATGCTTTTGAATTTAAAAGTAGGAAGAATAAAAACCTTTACAGATCAATTTAAAGATTTAACGATGAATACATTGAGTTACTTTGATGTTAGTGGAAAGGAACCAGAAAGATTTTATCATGGACTGATACTTGGAATGAGTGTTGGTTTAAAAGAAAAGTACATAATAAAGAGTAATAGAGAAACAGGACTTGGAAGAGCTGATGTTATTTTAATTCCAAAAGATAAAACAGATAAAGGAATAATTATTGAGTTTAAAAAGTACAATAGAGATGAAGATAAAAGTTTAAAAGACAGTGCAAAAAATGGACTAAAACAAATAAATGAAAAGAAGTATGAAGAAGAGATAAAAAATTATGGAATAAATGATATAATAAAAGTTTCAATAGCTTTTGATAAAAAAGAGGTTGAAATTGTTAGTAATTTAGATAAAGATGTTGAATTAACTCCAGAAGAAAGAATGGCAAAAGAACTATTAAAAAATGGAGTTGATATAGAAATTATTTCTAAAACAACGAAGTTATCTGTTGAAAAAATAAAAAAATTAACTTCTAAAAATAGACCATAAAAAATATTGTGTAAATAAAAAAATGAAAAAACTTCTTTTTGGGATGGTAAAATAAAACCAGGAAGGAGGTTCCTTTTTTTTCAACTCTTATTTTTTTTACTTACAGGAATGCTCCTTATAAATCTATCCCAACCTACAGATTAAATATCTGTGGTTTATGATTAATAAAATACGCTCCAACTTTTCGTATTACATATCTCCCATCAATTTCTATATGTATGTATTTTGCAAGTGAAGAACAAGTCAAATTACAATTGAAAAGAAGAACAAGTCAAATTACAATTGAAAAATGGTCAAAAAAAATAAAAGATTGAAAAAAATACGTTTCATAAAATATTAAGAAGTTATATACGACAAAATTAATAGAATTTAATAAAAAATTAAACTTAAAAACAATTTTGTTCTTGACTTTTTTTAATAAATTGAGTATATTTCATATGATAACTAATTTATTGGAGGAATGTATATGTATAAAATAATATCAAATAAAAAATTAGCAGAAAACATACATGAAATGATAATAGAAGCACCAAGAGTAGCTCATTCCGCAAAACCAGGACAATTTATTATACTAATTATTGATAAAAAAGGTGAAAGAATTCCACTAACCATTGCAGATTATGATAAAGAAAAAGGAACAGTAAATATTGTTGTTCAAGCAATAGGTTATTCAACAAAAAAGCTTGTTTCATTAAAAGAAAATGAATACATTAAAGATTTTGCAGGACCGCTTGGAAATGAATCAGAGTTTGTTCATGAAGATATAGAAATATTAAAAAACAAAAGAATTGTATTTGTTGGTGGAGGTGTTGGATCAGCCCCAATATATCCTCAAGTAAAATGGTTTTCAGAAAGAAATATAAAAACAGATGTAATTTTAGGATTTAAAAATAAAGATTTTATAATATTAAAAGAAGAATTTGAAAAATTAAATTGCAACTTACACATATGTACTGATGATGGTAGTTATGGATTTAAGGGATTGGTAACTAATAAACTTCAAGATATGTTAGATAATGAAGAAATAGATGAAGTAATAACCATTGGTCCAATGATAATGATGAAGTTTGTATCTAAATTAACTAAAAAATACAATATAAAAACAATAGCCAGTTTGAACACCATAATGTTAGATGGAACTGGTATGTGCGGTGGTTGTAGAGTTAGTATTGGTGGAAAAGTAAAGTTTACATGTGTTGATGGTCCAGAATTTGATGCTCATTTAATCAACTTTGATGAAGCAATGAATAGACAAACAACATTCTCTGATATAGAAAAAAAACATTCATGTAGATTGGATGGTGCTATAAATGGATAAAAGAATAAAGATGACTGAACAGGATCCTAATGTAAGAAAAAATAATTTTTTTGAAGTATCATTAGGCTATACTGAAGATGAAGCAGTAGAAGAAGCAAAAAGATGTTTAAACTGTAAAAATCCAAGATGTGTACCAAAATGTCCAGTTGCAATAGATATACCTGGATTTATTCAAGAAGTAAAAAAAAGAAACTTTAAAAAAGCTTATGAAATTTTAACTAAATACACTTCATTACCAGCTGTTTGTGGAAGAGTTTGTCCACAAGAAATACAGTGTGAAAGTACTTGTATTTTAGGAATAAAAGGTGAACCAGTGGCAATAGGAAATCTTGAAAGATTTGTTGCTGATTGGGCAATTAAAAATAATATAGAAATAAAAAACACTATAGAAAAAAATGGTCACAAAGTAGCTATTGTTGGAAGTGGACCAGCAGGTTTAGCTTGTGCTGGTGATTTATCAAAAATGGGATACGACGTTACAATATTTGAAGCACTTCAAGAAGCTGGTGGAGTTTTAACTTATGGAATACCTGAATTTAGACTTCCAAAAGATAAAATAGTAAAAACAGAAATAAATAAATTAAAAAAACTTGGTGTAAAGATAGAAACTGATGTAATAATAGGAAGAACTATTACTATAGATGAGTTAATAGAAGAAGAAAAATTTGAAGCAGTATTTATAGGTTCAGGAGCAGGACTACCAAGATTTATGAATATTCCTGGTGAAAATACAAAAGGTGTATTTTCAGCAAATGAATTTTTAACAAGAACAAACTTAATGAAAGCTTATTTAGAAGATTATGAAACACCAATTAAGGTTGGAAAAAGAGTCGTTGTTGTAGGTGGCGGGAATGTTGCTATGGATGCCGCAAGGACAGCTTTAAGACTTGGAAGTGAGGTACACATAGTTTATAGACGTAGTGAAAAAGAGTTGCCTGCAAGAGAAGCAGAAGTACATCATGCAAAAGAAGAAGGTATACAATTTCATTTATTAACAAATCCTGTTGAAATATTAGCAGATGAAAATGACTGGGTAAAAGGTGTAAAATGTATAAAAATGGAGTTAGGAGAACCCGATGAATCAGGAAGACGTAGACCTATTGAAATAAAAGGATCAGAATATATAATAGATGCAGAAACAGTTATTATGGCAATAGGAACAACACCAAATCCTTTAATAACTTCTACAACAAAAGATATTGAAATTAATAAAAAACAATGTATTGTTGCAGATGAAGATGGAAAAACGACAAAAGATAAAGTTTTTGCAGGTGGAGATATAGTAACAGGAGCAGCAACCGTAATTTTAGCAATGGGTTCTGGTAAAAAAGCTGCAAAAGCTATTGATAAAATGATAAGAAAAAACAACTCTTAGAATTAATCTAAGAGTTGTTTTTATTAGTATAATAATATTATATACAGAAATTTATATTTTATAAAATTCATCAAATGATTTTTTTACATATGTATGGTCTAAAACACCGCTTAATTCTCTTATTGAATGCATTGCAAGTTGAGGATTTCCTATATCTATTGAACGAATATTTAAATGTGTTGATGAAATAGGTCCTATTGTTGAACCTCCTCTTACATCTGAACGATTAACGAACTTTTGATACGGTACTCCTGCATTTTTACATAACATTTCATAAACTGCTGATGAATTACTATCTGTTGTATAGCTTTGATTGGCATTTATCTTTATTACAGGTCCTTTATTTATTACTGGTTTATTTGTTGGATCATGTTTTTCTGGCATATTTGGATGTATTGCATGTGCATTATCTGCTGATATTATATAAGAGTTTGATAAAGCTCTAAAAAAGTCTTCTCTGTTTCCTCCAAGTGCTATTGTTATTCTTTCTAAAATATTTGCAAGCATATCAGAATTTGCACCTTGTTTTGTTGTACTTCCAACTTCTTCATTATCAAAGCATACCATAACATTTGTTGCTTTTGTTGGTTTTGCTACTTTTATAGCTTCTATACCAGCATGAACCATTGCTAAATCATCCAACCTTGGTGATGAAATAAATTCATTATTTACTCCCATAATACAACCTTTTTCATATTCGTATAAGAATAAATCAAAATCTATTATTTCTTCAGGATTGATTTCTAATTCTTTTGCAATTATATTTAATAGATAATTTTCTTTTTCAAGTTTTTCATTTACCATAGATAATAAAGGTAATAAATCTTTTTGTTTATTTAGTTCTACACCTTCATTAACCTTTCTATTCATATGAATTGCTAAGTTTGGTATTATCATTATTGGTTTGTTTATATTTATTAATTTAGTGTTTGGATTTAATATGTTTTCACTTTTTAAAGTTACTCTTCCAGCTAATGCAAGTGGCCTATCCATCCATGTGTTTAATATTGGTCCTCCATATACTTCTGTATTTAATTTCATGTAAGTTTTTTCTACAATAATTTCTGGAGAAGGTTTAATTCTAAAAGAAGGAGAATCAGTATGAGCTCCAATTAGTTTAAATCCAGAATTTCCAATTTCATCAGTTCCCACAATAAAAGCAATTAATGCTGAATCATTTTTAGTAACAAAATATTTTCCTTCTTTTTTTAAATTCCATTTTTCATTTTCTTTTAATTCTTTAAAGTTTGAATTTAATAAAATATTTTTTACATTTTTAACTGCATGAAAAGCTGTTGGACTTTCATAAATAAAATCAATTAATTCTTTTGCAAATTTTATTTCAGTATTCATTTTTTCCCTCCAATATCAATTTAAATTCAACCTCTTAGAGGTTGAATTTATTGTTGTATATAATTTAAAATTAATTTAAATGTATTTTCTATTCCTTCTTTGTGTGTTCTTTCATATCCATGTGATGCAAAAACGCCAGGTCCTATTAAACCATGTTTAATGTCATATCCTGCTCTTAAGGTTGCTTCAACATCAGAACCATAATATGGATAAATATCAACTGCATAGTTTAATTTTAACTTTTCAGCTATATTTATCAAATTAGTTGTTAATTCATAGTTATATGGACCACCTGAATCTTTTGCACATATAGAAACTTTAAATTCATCAGTAGTTAGATCATCTCCAACTGCTCCCATATCTACAGATATCATTTCTTTTGTATCTTCGGGTATTCCAGCAGAACCACCATGTCCAACTTCTTCATAATTAGTAAATATCAAACAAACTTTTTTATTTAATTGAACAGCATTTTCTTTTATATACTTTGCTAATGCAATTAAGATTCCTGCACTTGCTTTATCATCAAGATGTCTTGATTTTATAAATCCAGATTCTGTTACTATTGTTCTTGGGTCAAATGATATAAAATCTCCAACTTTTATTCCAAGTTTTTCTACATCTTCTTTATTTTTAACTATTTCATCTATTACAACTTCAACAGTTGTATCATTTCTTTTCATAGTTCCAACTTCTCTGTTTACATGAACGGCTGGATTTACAAGTTGAATTGTTCCTGTATATTCTTTTCCATTTCTTGTATGTATAATACAATTTTCTGATTCAATATTATTTTCTGGAAATCCTCCAAGTTTTGTGAGTCTCAATCTTCCATTTCCTTTTATTGATCTAACCATTGCTCCAAGAGTGTCTATATGAGCAGCTAATACTAATTTATCTCCTTTACCTCCCAAATCAACTATTACAGAACCTTTATTTGAAGTAGTTGCTTCATATCCTATCTTTTTAAATTCATTTTTTAAGTATTCTTGTGCTTTTATTGTATATCCTGTTGGACTTGGAGTTTTACAAAGTTCTTCTATTTTATTGACTGCATAGTTTATATATTTTTTCATATTTTTCCTCCCTTAATTGCTGCTCTAAAAACATTTCTCATTAGTATAGCAGATGTAACACTTCCAACTCCTCCTGGAACTGGTGTTACAGAACAATATTTTTCTACTTCTTTTGAAACATCACCAGTGAGTTTGCCATCTACTACATTTATCCCAACATCTATTACTGTTGTTCCTTCTTTTAAAAAGTCCATATTTACATAATTTGCTTTTCCAATTGCTACTATAACTATATCTGAATTCTTTGTTATTTCTTGCATATTTTTTGTTTTAGAATTTAATATATTAACTGTACAGTCTCTACCATAATTTTCAAGCATTATTGCAAGGGGTTTTCCAACTGTTATGCTTCTTCCTATTACTGCAACTTTTTTTGACTTTAATTCCTCTGTTTGTTCTAATATTTTTACTGCAGATTCTGCTGTACATGGAACAAATTCTTCTACTCCATAGAAGTTCATTCCCATATTGTAAGGCGTAACTCCTTCAACGTCTTTTGCTGGATTTAAAATTTTTGCTACTTCAATAAACTTTATTGTTTTTGTTGGTCTTGCAACAAATATTCCATCCACATTTTTATCTTCATTATATTTTTTAATTGTTTCTATTAAATTTTCTGTTTCTATTATTTCAAAGTCAACATCGTATTCTTTTGCTATTCTTTTTTGTGATTTTAAATAAGCTTTTGTTGCTCCAGTATAATCATCTGTTATACTTATTAGCTTTGGTTTTCTATTTAACTTTTCTCTATGTTCTTTAATTTCTTTTTTTATTTTTTCAATAACTGGCAAAACATCTATTTTCATAAACTCCTCCTTAAGATAATCCTTTTATTATTCCATCTTTATCTATATCAAGATTAACAGCATTTGGTATCTTACCAAGTCCAGGCATTCTCATTATTTCACCTGCAAGTGCTACTATAAATCCTGCTCCTGCAGAAAGTTCAAAATCTCTTACAGTAAACTTATATCCATTTGGTGCTCCTAATTTTTTCTTGTCATCAGATATTGATGATTGTGTTTTTGCAACTATTAAAGGTAAGTTATCATATCCATACTTTCTTAAAAATTTTATTTTACTTTTTGCCGTTGGAGTTAATTCTAATGTTCCTGCTCTATATATTTCTTTTGATAGTATTTCTAATTTTTCTTCAAGTGTATTTTCAAGTGTATATAAAGGTTTGTAGTTATTTTCCTTTTCTACTGATTCTATTACTTCTTTTGCAAGTTCAATAGCTCCACTTGAACCATCTGCAAATGATGTATTTATACTTGCTTTTGAACCAAGATTTTCTGCATAATCTTTTACAATTTGTATTTCTTTTTCTGTATCAGTTGCAAATTTGTTTATTGCTACTACAACTGGAACTCCAAATTTTTTTAAATTTTCTATATGAACCTTTAGATTTTCTAAACCTTTATTTAATGTTTCAAGATTTTCTTCTGATATAGTATCTAATTTTTGACCTCCATGATACTTTAATGCTCTTATAGTAGCTACTAAAACAACTGTATCTGGATGCAACTTAAATGTTGGTGAAACAAAATCTAAAAATTTTTCTGCTCCAAGGTCTGCTCCAAAACCAGCTTCTGTAACAACATAATCTGTCATTTTCAATGCCATTTTTGTAGCCATCATTGAATTTGTTCCATGTGCTATATTAGCAAAAGGTCCACCATGTATCAATGCTGGAGTATTTTCAATTGTTTGTACTAAGTTAGGATTTATTGCATCTTTTAAAACTAATGCCAATGATCCTTCTATTTTTAAATCTCCAATTGTTACAGGTTCTCCCTTTAAGTTTCTTGCAATTACTATACTTGCCAATTTTTTCTTTAAATCCGTAATACTTTCAGCTAAACATAATACGGCCATTACTTCAGAAGCAGCTGTTATAATAAAGCCGTCTTCTCTTGTTACACCATTGGCTTTTCCTCCAAGCCCTATTACTATATTTCTAAGAGCTCTATCATTCATATCCATTGCTCTTTTCCATAATATTCTTGTTGTATCTATATTTAATTTATTTCCATATTTTATATGAGCATCGAGTACTGCTGAAACTAAATTATGTGCTGTTGTAATTGCATGTATGTCTCCAGTAAAGTGTAAATTAATATCTTCCATTGGTAAAACTTGTGAATATCCTCCACCTGCAGCTCCACCTTTTATGCCCATTACTGGTCCTAATGATGGTTCTCTTAAAGCTACTATTGATTTTTTTTCGAGTTTATTTAATGCCATTGATAAACCTATACTTGTCGTTGTTTTACCTTCTCCAGCTGGAGTTGGAGTTATTGCAGTAACTAAAATTAATTTTCCATCTTTTTTATCTTTTAATTCTTTCATATAGTGATTTGATATTTTAGCTATATGTTTTCCATAGTTATTATAATATTCTTCAGGAATATTCAATTTTTCAGCTATATTATCTATTTTTTCTAGTTTTGCTTTTCTTGCTATTTCAATATCTGTAAGCATTATTTTGCCCCCTTTTTATTTTTAGTTTTTCACTTTATATTTTATCATAAATAATTTTTTACAATAAAGTATAAATATAACATTTTTTATTAATTTTTTGCTTTTATTCAACTTAAAACCTTCATTCACTCTAATTTTCAAAACAAAAAAATTGTATTTAATATTTTATATATTTATCTAATATTTTATCATATTCTCCAGATTCTTTTAATTTTTCTAAACCTTTATCAAAGATTTTTTTTAATTCAAGTCCAAAACTATTTTTTGTAAATATTGCATAAAATGTTGTTGGCTTTAACCATTGAATTGGTTTATATCCAATCTGTTCTTTTTCAAAGTCAAGATCATTTAAAATAAAATAACCATATAATACTTCAAATGCTTCTGGAAAAAGATCGTAATAATTAGCTTGAATTTGTTTTATTGCTCCTAAAAAATTTTTTGCAGTGGTATCAACATTTTTTTTATTTAATCCATAGAGTTCATAATTGTATCCAAGTACTCCATTTATCCTATAATTTTTAAAATCATTCAATTTTTTTATATCCAATCCATTTGGATGTAACTTTTTATTATAGAAATAATAAGGATGAGTATAATAAAAAGGTTTTGAAAAATAAAATTTTTTTGCTCTATCTTCATTATAACTTGCATTTAATATCATTTGATATTTTTTTCCAATTTCTACTTCTTTTAATGCTCTTTTCCAAGGTAAAAGTGTAATAGTGTATTTTATATTTTCAGCTTCAAAAATTTTTTTAATAACTTCAACTGTAAATCCTGTTATCTTATTTGTTTTTTCTCCATTAATTCTTTCATAGTAAATATATGGCGGCCATTCTGCACCATCATCGGTAATATTAATTACAATATTTTTAAAATCAATAGAAAAACTAAAATTAAATAAAACAATAAATAAAATTAAAATTAAAATTTTTTTCATTTCAGTCTCCTTTTTAATTATTTACTAATTAATATTATAGAACTTTTTTCTTTTACTATATACTTTGTACTATTTAATACTATAGGATCATCTAAAAAATCATTTTCATTATATGTATCAACAACTCTATACCATTTTTTACCTTTTATTTCAGGAATTTCAAAAGTTAAAGGTTCATGATAAGAATTTAAAACCACGTATATATCATTATCTTTTTTCTTGTATTTTTCTGCAAAATCTTCTCCACTAATCAAAAAAGCTAAGGAGTGTGAATTTTCATTAAAGTCTGGATTGTATGGTTTTACTCCATGCCATGTTACATCAGCGATACCATTTCCAGTAAAATCTCTTCCAGTAAAAAAGTGAACCCTTCTTAAAGAATGATGTTTTTTTCTAAAATCTATCATTTTAACAAAAAAATTGTAAATATCATTGAATTTATCTTTTCTTCTCCAATCTATCCAGTTTTTATGATTATCTTGACAATAAGCATTATTATTACCATGTTGAGTTTTACAAACTTCATCTCCCATAAGAATCATAGGAACTCCTTGAGATACCATTAACGTAACTATAAAATTTTTAATTTGTCTTTTTCTTAATTTTATTATTGCTGGATCATCTGTTTCTCCTTCATAACCATGATTGTAACTGTCATTTTCATTCATTCCATCTCTATTATTTTCACCATTTTCTATATTTTTTTTATAATTATATGAAACCAAATCCCACATTGTAAAGCCATCGTGCGCTGTAATAAAATTAACACTACTGTATGTTGTTCTTCCTTCTTTCCAAAATAAATCAGGGCTTCCAGCAATTCTCGTTGCTAAATCACTTACTGTACCATTATCTCCTTTAATAAATCTTCTTACTGTATCTCTAAACTTTCCATTCCATTCAGCCCAACCAGTAGGAAATTCTCCAACAAAATATCCACCAGCTGCATCCCAACCTTCCGCAATTAATTTGCTTCCAGATAATATTGGATCATCTGCAATATCTTTTAATAAAGAAACATCTCCTATCCAATTTCCTTTTGAGTCTCTACCAAGAACGGCTGCTAAATCAAATCTAAATCCATCAACGTGCATTTCTGTAACCCAGTATCTTAAACTTTCTAATATCATTTCTTTAACAACTAAGTGACTACAGTTTAAAGTATTTCCTGTTCCCGAATAATTTGCATAGTATCTTTTATTTTTTTCTAATATATAGTATATTGAGTTATCAATTCCTCTAAAAGATAATGTTGGTCCCATTTCATTTCCTTCACCTGTATGATTGTATACTACATCCAAAATAACTTCAATTCCATTTTTATGCATAGTTTTTACAAAGTCTTTAAATTGAAAAACTTGTTCTCCTAATCTTAATCCATGTGTATAATTCCCTGTAACAGAAAAGAAGTTAATGGGATTATATCCCCAAACATCTTCAAGTCTTTCTCCTGTTAGAGGATTAATTCTTGTATTTGCTGATGGATTAAATTCAAAGATAGGAAGTAATTCAATTGCTGTTATTCCAAGTTTTTTTAAATGATCTATTTTTTCTATTATTCCATCAAATGTACCTCTATATTCAACTTCTGAATTTGGATTCATTGTAAACAACCTTACATGCATTTCATAAATTATTGTATCATTAAAAGGAGTTCTTGGATGTTCATCATCTTCCCAATCATAAGAACTATCATCTATGATTATACTTTTACAAGAACTTTTTGAGGAATTAATATCTGATATTTCAAGATCTTTAAACTTACTATCTTTTTTATATCCATACATTGAAGGATCATCAAAATCATATGTTCCCGAAATAGCTTTTGCATAGGGATCTAACAATAATTTTTTATAGTTAAATCTATTTCCCTTTTCTGGGTCATATTCTCCATCAATTCGCCATCCATAATACATATTAGCTTTTGCATTCTCAACATAAATATGCCAAGTATCACCAGTTTTAAACTTTCTTTCATTAAGTGTATATTTAAAAATAGGTACATCATCATAAAAGTTTTCATATATTTCGAGAGTGACTTTTTTTCCATTTCTTGAAAAAATACAAAAATTAACTCCTTTTGAATCAACTGTTGCACCAAAAACAGGATATCCTCTATGAACTTTAAAATCCTTTACCATATCACCACCCCCTAATATTTATTATAACATTTTAAATTCATTTTATAACTTTGCATCATTTCTTGTTTGTTATTTTTTTATGTATATGAAAAACACTATTCGTTCAAGTATTGTATAAAATATTATTTATTTATATTTTTGTGGTACAATTTATTGAAAGGAAGTGAGTTCATTGTTTAATTTCTTTAAGAAAAAAAATAAAAAATCTATCTTTAAAAGTGAAGGCAATACACTCTATATATCCATAAAATGTGATAAGTGTGGGACTGAATTTAACAGTCACTTGAGAAAAGGCTATGATTTGATTACAGATTATTCTACTGGAAATTTTTTCATAAATAAAGAATATATATGCCCTAAATGTTATTCTAAAATAAAATTAAATGCTGTGTTCAATGGTAAATATCAATTAAATTCTTTAGAAATAATTGGAGGAAAAATACAAAATGAAGAATGATACCAGTATACAGGAGTTTGAATATAGACCAGTAAGACCTTTTATTCAAATACCCGAAAAAGTATTAATGTATATATTACAATTAACGCCTTCTTCATTTTCAAAGGTATATCTTTATTTGTATAATATAAGTTATGGAGCAGGATATAATAAAACCTTTATGTATACGAGTGTTAGAGAAATCGCTAAAAATTTAAATATAAGTATAGGAAGAGTACATAATGCAATTACTTATTTCAAAAAAATAGGTGCAATTGAAAAAATTGTATCTAAAGCAGTTATAGGAACTAAATTTTTAGTTAATGTTCCAGAGTTTTCTTCAGCTAAAGGTTTGTGGTTCTTTACAAAACCAGAAAAGGTAAGATATTTAATGATGAAAGAAAAATTAATCACTGAAGATAAAATCGTTATGTCTAAAATAAAACGTTATAAATCTCAAAAAGAAAATCAAAAAATAGAACTCTTTGATAAAAAAAATAATTAAAAAATTTATGTTTTTTGATATTACATACAAAGGAGCCTAAAAAATGAAAAAAAATTTTTTAATAACTAAACAAGTAATATTACCAACTTCGTTTGGAATTTTATTAATACCACTTTCACAACTAATAAGTAGTCTAGTATATTTATTACCTTTACCAAAAGAAATAACCTCCATATTATTTGGAATAGTATACATTATAATTTCATACTCTTCAATAAAATTATATTGTAATAAGATATTATATATTTCACCGAATTCTTGTTACATCAATAAACCTAAAATTTATATTAAGTGGTTAATAGTTGGAATTTTATTACCAATTATAGTTTCTTTTGTATTTTTAAGTTCTTCTGGTGAATTAATAAAAAATACTATGAATACAAGAGGTTTTATAAATATTATATTAACAGCTATTTTTATTTTAGGATTTAGTACAGGAGTAGTTGAAGAAATGATATTTAGGGGTTTGATAATGAAAGTTTTTGAAAAGCAATGGGGAAAAACAATTTCCATAATTGTTCCTTCAATCATTTTTAGTGTTTTACATATTATTGGACATAACTTGAACATTATTGATATAATATTACTTTGCATTGCTGGAACAACTGTGGGTATTATGTTTTCTTTAATCGTATATGAAAGCAATTCAATTTGGGCTAGTGCTATTGTACATGGGCTTTGGAATATTATTATAATAGGAAATATTTTAAGTATTAGTACTACACATAATAAAAATGCAATCTTTTCATACAAATTATCCTCTACTTTTCAGTTTTTTACTGGTGGAAGTTTTGGTATAGAAGCTTCAATAATTTCCGTATTAGGTTATATTGCTGTTATAATTTTTTCATTGTACTCAATAAAAAAGAAATATAAATTAACTCAGAAGATATTAGAAAAATAATATATACAACAAATACTATAAAATCTTTAAATATACAGTTTAGAAAAACGAAAAAAATAAGAGCTATATTTTCAAATAAAAACTCATTAATGAAAATACTTTGCTTAGCTATGCATAATGCTACAAAAAAATATTCAGATATAGAAATTATAATTATATCTGAATTATACATAATTTTTGAGAATAGATTTCTTAGATTTAAAATGCTTAAAAGTTTATATTCTTTAAAATAAAAGTTTTTTTAACTGTTATTTTTTTATTTTAGTTTTTTGAGTTATAATTTTAGTACTAATGAAAAATATTTTGTTTTTACACATAATTTCTTATAGGCTCAATATTATAACTTTTAATATTTTAAACCCAAACGACAAAAATTTCTTTATTTTTAATTTTTATATTATCCTGTTTTTTATTAGATTTTTTTCTAGTGTCAAAAATTACTAAATAACCTTTATTTTGATTGTTTATTTCAAGATAATGTTCAAGTTGCTTAATACCACGTTTATGATATTCTTCACCATACCACTTTTTCATTTCAATAATATATTTGTACTTACCATATGTAATAACAACATCAAGCCTTTTTTCTTCAGAAACTTGAACTTCTTTAAAGTCAAATCCTTTTCCATTTATTATTGGTTTTATGAATGCTAAAAATATTAATGTTCCATTCCTTTCTACAAAATTCATATCTTTTTCTGAGTATTGTTCTTTCATAAAAAGCTGAAACTTTTTTAAAACGAGTTCCATATTTAATTTGTCTCCAATTATGAAGTTATCTCTAAAGTTGTATCTTTCAGTATCCACATTTTGTGATGTTTCTATTTTTGATGCCATATAATCATATATTAATTGTTCATAAATTTTGTTTTGAACCTTTAAAGTACCATTTTCGTTTTTTAATATACCATACATTAAACATAGATTTATTATTGGATTATACATATTATATTTGACTTCTTTTCCATCTATTATTATTTTATATACTAAGTTATATATATCTTCATTATTCTCTAAATTTTTAATTAATGATTCAAAGTTAGTGTTTTGTTTTTTTAGAATAATCTTTACGGCATCTTGAAGAACTTCATCAGTCCATTCTTTTTCTACCATCATTTCTTCATCAATAATTTGACAAAGTTTACTAACTAAAAAAGGATAACCTGATGTATAATAGTATAATTTTTCAGAAATGTATTTAACATTATTGAGTTCATAACCTCTATCATTATAATAATCAACTATCATAGTAGAAATTTCATCTGAATTAAAAGATAAGTCTATGTCAAAGTCTACAGCTATATTCCACGGACTGTTATACTTTATTTCTTCATTAGGCCTTATATGAGTTTTTAAGCTTTTAACATCGTGTACTCCAGCTAAGATTATACTGTAAAATGTATAGTCTTTTCCTTTGTTTGCTTCTAAATACTTTGTTCTGAGCATGCCTAAAAAGTTTAAAAATAGTTGATTATTAGAGCTTTTATCTACTTCATCTATCATTAGTACTATCTTTTTTTCACTTGCTTTAGCTATTTTTGTTATTATTTTTGATAGTTCTTTCATAGTTTTTATTATTTTTTTATCTATTTTTATATTTAATGAATCTGTTATATCTTCTAAAAAACTTTGAACAAACTCTTTTTCATCTTCCATTATTATGGAACCAATACCTTCAAAACTTATGGAAATTACTGTATACTTATTTTCTAACTTTTTTTCAAGTAAAAACATAGTAGTAGTTTTACCAAACTGTCTTGGTTTATTTATTGTAAAGTATTCACCATTTTCTATTAATTTCATTATTTGTTTTAATTTATTCTCTGTATTAACCATGTAATGCTTTTTAGGAACACACACTCCTGTTGTATTGAATCGTTTCATTTTCTTCACCTCATCTATTTAGTTAAATGCGAAGTGTCATTTAAAAATTCTATGCTAAAGGTATCTTTTTCATATTTTATCTTTGTTAATGATGTATTGTATAAATGAATTTTTCTATATTTGTTTAGTGGCATTTCAAATATCCAATGAATTATGGTTCTCAATGCAAGTCCATGGGATACAATTAATATTGTGTCCTCTTCTGAATGTTTTTTCACAATTTTTAAAAATTTTTCAACAACTCTTTTTTGCAAATTTCCCATAGATTCAACACCTTCAATTATTGTCCATGGATTATTTGCCCATTCCTCAAATTCGCTACTAAATTTTGTAAATACATCATTTATGCTATATCCATTCCAAAGTTCTATTTTACATTCATTGAATTCTTTGTATCTTTCTACTTTTAAATTATGTTTTTCTGCAATTATATCGGCAGTTTTCATTGCTCTTTTAAGTTTTGAAGAATAAATTGCATCAATTTTTTCATTTTGTAATTTATTTGAAAGTTTTCTTGCCTGTTCTATACCTACTTCACTTAATTCTCCATCTAGTAAGCCTTGCCAAATACCTGCTTTATTATGTTCGCTTTCACCATGTCTAACAATATATATATTCATATATTTACTCCTTTTAATTAATTTTTTAATGTTTCAGATTGTAAAGAATTTTAATAACTTCAATAGTTTTTAAATCAGACTTTCCATTATTTCATATTCTTTATTTTCCTTTAAATTATTTCTCATATAATTTGAAATTTCATAATATATATTACCCAAATATCCTTTTGGATCTATTATTATTGGACTACTATTTATTAATATATTAAAATGATGAAAGTCTCCATGTATTAAATATAAATCCTCATATTTTAATGAATTAAATAATTGTATAGATTCATCTATAATATTTTTATCAATATCTTTACTCAAAATATCGTAGAAATTTATTATATTTTTACTCATATCTTTAATATTTTTTAATTTTTTATCGTTATAATATTCTTTTTTTATATAAAGTTTTTTTAATAATTTTGCAGCTATTTCAGTTTCTTTTTTATTATCATTTAAGTCTAAAAGCATTTTATTACCAGCATACTTTTCAATTAAACAGTATAAATTTTTATCATATTCAATAATTTCAACTAAATTCTTATTTTTTAATGCAAAAACTTCTCCATAAATTTCATCATTTGGAACAAAAATTTTTATTGCATATTTTTCATTATCTTTTTCAAATAATCCAACATAATTAAAAGATAATGTTTTAAAATCTTTAATATACTTATATTTTTTTATTTTTTCAATCTTTGATATTATTTGATTTAAATTTTTTAAAAAACTTAAACCCTTATTACCATATAAATTTTTCATATTTTGTTTTAAATATTCTGTCATATTATATCCTTATATATTTTTTTTAATTTATTTTTATATTTAAAGCTGAAGATAAATTTATTAATTCTTTTACCATACTTTGAAACTCTTTAAAATTTAAACTTTGTTTTCCATCTGAAAGGGCCTTTTCTGGATTTGGATGAATTTCAACTATTATACCATTTGCTCCTGAAGCCATAGAAGCTTTTGCCAAAGTTGGTATTATATCTCTTCTACCTGCTGCATGGCTCGGATCAGATATTATTGGAAGATTTGAATTTAATTTTATTAATGGAAATGCAGAAATATCTAAAGTGTTTCTTGTTTGATTTTCAAATGTTCTTATTCCTCTTTCACAAAGAATTATATTTTTATTACCTCTAAGAGCTATATATTCAGCGGATTGTAAAAATTCTTCTATTGTATTCATAAATCCTCTTTTTAATAAAACTGGTTTATTAATACTACCAAGATTCTTTAAAAGTTCGAAATTTTGAGAATTTCTTGAGCCAACTTGAACTATATCTACATAATTTTTAATTTCTTTTAACACATCAATACCGACTGCTTCTGAAACAGTTAAAAGATTATATTTTTCTGAAGCTTCCTTTAAATATTCAAGAGCTTTCATTCCATTTCCTTGAAAAGAATATGGTGAAGTACGAGGTTTAAATGCTCCACCTCTCATTATTTTTATTCCATTTTCTTTTAAAAAATGAGCTATTTCAAAAGTCATATCTCTATCTTCAATAGAACAAGGACCAGCAATAATTGTAAAGTTATTATTTTTAATTTCAAAATCATTGAACTTTATTATAGTCTCATTTTTATATTCTTTTGAAACTAAATAATAAGGTTTTAATATTTTTACTACTTTTTCAACGCATGTAAAAGTTTCAAATCTTTCTTTAGAAAAATATCTATCTTCTCCTATTAGTTCTATTATATTTCTTTCTCCATGATTATATAATTTGAATTTCAAATTCATACTTTTAATTGTATTTTTTAATTTTTCAAGTTCATTATTTTCACAATTATTTTTTAAAAAAATTATCATTTTATTCCTCCAAATCAGGTCTTAATTCTCTTGCATCATGTAAAAAAACAAAGTTATTTGTATTACTTTCACAATGAATTAAAAATCTAATTATTCCATTTTTACTATTTTTAAATTGAGCCTCTTGAACACAAAGCAATGCTACTTTTTTTAATTTAAAATTTTCTCTAATTATAGTTACAGGATTTATTTCTGTTATATCTGAAGTAACAGAAACAATTATACTAAGTATTTTCTTTATATCATTTTCCTTCATTATTTTATCATACAATTCTATTGTTTTTTCTTTTATATGTTTTGATTCATTTTTTTCTATTGATGTTGCTCCTCTTATTGCAATCATAAAAATACCTCCCCTTATATTATACCTTTATTCTTTTAAATTACAATAAACAAAAAGATCAAAAAAATTAAATGCCTAATTTCTATATTTTAAAGAAATCAAGCATTTAATTTTTTTTATAATGAATTATTTTTTGTAAAATCAATTATATCTTGTATTGTTGAAAAAGCAAGGCATGTTACTGTATCAGCTGCACCATAGTATATTGCTATTTTTCCTGTTTTTTTATCATGTAAAGTTGCACATGGAAATACAACATTTGGTACATCTCCTACACATTCATATTGCTTTTGTGGAGATAGCAAATATGGTCTTGAACGATATAGTACTTTCCAAGGAGTTTCTTTGTCTAATATTGCTGCTCCCATATGATAAACATATCCATTACATGAAGTTAAGACTCCATGATATATTAAAAGCCATCCCTCTTTTGTTTCTATCGGAACAGGACCCGCTCCAATTTTTGTACTTTGCCAAGGGCTTGTATTTATATTTGTCGTTCCCATAACATGTCTGTGTTTTCCCCAATGAATTAAATCAGGACTTTCACTATAAAATATATCTCCAAATTGAGTATGACCATTATCACTTGGCCTGCTTAGCATAGCAAATTTTCCATTTATTTTTTTAGGAAATAATACTCCATTTCTATTAAAAGGTAAAAAAGCATTTTCAGTTTGATAAAATGTTTTAAAATCATCTGTATATCCAACTCCAATTGTTGGTCCATGATACCCATTACACCAAGTTATATAATATCTATTTTCTATTTTACACAATCTTGGATCATATTTATATGATGATATTCCAACTTCTTCATCTGATGAATTTGCTGATTTAAATTCTATTGGTTTATCTTTTATCTTCCAATTAATTCCATCTTTTGAACTACCAAAATGAATATTCATTTCTCTACATTTATTATCACATCTAAATATTCCAACAAATTCATTTTCATAAGAAATTACAGCACTATTAAAAATACTATTTGAATTTTTTATAGCATTTCTTTCTATTATTGGGTTTTTTGAATATCTCCAAATTGTGTCATCACAATTTAATGGTTTATCTTCCCATGGAATATTTAAATTAGACATTATACTTTCTCCAAATAAACCTTAAAAGTCTTAATTTCAAAAGGTTTTATTGTAAATTCAAAAATATTTTTATTAAACTCTACATTTTTTTCTTTTTCTTCTAATAAATTACACTCTTCAAGAATTTTAATGTTTGAATTGAGTTTAACTTTTACTGTATCATTAGCATTTGAATATTCATAAAATCTTAAAATAAAAGCATTTTCATCTTCTGATTTTTTTACTGTATCTAAAATAACTGAAGTTTCTTCAACTTCTATAAAACTCTTTATAGAAGTTAAATTGCCTGATTTATTAGTTGTTTTTGCAATCAAAGGATAATTCAATTCAAATGCTTCTTTTGTTGTATTTGCATCAAACCAATCTCCAACATGTGGCATAATACTATAAACAAACTCATGATTACCATTATCAGCCATTTTATCTGGTTCTATTCCAGATTTTATTAATGTAATTCTCATATTGTTATCTTTTATATCATGACCATATTTACAATCATTCAATAAGCTTACACCATAATTTCTTTCTGATAAATCTACCCATTTTTGAGCTACTGTTTCAAACTTTGCATAATCCCAACTTGTATTCCAATGAGTGTTTCTTTCAACATTTCCAAATTGTATTTCATAAGTAGCTTTTGTAGTTCTAACATCTACTGGAAATAACGCTTTTAATAAAACTTGATGTTCATTCCAATTTACCTTTGTTTCAAAATCTATTCTTCTTTTATCAGAATAAACTATCATATTTTGAGATAATTTAGAATTTAAAAATTCATATTCAAAATTAATTACTATTCTATCTGGACCATTTTCAATTACTTTCTTATTCACTAAATTGTTTATTTCATATACTTTTTCTCTATAATATATATCTATATCCCATGCATCAAACATCATAGGCCTATCTTCAAAAGTCTGTAAAACATTAGCTTTTTTCCCTTTTGGTAAAACTTCTCTATATGCTTCTTTATCAAATAATGAAATTATTTGACCATTCTTATTTAATTTAATTATATAGAATTTATTTTCAATAGTATCATTTTCATACTTTAAATAATTTTTTATAGATTCATTTTTTCCATCAACTATTTTATATGTTTTATAACCCATTGCAGGAATATTTTCTACATTTATTTTTATAATATTCCCTATAATTTTTGAATAAGCAATTTCGTTATTTTCATCCACAAAAACTTTATTTTTAAACTCATCATTAAATTTTATAAAAATTTCACCACTTCTTATCCAAGATAATGAATTGAATACTATTAATTTATTACCTTTAATATTTATATTATCTGAAATTTCTTGAAGAACTTTATTAAGTAATGTTTCTTCAAGATTAAATAATTTTTCAAACTCCATTTGACTATCTTCATAAACTTCATGTATTGAAGAACCAGGTAAAATATCATGAAATTGATTTCTTAAAAGTATTTTCCATCCTTCATTTATTTTTTCTTGTGGATATATATTATTTAATTCAATACTCGATAAAGTATTAAATACTTCAACATTGTGAAGTAAAATCTCACTTTTTCTATTATTTCTTTTTGTTTTTCCTTGTGAAGTATATGTACCTCTATGAAATTCTAAATATAGTTCACCATCAACTGTTGGTAATTTATACTTTTCTTTAACCCTTTCATCTAATCTTTTAAAAAAAGGCTCTGCTTTTCCAAATTCTATATCTGGTATACTTGGCATTTCTTTTATTTTTTTTCCTGTTTCAATCATTTCTTTGGTAGGTCCACCACCACCATCTCCCCATCCAAAAGCAATTAATAGTTCATCATTTATATCCTTTTGACTGTAATTATCCCATAATCCCTTTACACTTTTTGGAGTTAATAAACCATTATATGTATAAAAATGAGCTCCATGTTCATCAGGCGTTGTTATAAAATGTGTTAAAATTTCTGTTCCATCTATTCCTCTCCAATTAAATGTGTCATATTCAGGTTTGTTGAACTGACTCCAACTTATTTTTGTAGTCATAAAATATTCACAGCCACTCTTTTTTATTATTTGAGGTAAAGCCCATGAGTATCCAAATACATCTGGAAGCCATAAAATTTTACTTCTTATATCAAATTCTTCTTTCATAAATTTTTGTCCAAATAAAAATTGCCTTACTAAAGATTCTCCTGATGGAACATTGCAATCTGCTTCTACCCACATTCCTCCTGTAACTTCCCATTTACCTTCTTTTATTCTTTTTTTTATATTTTCATATATTTCAGGATAATCTTTTTTTATATAATCATATAGCTGAGGTTGAGATTGTACAAATTGATACTCTTCATATTGATTCATTAAATGATTTACTGTTGAAAATGTTCTTGAAGCTTTTTCTCTCGTATGTTTTAATCTCCAAAGCCATGCAACATCAATATGAGAATGTCCTATAGCAACCACTTTTGGTTTGTTTTTTTCATTTGATTTATAGTTCTTCAAAAATTCTTCTAATAATTCATTAGCTTTTGTAATTGAATCATAAAATTCTTTTGTCCCAGTTTTTCTAAAATCAATTACTTTAAATGATTTATCTAAAAATTCAATTAAATTTTTTCTATCAAAAGAGTTTTTATCTAATTCTAATACTGTTTGTAATACAGTTAATGATCTAAAATAAAAGTCTTCTGTAACTCTGTTTATTTTTACTAATTTTGCTTCTGAAAACAAATTATTTTTATTATTAATTCCACTAAATGCTTTTATATGAATAATTATCTTTTCATTTATAATCCATTCTGGTTTCAAAAATACTTCGGAATGATTAATATCTAATCCTTGCACTGGCTTTTCATTTATATAAATTAATGATTCTGTTCCTGAAAGGCCTCCAAGATCTCCTTTACCTAAATTAAAGTATAATGCAACATTATCTTTAGACCAGTCATTTGGAAATTTAATTGTTTTTCTAAACCAATATATTTCATCTTTGTTTCCCCATCTATTTCCTATATTAAATTCTTTCCAAGTTTTATTTTTTACATAATCTAATCCTAAATTATTAACTCCAATATTAATATATTCCATTATTTCTAAATCTATAATTTTTTCATAAATATGTTTTTTAATCTCTTCAACATATTTTTTTATTTTTTCAACAGTAAAGTACATATTTTAAGCCTCCTAAAGATTATTTTATAAGTTTTTAGTTGAGTTTCTTATTATCAATTTAGTTGGATAATATATTTGATGAATTATTTTAGAATCTAATTCATCATTATTTTTTATTTCAATTTTTTTTATGAGTAAGTTACCAGCTTGATAACCAATATTTTTTGGATATTGAGCTACAGTTGTTAATGGTACTTCCAAATGTTTTACTATTTCTTTATCATCAAATCCAACAACAGATAAATCTTCAGGTATTTTTATATTTTTTATTCTACTCATCTTCACAATATGTAAGGCTACATAATCATTTAATGCCACAATGCCAGTTATTTTATTTTCTGTTATATATTTATATAATTCTTCATAAATCTGATCTTCAGTTTTTTTATATTCATTATATGAGTATAAAAGTATTTCTTCATCTTCAAATCCAAAATTTTTCATTGCTTTTTTATAACCAGTTATTCTATCTTCTATAGTGGATGTAATGGAATATCTGTTTTTTATAAAAGCTATTTTATGATGCCCTCTATCTATTAAATGATTAGTTGCTTTAAATGTTCCATCGATGTTATCAGACATAACAACGTCGGTTTCACAACCTTGTAAACGTCTGTCTACTAAAACAAAAGGAAATTGTTCTTCTTTTAAATCTGATATGGCATTGCTATCTTTTTGATCTTCAGCAGGCATTATTATCATTCCTGCAACACCTTCGTGTTTTAATTTATGGATATTTTCGGCTTCTTTTTTATAATTTTCATTACTATTCATAAAAGTTATAGAAAATCCTTTTTCTTCTAATGCCTTTTCTATCCCATTTAATATTTTTGATTCAAATTCGTCAGAACAATTATTCAATAATACCCCTATATGATTATTTTTTTTATCAGAATTTATACTTTTATCAAATACAAATGTTCCTGCTCCTTGAACTCTATAAAGATACCCCGCATAAACTAATTCCTGAATTGCTTTACGAATTGTTTGTCTACTAACTTTTAAATTTTCAGAAAGACTTCTTTCAGTTGGAATAACTTCTCCAGGTTTAAAGGTTCCATTGTTTATATTTTTTAGTATATATTCTTTAATTTTTATATACAATGGTTTATTAGATTGTTCCATAAAATTCCCCCTTTATTCTATATATTTAATAATATCAAATTATTTAAAAAATGTCAATACCAATTTTTACTTTTTAATAAATTGGTATTTTGTATAAAAAACAACTTATAAATTAAAATTAAATCAAAGTATTAAAATATTTGTTTAAAATAGATATAAAAATGTGGTTGACAAATAAATTTTAATTTGATATAATCAAAATGTTACTATTGGTATCTAAAAGATACGTACCAATAAAAACCATTTTTAGTAAAAAAGGGGGATTATAAATGAGCAAAAAAAGATTGAAAATTTTTTTGAGTTTTTTATTTATGCTTTTTATGGTGAATTCAATTTTTGGAAGTTATAGTGAATCACCAATGTTAATGGAAAGAGTAAAAAATGGAGATTTACCTTCTGTGGATAACAGACTGCCTATTCATCCAAAAGTTGTAAAAGTAAGAGAAGAAATTGGTAAATATGGCGGAACTTTACACATATCAAAAGGAAATGAAATGAGAGCATTACTTGTGGAAAACACAATAGAATCCACAGGTCCCATACCTGTTTTTGACGAAAAATTAGTTGAAGGAAATGTAATTGAAAGTTGGAAAGTTATGGATAATGGTAAAAAATTTTTATTTACTATAAGAAAAGGATTAAAATGGTCAGATGGATATCCTGTAACTACTGAAGATGTTAGATTTACTTTAGAAGATATTTATTCTAATAAAAATATAACAAGGATTTTTCCTGATTGGTTAGTCAAAGGCGGAGAAAAAGTTAAATTAAATATAATAGATAAATATACATTTGAATTAGATTTTAAAGAACCATATGGATTATTTTTATTACAATTACAATCAATTGCAAGAGGAAGTTATCATTTTTTTATTAATCCTTCACATTACTTAAAAAAATTTCATGCAAAATATACTTCAATGGATAAATTAAAACCTTTACTCGAAAAAGAAAAACTTGATGAAAAAAGCTGGGGAAAATTATTTCAAAGAAAATGGCAATCAAGTCCATGGAATCATAGAAAGGATATAGGTTATCCAGTACTCGATCCTTATGTAGTTGTAGAAAAACCATCAGATAATGTTACTATTTTCGAAAGAAACCCTTATTATTTTAAAGTTGATGAAAAAGGGAATCAATTACCATATATAGATAAAGTTAGATATGAATCTATTAGCAATCAAGAATTGATGAATATGAAAATAATGTCTGGAGAACTTGATTTTACAATAAACACATCGCTTGGCGATTTAGCTTTGTACAAAGCTAATGAAGAAAAAGGAAAGTATAATACAGTTCTTGTTCCAATAAAAAGTATAAATACAAAAGCATGTTACTTTCCAAACTTAACTTATGAAGATAAAACATGGAGAAAAATAATGAGAAACCCAGAATTTAGACATGCTCTATCTCTTGCAATAAATAGAGATGAAATAAATGAGCTTGTTTATTATGGGTTTGGTACACCATCACAAGCTTGTGATGCACCTGGTTCTCCATTTGTAGAAAAGTCATTTAGAAATGCTTATATAAAGTATGATCCTAAAAAAGCAGAAGAAATTTTAGATAAAATTGGTCTCAGTAAAAAAGATAAAGATGGTTGGAGAATAGGTCCAGATGGTAAACCTTTTACAATAAATATAGAATTTTTTCAAGTTAATCCAAGCTTGGTACCAACAACAGAATTAGTTGCAAGTTATTGGAAAGATATAGGAATAAAAACTGAAATGAAAGTTATAGATGGTGGTTTATGGTATCAAAGACAAGGTGCAAACAAAACAACCATGTCTGTATGGCATGAAGATGCTTCAAGACCTGGAAATCCATTTTTCTTTTTTGTTCCATATGAAATGATTAACTGGGGACCTGCATGGAGAACATGGTTCACAACAAATGGAAAAGAAGGAGAAGAACCACCTTTAGAAGTTAAAAAATTATTTGAATATTATAATAAATTTACAAGTACAATTTCAAATAAAGAAAGAATTGAATTTGGGAAAAAAATACTAAAATCACAATCAGAAAATTTATGGGTAATAGGTACAGTAAACAACATACCAATACCTGTAATTATAAATAAACATTTAAAAAATGTAGTAAATGGCTTAGATCCACAATGGGGACCTTCTATGGAAGAACAATACTTTTTTGACAATGTAAAATAAAATTTAAACTAACCGTAGTTAAATCTACGGTTAGTTTTAAAAAAATTTTTTTACGAAGCTAAGGAGGAACTGATGATAACTTATATTATAAAAAGGATTCTCCAAATTATACCAATATTAATAGCAATATCTATAATAAGCTTTATAGTTATTGAATTACCACCAGGAGATTTTTTAACTTCAAAAATTGCTCAATTAACAAAAGAAGGTGGTACTGTATCAGAAACAGAATTAAATAACTTAAGAGTGAGTTATGGTCTTGATAAACCAGTTGTTCAAAGATACTTTATATGGATATGGAAAATCATTTCTCGTGGAGATTTTGGTAGATCGTTTAAATGGAATAAACCTGTTTTTGAAGTTATTGGTGAAAGATTGATGTTGACAGTCATAATCTCTATAACTACTTTGATTTTTGTATGGGTAGTTGCTATACCAATAGGGGTTTTATCTGCAACAAGACAGTATTCTATTTTTGATTATGGAGCAACATTTATAGGATTTATAGGACTTGCAGTACCTAATTTTTTATTAGCATTAATTTTAATGTTTATTTCATACAAATATTTTGGAGTTACAATAACTGGTTTATTTTCACAAGAATATGCTGATTCTGCATGGAATTTTGGAAAGTTTTTAGATATGATGAAACATATTTGGGTACCAGTAGTCGTAATTGGAACATCTGGAACAGCAGGTATAATAAGAACTTTGAGAGGTTGTTTGTTGGATGAATTAAAAAAACAATATGTAGTTACAGCAAGAGCAAAAGGATTAAGTGAAAGAAAAATATTATTTAAATATCCAGTTAGAATAGCTTTAAATCCTTTAATTAGTACTATTGGATGGGTTTTACCTGGAATAATTTCTGGAGATGCAATAGTTGCAAATGTTCTTAATTTACCAACAACAGGAACTGTATTGCTTGAATCTTTACAATTTCAAGACATGTATCTTGCAGCAAGTTTTGTTTTACTTTTGAGCTTTTTGACTGTAATAGGTACTCTAATTTCAGATATTCTGTTAGCACTTACAGATCCTAGAATTAGGTATGAAAGGAATGAAAAAAATGTTTAAGAAAAAGTCAAAAAAAATAGATAAATTTACAGCCTCTCAACTCCAACTGACTTGGTGGAACTTTAAAAAACATAAATTAGCAATTATTTCAAGTTTTGTGTTGATTTTTCTTTATTTAATGATTATATTTGCACCATTCATTTCACCATATAGTAAATCAAAAAGATTTTCTATGTATCAATACGCCCCACCACAAAAAATTCATTTTTTTGATGAAAAAGGATTTCATTTGAGACCTTTTGTTTATGGGTATAACAAAAAATTAGATATGAAAACATTTAAAAGAACATATGAAGTTAATAAAACAAAAAAATATAAAATATATTTTTTTGTAAAAGGTGAAAAATATAAGTTATGGAATTTATTTAAAACAGACATTCACTTATTTGGAACAAAAAAAGGTCATATTTTTTTATTTGGAACGGATAGACTTGGTAGAGATTTATTTTCAAGAGTAGTATTTGGAGCATGTATTTCTCTGACAATAGGTTTAATTGGAGTATTTTTAACTTTTGTAATAGGTGTTACTCTTGGAAGTATTTCAGGTTATTATGGTGGAATTGCAGATACTATAATTCAAAGAATGATAGATGTATTAATTTCAATACCTCAAATCCCATTATGGATGGCACTTGCAGCAGCAATGCCAAGAAATTGGCCAATTTTAAAAGTATATTTTTCAATTGTTATAATACTTTCTTTAGTTGGATGGGGAGGACTTGCAAGAGTTGTACGCGGAAAGTTTTTATCTTTAAGAAATGAAGAATTTATAATGGCAGCTAAATATGCTGGAGCATCAGACTTTTGGATAATTACAAAACATATGATACCTTCTTTTATGAGTTATATAATAGTCTCTATAACTTTAAGTATACCTGGAATGATACTTGGAGAAACTGGTTTGAGCTTTTTAGGTTTAGGTTTACAACCACCAGCAGTTAGCTGGGGAGTATTACTTCAAGATGCACAAAATTTGTCTGCATTAGCTTATCATCCATGGCTATTATTACCTGGATTGTTTGTAATAATAACAGTACTTATGTTTAATTTTTTAGGTGATGGATTGAGAGATGCAGCAGATCCATACAGTAAATAGAAAGGAAAGGATTAATTATGGTATTTTTTTATTTAATGTTTTTAATTTTAATAATGATATTCGTATTTATAAGTAAAGTTTTCTTTGAGCTTTCAATAAATAAATTTATAGTAGAAAAACACAAACATTTAGAATACATATTAGAAACTAAAAATCCACCAAATATATGGTTAAAAAACACTAAAAATGTACAAAAAAAATGTTTAAAAAAACTTACTAATTTGATAAAGTATTTACAAAGTTCAAAATTAGTTGATAGTGAAGAAAGTAGAAAAAAAATGCTTTTAAAATTAAATAAGATACAAAAAAATTGGATGAAAAAAGAATATTTTAAACAAATTAATATAAAGGATGATTAATTTGAATAACAAACTTCTTGAAGTTAAAAATTTAAAAACATACTTTGAAACAGATCAAGGAACAGTAAAGGCTGTAGATGGCATAAATTTTTTTATTGAAAAGCAAAAAACAGTTGGAATAGTAGGAGAAAGTGGAAGCGGAAAAACTGTTACTGCACAATCAATAATACAAATTATGCCTTGGCCTGGAAAAATAATTGATGGTGAAGTTCTTTTTTATAAAAACGAAAAAGAAATTATTGATTTAGCAAAATTAGATCCAAAGGGAAAAATTATAAGAGAAATAAGAGGAAAAGAAATAGGTTATATTTTTCAGGAACCAATGACTGCTTTGAGTCCAATTCATACTGTTGGTAGTCAAATAATAGAAGCAATTAGAATACATAATAGTATGTTAACAAAAAAAGAAGCAAGAAAAAAAGCCATTACATTATTAAAAAATGTTGGAATACCCAGTCCTGAAAAAAAAATAAATGATTATACTTTTCAATTGAGTGGAGGAATGAGACAAAGAGTAATGATAGCAATGGCACTATCATGTAATCCAAAATTATTAATTGCAGATGAACCAACAACAGCAATAGATGTGACTCTTCAAGCTCAAATTATAAAACTATTAAAAGACTTACAAAAAAAATACGAAATGTCTATTTTAATTATCACACATGATCTTGCAGTTATTGCAGAAATGGCAGATGAAGTTATAGTAATGTATCTTGGAAAAATAGTAGAAAGTGGAACAGTATTTGATATTTTTGATAATCCAAAACATCCATATACAAAAGCATTATTAAAGTCCATACCAAATAAAACATCTAAAAAATACTTAGATACGATAAAAGGAATGGTACCAGATGCATTTTCAATTCCTAATGGATGTGAATTTGAACCAAGATGTGAATTTTCCATAAAGGGAAAATGCAACAAGTATAAACCTCCTATTATTGAAATAAAAAAGGGACAGTTTGTAAGATGTTTTTTATATGAAAAGGCATGTGAAGAAAATGAATAAAGAAAATATTCTTGAAGTAAAAAATTTAAAAACATACTTTCCAATTCGAGGTGGAATATTCAATAGAGTAATCAACCATGTAAAAGCTGTAAATGGTGTGAACTTTGAACTATTAAAAAATGAAACTCTTGGAATAGTAGGAGAAAGTGGATGTGGAAAAAGTACCTTAATAAAAACTATTATGAGAGGAGTACATGCGAGCGAAGGAAAAATTTTATTTAATAATGGAAATAATAAAATTGATATATTGGAATTAAACAAAAAAGAATTAAAATCAATACGAAAAAATATACAGATGATTTTTCAAGATCCATTTTCTTCATTGAGCCCAAGAATGACCGTTAGAAATATCATTGTAGAACCTCTAAAAATAAATAAAAATATAAAAGACAATAAAAAATTAGATGAAATTGCAATAAATCTTTTAAAAGATGTTGGATTGAATCCAAAATATTTACAAAGATATCCACATGCATTCAGTGGAGGACAAAGACAAAGAATAGGTGTTGCAAGAGCTTTATCATTAAAACCTAAACTTTTACTAGCAGATGAGCCAACATCAGCACTTGATGTTTCAGTACAATCACAACTCTTAAACCTTTTAACAAAATTAAAAGAAAAATATGAACTCTCAATGATATTTATTTCGCATGATTTAAGTGTTGTAGAACATATAAGTGATAGAATGGCTGTTATGTATGTTGGAAATATAGTTGAAATAGGAGATGTGAAAGAAATATTTAACAAACCAACTCATCCTTATACAAGAGCGTTACTTTCAGCTGTACCAATAGCAAATCCACACAAAAGAAATCATAAAGAATTACTTGAAGGAGAAGTGGCAGATCCTGCGAACCTTCCATCTGGATGTCCTTTTCATCCAAGATGTAAATATAAAAAAGATATATGTATACATCAAAAACCAGATCTTAAACCATTAAAAAGTAATGAAAACAAAAAAGTAGCATGTCATTTTGCAAATGAACTATAAAAAAAGGGGGGAACATCTTTGAAAAATTATATTAGAAAAACAGTGATTGTTGTATTTTTGTTATTAGTTAGTATTAGTATTTTTTCGCAACAACCATATTCATCTTATTGGTTTCCAGAAACATTATTAAACTGGTCTCCAGAAAATGATGCAGATTCTGATTTTAACAGAGGTATAATTCCATTAAGTGAAAGACAAGTTGGAGAAATTGTAAATAAAAATGCTAAAGGTGAAGCAAAATTAACAGTGTTGAGTATAATGCACCCAACAACTTCAAAGAATCCATCTGAGGGTTCAAATAAATTTAATATTTATACATTCAATTATTGGCAATATGTTGACAAATTAGTTATGTGGGGAGGATCCGCATCGGAAGGAATAATTGTTGCACCAAGTGCTGATGTAATTAATGCTGCACATAAAAATGGTGTAAAAGTTTTAGGAACCATATTTTTTCCTCCAAAAAAATATGGTGGACAATTAAAGTGGTACAAAGATTTTATAAAAAAAGATGGAGTTCTTTTATTTGAAAAATTTCTAATGGCAGATAAATTAATTCAAGTAGCCGATTATTACGGATTTGATGGCTGGTTTATAAATCAAGAAACAGATGGAGTTTCGCAAGAAGACGCAAATACTATGAAAGAATTTATACAGTATTTTGAAAATCATAAAAAACCTAATATGGAAATAATGTGGTATGATGCTATGACTGAAAATGGAAAAATTGATTGGCAAAACGCCTTAAATGAAAAAAATGATGGATTTTTAAAAGTATCAGATAGTATATTTTTAAACTTCTGGTGGAAAGATATGGATTCAACAAGAAGTTATGCAAAAAAAATAGGAGTAGATCCCTACACTATTTTTGCAGGAATTGATACACAAGCAAATGGATACAATACAACGGTTCATTGGGATGGAATATTTCCAAAAGAAGAAACGCCAAAAGTATCCCTTGGAATTTATTGTCCAAATTGGACCTATTCAAGTTCAAAAAATCAAGAAGAATTTTATAAAAAAGCAAGTCGATATTGGATAGGTGAAAATAACGATCCAAGCAATACAGAAAGTAAGTCTAATTGGAAAGGATTAGCAAATTATTTTCCTGCAAAAACACCAATAGTTAAATTACCTTTTGTTACAAACTTTAATACAGGAAATGGACATTCATTTTCAGTTGATGGAAAATTACTGAGTACAAAAGATTGGAATAATAGAAGCTTACAAGATATTTTACCAACTTGGAGATGGATAATTAATGGAAACCCTTTAAAAATTGATTTTGATTGGACTGATGCTTATTATGGAGGTAGTTCATTAAAAATAAGTGGAAATTTAAAAGATGAAACAACAATAAAATTATATAAAACAAACTTAAAAGTAAATAAAAATACACAACTTACAATCATTAATAAAGCAAATACACTTGGTGTTGCAGAAATAGGAATAAAGTTAAAAGATAAAACAGAACCTATTTATTTTGTATTAAACGAAAATAAAAGTTCTTGGAATAAGAAGGTTATTTCATTATCAAATTATGAATCAAAAATAATTACAGAAATATTGTTAAAATTTAAAACAAATAATGAAATAAAAAATTATGAATTTAATTTAGGTAGAATAGCAATAACAAACAATGAAAAAAATTTAATAGAAACTCCAAATAATCTCAAAATCACAAAAATTGATTTTATTAATGGAATTTATGCAAATATCAGATTAAAATGGAAAAATAATCAAAAAAATTTGTTGTATCAAATATATAGAGAAAAAATAAATGGAGAAAGAGAATATCTTGGCAGTACATATAATAATGTATTCTTTGTTTCAAACTTAAATAGATTATCAGCATCTGAAAACAAAACTAATTTAATAGTAATCCCAGTAAATAAACTTTATGAAAGAGGAAAAGAATCAATCGTATCATTTGACTGGGTAGCATATCCAAAACCAAAAGCAGATTTTTATGTTGATAAAACTTTTATAGCTCCAGGAGATACTATTCAATTTCAAAACAAATCAAAAGTATATGATGAAGTAAAATGGTTCTTTTCAGGAGGAAAACCACTTATTACTAAAGAAGAAAATCCAAAAGTAACTTATGCTAAAGAAGGAGAATACAGAGTAACTATAATTGCAAAAAATGCTGTTGGAAAAGACACTCTTGTAAAAGAAAAATATATTACAGTATCTAAAAATGCAAAAAAAGAAATGGAAGTTGTATCATTAACTGCAGAGGCAACAGCAAATGGAAATGTACCAACAGAAACGCCTAAAATGGCTCTTGATGGAAAGAAAAAAACAAAATGGTGTGCAATTGGAAAAGAACCTCATGAATTATATGTTACTCTTGAAAAAGAACAAAAAATAGGAAAGTTCATAGTTAAACATGCTGAATTTGGTGGTGAATCACCTGATTATAATACAAAAGATTTTTATATATCAATAAGTAAGGATGGTAAAACATGGAAAAAAGTTGTAGATATAAAAGGAAATAAAGATGCAATTACTGAACATTTAATAGAGCCAACAAGAACAAAATATATAAAATTAACAGTAACAAAAGCAACACAAGGAGGAGACACCGCTGCTAGAATTTATGAATTTCAAGTTTTGGCAGAAAAAAATGCATTTGAAAATTATGCATTAAATAAAAAAGCAATAGCAAGTGGAAACGTACCAGCAGAATATCCAGCGCTTTGTTTTGATGATAAAGTAAAAAATAACAGTAAATGGTGTGCTATCGGAAAAGAACCTCACTGGATTATGGTAGATCTTGGACAAATAGAAATAATAGATAAATTCATAATAAAACATGCTGAAGAAGGCGGAGAAAACCCCGAATGGAACACAAAAGATTTTTATATAGAAGTTAGTAATGATAAAAAAACATGGAAAAAAATTATTGACATAAAAGGAAATAAAAAAGGCGTAACTGAATACTTAATAAAACCTATTAAAGCAAGATATGCAAAATTAACAGTAACAAAAGCAACACAAGGAGGAGACACTGCTGCTAGGATTTATGAATTTCAAGTTTTAGGATACAAAACACACAAATTAAATAAGGCAGCTGGTAAAGAAGCAATAGCAAGTGGTTGTGTATCAACTGAAACTCCAAATTTAGCAGTTGATAGAGATAATAAAACAAAATGGTGCGCAGTAGGAAAAGAACCTCACTGGATATTGATAGATCTTAAAGATATAATAGCAATAAATAAATTCATAATAAAACACGCACAAGCTGGTGGAGAAAGTGCAGAATATAATACAAAAGATTTTTATATAGAAGTTAGTAATGATAAAAAAACATGGAAAAAAGTTGTAGATATAAAAGGGAATAAAAAGGGTATAACAGAAAATATAATAAAACCAGTTGAAGCAAGATATGTAAAATTAACAGTAACAAAAGCAACACAAGGAGGAGATACTGCTACTAGAATTTATGAACTTGAAGTACAAGGAAAAGTAGTAAAAAAATATGTAGAAGAACCAAAAATATTATTTAAAGCAAGTGGAAGTAATCCTGGTGAAACACCTGATTTAATAATGGACAATGAAATAAGAACAAAATGGTGCGCAGTAGGAAAAGAACCTCACTGGATATTAATAGAGTTTAAAAAACCCAGAACAATAAAAGAATTTACAATAAAACATGCACAAGCTGGTGGAGAAGATGCAAAATACAATACAAAAGATTATTATATAGAAGTTAGTATCGACGGTAAAACATGGAAAAAAGTTGTAGATGTAAAAAATAATACAAAAGCAATTACAAAAGATGCAATAAAACCAGTTGAAGCGAAATACGTAAAACTAACAGTAACAAAAGCAACACAAGGAGAAGATACTGCCGTTAGAATTTATGAACTTGAAATAAACTAATTTAAAAAGTGAAGTTAGCTTAGCTAACTTCACTTTTTTATGTTAGTTATCTTATAATTTAATATTATTCTTAAATAAAATTTTTATTATTTTTTATAATTATTTTATTAAAAAAATAATATATAAAACTATTGATTATACTTATAATTAAAATTACTAAAAATAAAATTAAATTAAAATAAATATTAATTTTTTCTCTAAATAATAGGTTAGGAAAAATGCTAAGTATAAACCATGTTATTGAACCAAACAAACTCCAATACATTGTATTTTTTAAAAACAGATTTTTTTCCTTGTTTATGAGTTTAGGTATTAAAAAATTACTATATATTTCTAAAATTGCAGATTGTATGTATAGTATAAAAACTACAATAAGAAATCCTTTTGGTGGGGGTTTATCTGCTCCAAGCAACATTATTATTATCCATATAACAAAAAAAATTATTGAATTTATTTTAGAAATCTTTTTTACTTTATTTTTCATTTTTTTACCCCCTATTTTTTTATTTTATACCAAAAAAATCTAATATAGCACTTAAAAGAGTCAATGGATGTGGTGGACATCCAGGAACAAATAAATCTACTTTTAAAATATTTTCTACTCCATTAATTTGTTCAATATTATTTCTGAATGGTCCTCCTGAAAGAGCACAACTTCCAGATGCTATTATTATTTTAGGATCAGGAATATCTTTATATGCTTTTTTTAATGCATATTCCATATTTTTTGTTACTGGACCAGTTATTAGCAAACCATCTGCATGTCTTGGAGAAGCAACAAATTGTATACCAAATCTTGACAAATCATAAAATGGTGTATTTAAAACATTAATATCAGCTTCGCAAGCATTACAACCACCAGCTGAAACAACTCTCAATTGTAACGAACGTCCAAACATCTTTTTAAATGATTTATTTGTAGAAACTTTTAAATTTTCAACCTCTCCATTTAAAATTAATTTTTCTGATTTTGTTGATGCCATTTCAAAATTTCTTGTAAAAGTAACAAACTTTCCATTTGATACTTTTTCACACAATCCACAAAAAGTACATTTTCTAAGATCAATTGTTTTATTTTCTATATTTATCGCATCTTGCGGACAAACATCAGCACATTTTTCTACAATTTCTATTGAACAATTTGTATTTATTTTTGGAAGTCCTCTATAATTTTTAGGAAGTTCTATTTCTTTTTTAGGATATTTTGATGTTCTATTTTTTTGTTCAATTCTATTTTTTATTATATCAAAAAACATTTTCATTACCTCTCTTTTATAGGTCAAAGCCAGAATAAGATAAATTAAAGCTTTTATTACATAATGGAAAATCATAAATTCCTTCATTTCTTACTGCAATTTCAAGACCTTTCCAATTATTAAATGATGGATCTTTTATTTTATACCTAATAATTTTCCCATCTTTATTTGTTATTATACAATGAGATAATTCTCCTCTCCAACCTTCCTGCAAGGTTAAAATCAAAGTTTCTTTTGGTAATTTAAAATTTTGTATTACAACTTTTGAATCTATACTTTTAATTTTTTTCAATAAATTTTGTACTATTTTTAATGATTCTTTTGTTTCTTTATATCTTATCATCGCTCTAGCCATAGCATCACCAGAAGTTTCAATAATTTCTTCAAGCTTTATTTTCTTCCAACTTTCATTTGGAAAAAATCTTCTTACATCATAATTTATACCAGATGCTCTTCCAACTATACCAACCATATTTATTTTTTCTGCAATATTTTTTTCTACAATTCCAGTATCTTCTAATCTACTCAATACCCCAGCTTGAGAAAAAAACATATCTCCAACATTAATTATTTCCTTTTCTAATTGTTTTATTTTTTTTATAAAATTATTTTTTTGTTGTTCACTTATCATATTTTCAGTTCCTGGCCTAATTAATCCTCTTCCAAACCTATTTCCAGATATTTCTAATAGTATATTCAAAAATTCTCCTCTAATTCTTCCATAATAAGAAGAAACAGTTAAAAAGGCTATATCTCCACTTAAAGCTCCCAAATCACCTATATGATTTGCAATTCTTTCTAATTCTAAAGAGATTAGTCTTAATAATTTTTCATTTTCATTAATTTTTATATTCATCATTTCTTCAATAGCTTCTGAATATGAAATACTGTGAACAATCGTTGAATCTCCACTTATACTTTCTATAATAGTTGGTATTTTTTTTAATTTAACATTCTCTAATTGTTTTTCTATGCCTCTATGTTGGTATCCATGTTGAATCTCTAAATTATATACTTTTTCTCCAACACAATTAAATCTAAAGTGTCCCGGTTCTATTACACCAGCATGGATTGGACCAACAGCAACTTGATGAACTTCTTCACCTTCCATTTTATAAAAAGGATAATTTCCAGGTATTACTTTTTCATAATCATTATTAAATAAATCCTTTTTCCCAACATAATTTTTATGGTATCTTAAAGATTTAAACCATGGGTGACCTATTGGTTTTATTGAAAATTGTTCTGCTATTTCTCTTTCATATTCATTAAATTGTTCATATTTTTTTGTTAGTGATTCATATTCATTTGGTGCTTCACAAAGTCCTATCCAAAGCATTTCTGTTCTTAAAATAATGATTAACATTACTTTGTTATTCATTTCAAAAGCAAAATATTGAATTACTTTTGCATTTTTTGCCATTAATATCTCTATTTCATTATAAAAATCATCAAAAGTACTTAATGGCACTTCAGATAAATTTATTTTTTTAGTATTTTCTATATTTATAAAATTTTTATTCATAATGCACCGCCAAAAACTTCAACTGCCTTATTAATCAGTTCTAACAATTGATTAAATTGAAAAAAAGTAATAATAAATGATGTACTAAGCAAAATATATTGAGGATAAACTCTCCAATTATTTTCTTTTATTTTAGGTTCATATTCAGTTTTATCATAATACATCTTTAACATATACTTTATAAAACCTGCAACAATTAATATAAGACTAAAAACAAACAATGAAACAGCCACATATTTTCCTTTTTTTATTGAGCCCACAATTATCAAAAACTCACTAAAAAACAATCCAAAAGGTGGAAATCCCAGAATGGCAACCGTTCCTAAAAACATAGCAATGAATGTTTTAGGTAAAAATTTTACCATATTTCCAATTTTTTCTATGAGTTTTGTTTCATAGCTAATTAAAACATTTCCAGCAGATAAAAACAAAGAAGATTTTATTAATGCATGATGTATTAAATGAAAAATAGCTCCATAAGCAGCTATTCCACCTATTCCTGCTCCAAAGGCTATAATCCCCATATTTTCAACACTTGAATATGCTAACATTCTTTTATAATCAACTTGTTTTAATATAAATACTGCAGCTATTAACATAGATAATAATCCAAGAATAATTAAAGACATTTCAGCAAAAGTTCCTGCCTCAGTTACTTTTAAAACTTTTGTTATTTTAAAAATGCCTAAAAATGCTGTATTTAATAATGCACCTGAAAGAAGTGCAGAAGCTGGACTTGCTGCTTCACTGTGTGCATCTGGAAGCCAGGTGTGCATTGGTGCTAATCCCATCTTTGTTCCATATCCTATTAAAATAAAAACAAATCCCGCTTTTAACCATTCCATTTTTAAAAGAGATGGATTTTTATATAATTCAGTAAAGCTCAATGCAATTTTTAAATTTGCTTCATCTCTTGCAATTGCAATTAAAAATGTTCCAAGTAAAGCTAATGCTATACCAACAGAACATATTATTACATACTTCCATGCTGCTTCTATTGAAGTTTTTGACTTATGAATAAATATAAGCGGTGCACTTGTTATTGTTGTTGCTTCCACAGATATCCAAAATAATATTAAATTATCTGATATTGCAACTGAACTCATCGAAGCTAAGAAGAGTATCATAAATGCATTAAATATTTTTTCGTTTTCATATTTTACTTCTTTTAAATAAAAAACAGTGTAAAAAGATATTATCAAAAATAAAAACGAAGTAATTAATAGTACTATCATTCCATCAGAAGATAAAAAAACATATTTATTAAACATTGGTTTTAGGAAACCACCCCAACTTAACATTGTCAATGTAAAATGTATTATTCCAGTAATAGGTAATAAAATTTTTGATTCTTTTACAAAAAAGATCAATATTCCAATTATAAAAGGTACAATCACTATTAATTCTATCATCATTTACTCCTTTAAATTTTTTAATTTTATGGTATTTATAGTTTCAAATTTTATATTTATCTGTTGTAAAATAACTACCATAATCATAACTCCAACTAAAATATCCAATAAAATACCAAATTCAACTATATAACTACTTTTATTAATTAACATACTTCCAATTAAATATATTCCATTTTCAAGCATTAAGTATCCTATAACCTGTGTAATAGTCTTTCTTCTTGCAATAAGCAAGAACATACCTGATAAAATAGTAGCTATTGCAGTAACTCCCAAAAGATTATTTGAAATTGGAAATGATATTTTATTTTGAATAACAAATGAAAAAACAATGATCAATACTGATATAAAAATAGAAGCATGATAACCAACAATAGGTTCTAATTCTTTTTTCATTATAACTTTATCCAACACTTTTATTAACATTGTTGGAATTATAATTCCTTTTACTAAAAAGGGGATAAAAGCAAAAACTATAGTTGTAATAGTAATTTTTTCTTCTATAAATATTGGTACTAAAGATACTAAACTTCCTTGTAAAAATATTGTATAAATTAAAATTCTCAATCTACTTGAATTCAAACTAAAAATCAAAGAAAATAATATTATCATTAATAAAAGATTTAATATACTCATTTTAAAAACCCCTTAACTAATATATTGGCTAAAATTGATAAAGAAAAAGATGTTAAAATAAATTTTGGAACCTTTTCAAATTTAAATCTTGGTATTAAAGATTCAATTACGCCAATGAATACATAAATTAAAAATATTATTCCATAAAAAATTATTGTATCTAAATAAAAGTTATTAAATGAAAAGAACATTAATAATTTTGCAATGAATGCAGCATAAAACATCAATTTTAAATTAGCACCAAAATGTATAAAACCAAGATCTGGTCCACTATGATCAAGAACCATAACTTCATGAATCATTGTGAGCTCTAAATGAGTTTTTGGATCATCAACTGGAACTCTTGAATTTTCTGTTAATAAAATCATAAATAAAGAAATTATTATTAAAATCAAAGAAAGTCCATAATCACTCCAAATGTTTTTATTAAAATTGAGTATATTCATAAATGAACTGTATCCATTCATATTAACTAAAGAAATTATAGACATAAATAAAGTTAATTCAGCTAAAGCAGAATAATATCCTTCTCTGCTTCCTCCCATTCCTTCAAATGAAGAACCAGTATCCATTGCAGATATTATAGTAAAAAATCTACTCAATCCCATCAAATAAATTATAAAGACAATATCTCCATTAAATGAAAGTATTGAATTAAATCCTGCAATTGGAAAGAACATCAAAGCTATTAATGCAACAGTAAAGGATATAATTGGTCCAATTTTAAATATAAAAGTTGTTGTACTACTATATACAGAACCTTTATTAAAAAGAAGTTTTTTTAATGTATAGTAATTTATAAAAATTGAAGGTCCTTTTTTTCCTGAAAAAAATGCTTTAGTTTTTAAAATTATTCCTGAAAATAAAGGAGATAAAAATATTGTTAAAATAAATAAAATTATTGACTTCATTTAATAACCCCCATTATCAAAAACAATGTTAATGCTATAAAAATATATGCTATGTATCCATGAACATCACCATGTTGTATCCATCTTAATTTATTAGATATAAATAAAATTGGATTGACAATATACTTTTTTATTAAATATTCTGAAACATCTATTGTCTTTGATTCATACATAGTTCCTTTAGGAAAGATTCCTTTTATTTCATCTATACTTTCTTCTACTTTTATAAAAGGTTTATAAAAATTTAGTATTTCATGAGCATAAGAACTTCCAGTATATTGCATTTTAGATGTAGGATAACCATATCCACAATCCCAAGTAGTGCTATTTTTAATTTTTTTATTTTTATAAAAATACTTTCTTATTAAATAAATAATCAATAAAGAAATGATAAAAAGTGTACTTGAAAAAGTTATATTAGAAGCTATTTTTAAATCAATATTAACTTTTTGAGTTAATTTAAAACTATTAACTATATTAAAAACATTATTTATAAAAACTGAAGGAAAAATTCCTATAAAAATACAAAAAATTGTAAGTATTATCATTGGAATTAAAATAAAATAATTACTTTCTTTTGCATTTTTTGCTTTATTCGTTTTTGGAGTTCCTAAAAATACCACTCCAATTACTTTTGTAAAACACATTATTGCAAGTCCTCCTATCATTACAAGAGATAATATCACAATCAATGAAAAAACATATGGAAAGTTTGATAAATTCATTCCATTAAATACTCCAAAATATATTAAAAATTCACTTACAAATCCATTAAATGGTGGTAATCCTGCTATTGCCAGTGAGCCAATTAAAAATGTAATTGAAGTTACTTTCATTTTTTTTAAAAAACCACCCATTTCTTCAATTGATTCAATTCCTGTTTGATGTAAAATAGATCCAGCACCTAAAAATAATAAAGATTTAAATATTGAATGATTTAATATATGTAATAAACCCCCACTAAAACCAAGTAATGTAATAATAGGATTTTTTATTGTAACACCCAACATTCCAACACCAATACCCATTGTAATAATTCCAATATTTTCTACACTATGATATGCTAACAATTTTTTTAAATTATGTTGTCCTAATGCATAAACAACCCCCAAAATACCAGAAATTACTCCAATTGATATTACAATATAAGGTATCAAAGTTATGCTTGTATTTAATAACAAATACATTTTTAGTATTCCATATATACCTATTTTAATCATTACTCCAGACATAATTGCAGATACATGACTTGGAGCTATAGGATGTGCATGAGGTAACCAAATATGTATAGGTATAAGTCCTGCTTTAGAACCAAATCCGATTAAAGAAAGTATAAATGCTATTAATTTTATATTTTCAGGTAAACTTGAAATTCCATCGAATGAAAATGAATTTGTATAAGCATAAATTAAACCAAATGAAGCAAATATGAACATTCCTCCAATGTGCGTAAATATAAAATACATATGACCAGCTCTTCTTACTTTTTCTTTATTATATTCAAAAATAACAAGAAAAAAAGAAGACAAAGACATTATTTCCCAATTGAACGCAAAAGTAATCAAATTATTTGACAAAACGACTGTCATCATTGAAATAACTAACAATGAATAAAAAAAATAGTTAATTGCAATATTTTTAGATTTTTTTTCATTATTTAAATATGAAAAACTATATATTATTGATAAAAAACCTATTAAACTTATTATAGAAATAAAAAATAAAGATAATTCATTTATTTGAAATTCAATAGGAAAATAAGGTAATTTTAAATATGAAAAATTTATATTTCCATTGAATTTTACAAGCAAAAAAATTGATTCAATTAAACTTATTATAGTGCCAAAAGATATCAAACCTATTGAAAAAAATTTCATTACATTAAATTTTTTAGTTAAAAATAATGGTAAAGTACCACCTATTAATATTAAAAAAATTGACATAAAAAAAATGTCCATTTATTTTCCTCCCTTATCATTTATTAAAAAAAAATAAAATTTACTTTTAAAATTTTTTTCTCATTCTTTTTTTTATTTTCCATATAATTTTTTTAGATAAAGAAAGTTTTTTCATTTCGTTTTTCTCCTTTAAATAATATTAACTAACGTCTGTATTTTAAGTCTTAAATAAAAAAAAGTCAACACTTTTATATTAATTTTCTTTTAATTTTAGGATTTAATAAAAAAATGGTAGAATCCCATTAGATCCTACCATTTTTTTATTAAGTTACAAATTATATATTTTTAGGAATATTTATAATGAATTTAACTCCTTTACCAATTTCACTTTCACACTTTATACTTCCTTTCATTTTTTGAGTCACTAAGTTATATATAAGATTTAATCCTAATCCAGAACCACCCTTTCCCATTTTAGTAGTAAAAAATGGTTCAAATATTTTATCAATTATTTCTTTTTCAATTCCACTTCCATTATCAATATAAATTAATTCTATATTATTTTCTATTTCTTCAAAGCTTATACTTATTTTTCCATTTTTTTTGTTCTCAAAACCATGAATTATACTGTTCATTATTAAATTATTTATTATTTGATACCAATCTCCTGGATATCCTTTTAATTCTATATTTTTACCCTTAATTAAGACTTCTATATTTTTTTGTTTTAACTTTTTATTCAAAATTAAAATAGTATTATTTATATAATCTTTTAAATTAAAGTTTGTTTTTATATCATTAGAAGTTTCAACAGATACTTTTTTAAATTTTTGTATTAATTCGGATGCACGTCTTAAGTTAAACATTGTAATATCTGATATTTCTAAAGTATCTTTTATATAATTTTCAAATGTCGATTTTTTTAATTCATTATTTAAAAAATCTTTTTCTAAAGATTTTGTTTTATCTTTGAGATGAGATACTGTAGTTACACTTATTCCAAGAGGTGTATTTATTTCGTGAGCTACACCAGCAACTATTTTTCCAAGTGATGCCATTTTTTCTGTTTCAACAAGTTGCTTTTGGGTTTTTTGATATTTTTCAAGAAGATTATTTAATGATTTTGTTCTTTCTAAAACTTTAAATTCTAATTCATCGTTTAATTTTTTTAATTCAGCATTTTGTGTTTCAATTTTTTTAAAACTTTCTTTTATCTCATCTTTCATTTTATTAAAAGAACTTCCAAGCTTTCCAAATTCATCTTTTGACTTTATATCTAATTTAAAGTCATAATTACCTTTACTTATACTTTGAGTTGCATCCACTAAATATTCTAAATTTTTAGTTGATTTTGATAAAACATAATATAGAATTATTCCAATAATAAAAACTAAAATTACAATAATCGTTGTTTGATATTTTAAAATATTTTGAGTAGAAGAATTTATTGTGTTTTGTGAATTAACTAAAGTTTGGTATAATGACTCTTCAGGTAAGAAAAATCCAAGAGTCCAACTTTCTTTGTAAAAACCTTTGTTTTTATTCCATGTATTGAATGAATTCAAATTTTTCATAACAAGAATATACTTTTTATTATTTATTACTATATTTTTAAATACAGTTTTTGCTGAAGAACTTGTAAGGCTTAAATTCTTTATACTCTCATATTTACTGTCTTTAAAATATCTTTTCATTGGATTATATCCTACACCTTTTTTTCCATATATTGTAGATTCTTTTTCACCTTTTAAACCCAATGTTTTTATTCCCATATCATTTATGGCAAAAACATTTCCATTAGACTGTGAAATAAAACCAAACCCATTTTTTACTACTTTAAACTCTTTAATATAATCAATTATTTGTTGTATGGTAACATCAACACTTAAAGATCCTTCAAATTTTTTTCTTGCTTTATCCCAAATTGGATAGTTTAAGGTCATTATTATTTTTCCTGTTCCTCCATCTTGTGTTGGTCCTTTAATAATTGAAAAATCTTTTAAAGGTAGATTTGAATTATTTTTTCTTTTTTCTTCAAACTGTTCAACAAGTCCTGGATTAAATGCTTCCCAATTTGGCACGTCTGTATGAGCAGGATAAACTTTATCCATTGCATTTCCAACATCATTCCATGGATATATTCTCATAAAAGATCCATTTTTTCTTCCTGAAAAATATATCCAAAGAAGATTTGAACTATTATTATAAATAGCTGGTAATACTAAATTTAAAATAGAAGTATCATGTATCTGTTGTAAAACATCATCTCTTATACTGTTATCTTTATTTAAACAGTATCTTTGAACAAGGACAACTGTATTTTGAGTTGAATCATTTTGATACCATCTTCCATTGAACTTTAACTTATCTTTAGAGTAATCATTCTTAATCATAGTTTTTGTTATTTCTTTAAAATCTTCATTATTGTCAAAGTATTCTTGTAAAATACTTCCTGCAATTGCTTGATTTTCAAAGATATTTTTTATTTTGCTTTCAATTAAGTTTGAAGCGCTATTTAAGTAATTAGTATAATATTCTTTATAAATATTTTGCATACCAATCTTTAATTCTTTTTCTGAATTATCAGCTAATTTTTTTATTCCATAAAATGATATAAAAAGCTCTATTATTAATGCTAAAAAAAGTAAAGTTATTGATATAAATATTATTTTATTTTTAAAACTCTTAGTCATACCATCACCTCCCATATTTATATTATATCACTTATTTTATGTAACATTCTTATGGTAAAATATATTTTAATACTAATTTAATGAGGTGAAACTATGTTTAAAAATATAAAAATGATTTACTTTGATCTTGATCATACACTTTGGGATTTTGAAAAAAATTCAAGAGTTTGTCTTGGTATTTTATATGATAAATATCTTTTGAAATCAAATATTGACAAAAATTATTTCATTGATGTTTATGAAAAAAATAATGATATACTGTGGGAAATGTATAGAAAAAGAGAAATAGAAGTTTCAAAATTAAAATTGAAAAGATTTGAAAATACTTTAGATGAATTAAATTATCCCTATGAAAATAATTTAATAAAAAAATTAAATGAAAATTATATTAATTTACTTGCTGAACAAGACAAAACCTTTGATGGAACACATGAAGTTTTAAAGTATTTAAAATCAAAGTACGAAATTGGAATAATAACAAATGGTTTTAAAGAAATACAATTTAAAAAACTAAAAAGTGCAAATCTTGATAATTTTTTTAAAATTATAATTACTTCTGATTCTATTGGAATTCCAAAACCTGATAAAAAAATTTTTGATTATGCTGCAAAGCTTTCTGGATTTAATCACAATGAAATTTTATATATAGGAGATGACCTACAAACTGATGTTATTTCCTCTAAAAAAGCAGGCTTTGAATCAATTTGGTTTAATTATAAAAAGAAAAACACATCCGAAGATGTGTTTCAAATTCATTCTTTATTAGAATTACTCAATCTTTTATAATTTTATTTAAATTCATCATTTCAACAAGTGCCATTGCTGCATCAAATCCTTTGTTTCCTGACTTTATACCAGCTCTATTCAATGCTTGTTCAACCGTATCAGCTGTAATTACACCAAAAGTTATGGGAATATCCGAAGTTAAGTTTATTTGCGATATTCCCTTTGATATTTCATTTGAAACAACTTCAAAGTGATATGTTTCTCCTCTTATAACTGCTGAAAGTGCAATTAATCCATTATATTTTTTTGTTTTTACAAGTTGTTTTACTAAAAAAGGAACTTCAAAACTTCCAGGAACATAATAAACGTCTATATTTTTTTCATTTAATCCATGTCTGATTAAACAATCTTTTGCGCCTTCTAAAAGTTCTGTGGTAATGTTTGAATTAAATCTCGAAATTACAATTCCAACTTTTTCATTAGATAACTTATAATTACCTTCAAATATATTCAATTTCATCCCTCACTTTAAAAATTCATTTAATTTATGATTGAATCTTTCCATTTTCGTTTTTAAATAAAATTTGTTTTCAACTGTTAGCTTTCCAAAAAGTTTTTCCATTTTTTTAACATTTATTCCATACTTCATTAATTGATTTTTTTTATCTTCATTATTAGATAAAAGAATAATATCATTTATATTCATTGCTTTTAACATTTGAGCAGCAATTGCATAATCTCTTCCATCTGGTGGAAGCCCTATTATTTCATTTGCATCATAAGTATCCACTCCATCATCTTGAAGTGCATAGGCTTTTATTTTGTTTGTTATTCCTATATTTCTTCCTTCTTGACGCAAATAAATCAAAATACCTCTTTGTTTTATTTCATTCATTGCATTATAAAGTTGTGAACCACAATCACATTTTTTTGATTTTAAAACATCTCCTGTAACACATTCCGAATGTACTCTAACTTTTACAGGATCTCCATCAAAGATATCTCCAGAATATATCAAAAAATGTTCTTTATTATCTAACAAATTTTTAAATCCTACTATCTTAAATACTCCAAGTTCAGTTGGTAATTTTGCTTCTGAAACTTTAAATACAAATTGTTTTCTTTTCATACTTTCAATATAAATATCTTCTATATCTATTATTGGTATATCATATTCTTTTGAAAGTTGATTTATATATTCAAAGTTATGTGAATCTCCATTTTCATCTAAAATTTCTATTATTGTTGAAAATCTTTTGTATCCTATAAATTCAACTAATTCTAATGATGCCTCTGTATGTCCTTTTCTATTATTTATGCCAATTCCACCTAAAAGTTGAACATGTCCTGGATAAGAAAATAAATTAATATTATTATTTTGTGCCAGCATTTCTATTGTTTTTGCTCTTTCAAAAGAAGAAATACCTGTATTACTCAACTTATAGTCTATTGGAATAAAATAATTTGTATTGTGTTTATCTAAATTGTTTGAAGGAAGTTTAAAAAAACCTCTTTCAATTAAGAGCTTTTCATCTGCAACTGTACACAAAAGGCCTTTACCTTTTGATATCATAAAATTAATTACTTCTGAATTTATTATTTCAGATGGAAAAATTAAATCTCCTTCTACTTCTCTACTCTTATCCAAAATAATTATTGGTTTATTATTTTCAAAATTCTTCTTTATACTATTAATATCCATACTCATTCTTTCCTCCCTTTATATATCTTGCAAACACATCTATTTCATAATTTACTTTTTCATTTTTTAATAAGTACTTTAAATTTGTATTTTCTATTGTATGTGGTATTATTTGAACAAAAAATGTATCTAAAGATTTTTTTGCAACAGTTAAACTAATGCCATTTAAAGTTATTGACCCTTTTTCTACAATTGCCCAATTTTCTTTTACATTTGAAAATTGAAACAAATATGATCCTCTCTGTAATTGTTTATCTATAAATTTTACAGTACCATCAACGTGTCCCAAAACAAAATGTCCGCCAAGTCTACTTCCTACTTTTAAAGCACGCTCAATGTTTACTTTTTTTGATACTTTTAAGTTTGTTCTATTTAATGTTTCTTCTCCAATACCAAAAATTAAATAATTGTTCTCTATCTTTTCTACAGTTAAGCAAACTCCGTTTAATGCTATGCTTTCTCCTAATACAATATCACTATAAGGATTTTTTATATACACATTTCTTCCTTTAATAAACATTTCTTCTACATATTCAACTATTCCAGTAAACATTTTCCAACTCCCATAAAATGTTATTATCAATATTTTTTATACTCAACGTTTTTAAGTTTTTTTCATTTTTTAAATTTTCAAATGGTGATATTCCTCTTCCAAAAATTTTTGAACTATAAAATAAAGAAATTCTATCTGCATATTCTATAAATTCTGAAGCAACTTTTGAACCGCCTTCAACCAAAACAGAATCAATATGTCTATTATAAAGTTCCTTTAATATATCTTTTATATTCAACTTATCAGTATAAATAATTTCTGTATTTTTAAAGTTCCATTTTTCATTTGAAGACGTAAATATTATATTTTCACCTTCATTGTAAATATTCAAATTTTTGTTTGCTGTAAGTCCATGTTTATCTAAAATTATTTTTAAAGGATTTCTAATTTTTTTAGTTAATCTAACATTCAAACTTGGATTATCTTTTAATATAGTTCCAGCTCCAACAAGTATTGAAGAATAAAAATTTCTCATTTCATGAACTATTTTTCTTGAGCTTTCATTTGAAATCCATTTTGAATTTCCATCTTTATTTGCTATAAATCCATCTAAAGTGAGAGCTAATTTCAAATGAACATAAGGCCTTTTTTGTACTATATAAGTCAAAAACACTCTATTAATTCCCTTTATTTTTTCTTTCATTAAACCAACTTCAACATAAATTCCAGCATCTTTTAATTTTTTAATACCTTTTCCACCAACTAATGGATTTGGATCTTTTAATCCTACATAAACTTTTTTTATACCCTCTTTTATTATTCTATCTGCACAAGGTGGTGTTTTTCCATAATGAGAACACGGTTCAAGTGTTACATACATTTCTGAATTTTTTATTGAATAACCTTTTTCCTTTGCATTGTCTATTGCAACTACTTCTGCATGTCTACCTCCAAAAAATTCATGATATCCAGTTGATAAAATTTTATTATTTTTAACTATTACTGCTCCTACCAATGGATTTGGATTAACTTTTCCAATACCCTTTAAAGACTCATTTATAGCTAAATCCATATAATTCATATTTCACCTCTTAAAAATATAATAAAAAAGCCTGAAGAATTTTCTTCAGGCTTTTTTATTATATTTTTTATCATGATATAATTAAATATAGTCTTCTCTCATCCGGACTTTAACCGTCGGTATCGGAATTTCACCGATTCAACCTAAAAGGCTCGCGGACTATCACCGCCGGTAGGGAATTTCACCCTGCCCTGAAGAACTCAAAAAAAGTATATCACAAAAATTTTAAATTTCAAAATGGAGGTTTTATTCTTGAATTTATTGTATATAGGAACAGGTGGATTTATTGGAGCAATACTCAGATATTCTATTTCTAAGTTTATTAATCAAAAATTTCCATTTTCATCTATTCCCTATGGAACTCTTTTAGTAAATATCATTGGTGCTTTTATATTAGCTTATTTAATGTCATTGTCTATTCATAAAATAGAATTTTCAAAAGAATTTATTTTATTTTTTGGAACGGGTATGCTTGGAGCTTTTACAACTTTTTCAACATTCATGTATGAATCAATTTCAATGATAGAAAATAATAATCTATTATTTTCTGCTATTTATGTTAGCGTTAGTATAATTGCTGGAATATTTTCTTCATACTTTGGATACATTTTAGGGAGGTCTTAATTATGAAATTATTAAAAATTTATCTGGGTGAAAAAGATAATCATGGTCATAAAAGAATGTATGAAAAAATAATGGAGTTAGCTTATAATGAAGGATTAAAGGGAATAACTGTTTATAAAGGAATTGCTGGATTTGGAGAAAAACATCATATTCACAAATCAGATTTTTTTACTTTAAGTGAAGATTTACCTATTATTATTGAAATAATAGATAAAAAAGAAAAAATCATTAATTTTCAAAAAATAATAGCTAATTTAAAATTTGATGGTATAATGTTTACTCAACCAATTGAAAATTATGAAGAATATAAAAAATAATTTTTAATTAAAAGGTGGTTTAAATTATGCACAATAATAAAAAAATTAATCTACTATGCAACAAAATAATAAAATTTATAGAAAAGTGTATAAATAAATATGAATTTTATATATTAAATGAAAAAACTTATCAAACCACTTTAAAAATTGCTTTAAAAAATTTAAATTTATCTCAAAAACAATTAAAAATGGTTTCTATGATAACTAAATGTAAAATTGAAGATTATATTTTTCAAAATTATTCAACTACAATACAACAAAACTATGTTCTTGTATATAAAAATTTAACTAAAAGAGTATTAAAAATAAAAAAAATATATTATATTAAAGATTATTAATTTCTAATAAAAAAAATAGAGAGTTTAACTCTCTATTTTTTTAAAATTTAACTTTAGGAATTAAGCTCAATACAATTTTTACTTTTAAAAAATTATTAAATTTTTTATTAATAAGCATAATATTATTAAATAATATTAAATTGATTTCTTCCATTATTTTTTGCTTCAATCATAGCTTTTCTTACTTTTTCAATAACAAAAGTATCATTTGAAAACTTTGTAATTCCTACACTTACAGTTACATTTAATGTTGTTCCTTCAAAATTAATAGGTTCTTTCATCGAATTGATTATTTCATTGGATATTATTTTTATAAGCTCTTCATCTTTTCCCTTTAATATTAACGCAAATTCATCAGCATCTATTCTTATAACTTCTTCTTTAATATTATTATTTTCTAAAACTTTATTAATTCTTACTGGTACCTCTATAAGAACTATATCTCCCATTTTTCTACCATAATTTTTATTTATTAAAGAAAAATTATCTATATCAAAATCAAATATAAATCCATTTGAAAATAAATTTATTTTTTCTTTTATCTTTTCTTCATTCATATTTACACCTCCATAAATTAAGTTTATTTTTTGAAAAACATTATATTCATCAACATTTTTAGTACTTTCTCGATATTTTTTTGGTGAAATTCCAAATAATTTTTTAAAACTCCTCGAATAAGACTCATAAGTTTCATATTGATACTTTAAAGCAATTTCTAAAATACTTTGTTTTGTTTCTATTAAATCTTTTTTAGATAATGAAAGACGTCTCTTTCTAATATAATCTTTTAAAGTGGTTCCAATTATTTTTGAAAATAATTTATAAAATAAAGAAACTGACATAAAAGCTTCTTCTGCTACTTTATCAATTTTTATATCTTCATATAAATTTTCTTCAATATAATTTAATGATTTCTGTATTCTGTCTAATATATTGATTGCAATCACCTCCGAGCTCAATACAATTATATAATTTTTAAAAATAAAAAGCATGATATTTTTTCTACAATTATAACAATTAATTTATGATATAATTAACTATATTATGAAAGAGGTGATGAAAATGATTAATATTTATCATATAAAATTTTTAGGAAATGTACAGGGAATTTACACGAGTGGATAAAAAAATCAAGGAGGTTTAAAACGTGTATTCCCAGAATATTAAAAAAAATTATGTATTTTCATTTTTTATGAACTTTAATGTAACAAGTGCAATTTGGATGATATATCTTGCTTCAATTGGATTTAATCAATTTCATATAGGTTTATTTATGTCAATAGCTTCTATTTTTAGTGCACTTTGTGCAGCATATACGCATAAAATAGAAAAAATAATTAGTGAAAAATTATTATTAAAATATATACCATTAATAATGTCATTAACTGTATGGGGAATTGCTCTTTCAAAGGTAGCATAAAAAATTTTGTGTAAACGGCTCTTCTTGGAAGGTAAAAATAAATAAAATTAGTTATTATTTTTAAAGTATTTCCATAAGAATTATCGACTATAAAGAAATATGCTTTAAGAGTAAATTTTAGAAGTTTTTAGTATAATTTTTTGTAATAAATAGCCTTTTGCAACTTTTTATTGCAAGGTATAGCATTATAATATTTAATATTCATTTTTGTGTGTTATAGGTATTTTTTGTTATGTTACAAAGTATATTTATGTTAGGAATTATAGATATATTTTGTAATTCTTTCATTAAAAAAGATGGATAATTCGTTTAGGACATTGCTCCAATTTCTATAACGAGCTGTCCATCTTTTTGTTGCATTTATTGTTGCTAAATAAAGCATTTTCAATAATGCATCGTCATTTGGAAATGATGTTTTATTTTTTGTTGCTTTTCTATATTGTCTATTTAATGATTCTATTACATTTGTTGTGTACATTATTTTTCTTACATCATCGCCATAATCAAAATAAGGGGATATTGTTTCCCAATGTTTTTCCCAACTTTCTAATGCTAATTTGTATTTTGTCCATTTGTTTTCTTTCAAATCTTGTAAGTTTGAATAAGCAATATCTTTATTTGGTGCTTTATATACTTTTTTTAAATCATTAACAAGTTCTTTTCTATCTTTGTAACTAACATATTTTAATGTATTTCTTATTTGATGTATTATACATCTTTGTACTATAGTATCTGGGAAAGCAGTTTTTATTGCTTGTGGGAAACCTGTTAATCCATCTACAGAAGCTATTAATATATCTTTTATTCCTCTATTTTTTAAATCATTTAATACTCTTAACCAAAATTTTGATGATTCTATTTCACCTATATATATACCAAGTACTTCTTTAAATCCATCTATATTTACACCAAGTACAACATATGCAGTCTTTTTTATTATTTCACCATCATCTTTTACTTTAAACACTATTCCATCCATAAACATAAAAGTATATATTTCTTCTAAAGGTCTGCTTTGCCATTCTCTGATTTCAGGTAATATTTTATTAGTTATTTTACTTATCATTTCCGCTGATAATTCTACACCATATATGTCCTCTACGTTCTTTACTATATCTTTTGTGCTTAATCCTAAACCGTACATACCTATTATTCTACCTTCAATATCTGAGATATCTTTTTTATACTTTGGTACTATGGCTCATATTCACCTTTTCTATCTCTAGGTATTTTTAATTCCATTTCTCCAACACTTGTTCTTACTCTTTTTGAACTGTACCCATTTCTAGAATTATCTGTTTTCTTGTTTTCTTTATCATATTTCCCATAACCTAATTCATCTTCTAATTCTGCTTCTAACATCCCTTGTATTAACGGTCCCACTAATTCTTTTATCTTTTCATATACATCTTTTATTGTGTTTACCTCTGGATCCCTTGCTATTAATCTTGCTAATTTTTCAATGTTGCTTTCTTCTTTTTCTTCTTTTTTTCTTCTTGCCATTTTAAAAACCTCCTTCCTGGTTTTATTTTACCATCCCAAGAAGAAGGTTTTTCATTTTTTTATTTACACAAAATTTTTTATGGTCTCCTTTCAAAATATTCATTCATATATTTTACAATAATTAGTGGTCTTGAAGGCATTCTTTATGTAGTATATAGCTCATCTATAAACAAATTAATCCCATCTAATAAAAGAGCTACAATACTATCTTTTGCAAGCATGGTGTTTAGCTTATACATGATAGTAATTTTCCCATTATTTGGAAAAATAGCTGATATTTATTCGTTAAAAATAGCTTTTTTATTTTTAGCAATATTTATTTCAGCATTAGAAATAATAATTATAACTAAATACTCAAATTGAATTATTAAAGGTGAAGCCTAAGGCTTCACCTTTTTAACCACTTATTGATACATTAAATATTTTTATTGATTTTGGACCTATAAAATTATTTATTTGTTGATATTCTTTTGATAAATACATTTCATTTTGTACTTCTTTTAAATTTCCTGAAATTGATCCACCAGTTATTGGAAGCTTATTTTTACCATCATAGTACCATCCAAACCTTATTTCAGAACCAAAATCACCAGTTAATGTATCTACATCAAATCCTGAAAATTCTATTAATTCTAAATGAGGCTCTTTTTTCAATTCATCTAAAGTTTTATTTCCACATTCAACTACTACATTGTTTATGTTTCCTGTTGGTTCTATATTTAAATAATGAGAATACCTTAAATTACCTGAATATCTTTTTAATTTTCCGTTTTTTATTAATTCAACTTTTTCTAATGGTATTCCGTCTTCATCATATAAATTAGCTCTTGTTGAGTTTTTCATTAAAGGATCCAAAGTTATATTTATTTTATCTCCATTAATTTTATCTCCTTGTATACTTTCTCCAACTTTAAAATTAGAATACTGTTGATACACCATTGCAGCATTTGATTGTTCAACATAATAATCAAACAAATTTCTAACTGAACTTCCAGTTAATAAAACTGGAATATCTTTTACTGAAGGCGTCGATTGTGCAATTGCTCTATATTTTGCTATTTCAAATTTTTCCTTTATTTTACTGCTTATAAAATCTTCTACATAATCAGAAAAATTTATTATTTCAAATAACTCTATTTCTTCATTTCCTTTCCAATTAACTATAAATTCAAGCATTCCATCATATTTTTCATATTCAACATCTATACCATTTGAATTCAACAATCTTATCTTATTTTTTGTTAAAAATAATTCAGCTGAATTTATCCAACCATCTTTATACTTATCATTTTTAAAAATTTCTTTTGTTAATATAGGTATCCACTCTTCCATACTTTTTTCATTAAATTTATTACTTAAGGTATTTTTATTTTCTTTTGGCATTGCAAGAGGATAGTACTCATTCTTTACAAATTTTGCTGAAAAATAAGCATCTTCTATATTAGTTTTTATTTCTTCTTCTGTCATAGTTGGATGAATATTTGTTGTTGAATGTCCTTTATATTTTTTTTCATTTTCTTCAAAATCTCTGTAAATAGTTAAAATTATTTCATGTGTTTTTGTTGCTCTATTCATATCCAACTCTTTTCTTATAAAAAATAACTCTTTTGAACTACTATTTTTTTCTATAATTTTCCAATCTTTTATTTCATTATATGAATTGAGAATATTCTTTATTTTATCAATCATTATCCCAACCTCGCTTTTGTTTTTATATAAGGACCACCTGCTGAAACTTTTACCCATTCTTTATAACCTTTTCCACAAGCTCCACTACCAGATAATTTTAAATCTTTAGAAACCATGGAAATATTTTTTAGTAATTCAGGTACATAACCAGTTAGTATTATTGGAGAATAAATATTATCTGTTAACTTTCCATCTTTTATTTCAATTGCAGATAATATCATACATTGAATTCCCCAATTTTTAGGATCTTCCATACCACTCATTTCATCTACAAGATATATCCCTTCTTTTATTGACGAAAGCATTTCTTCAAAAGAACTATCTCCAGGTGCAAAAAAAGTATTTGTCATTCTTGCATATGCTTTTCTTTTATAACTTTCTCTTTTTCCATTTCCAGTTGGTTTTGTTCCAAGTTTTAAAGCTGATAATAAATCAGATATTCCTCTTTTTAAAATACCATTTTCAATTATTTTTGTATCAGTTCCAATTGTTCCTTCATCGTCAAATAAATAAGACGAAACATGATTTGCAGACTTTGCACCATCATGCATATTAACTAATTTTGAAGCAACTTCTTTATTTAAATACTCTTGTGCCTTTGCTCTATTTTTTACAAACATGTCCATTTCAACACCATGACCAAAAGCTTCATGTGCAATTAACCCTGAAATTTCAGGACTGCAAATAACATCGTATACACCAGGCTTTATTTTTTTTGCATTCAATAAATTTTCAGTATGTCTTATTGCTTTTTCATAATTATCTTCCATTTCATCAATTATCTCTAAACCTTTTAATCCTGAAAACGCTTTAAAAGAATACTTTATTTCATCTTCCTTTTTTAATATTGGAACCACATAAGCTTGACTCCATATATAAGATTGTTTTAATTCCTTGTTTTTAGAAATAAATATTTTAGAAACTTTTTCCCAATCAAAGTTTAACTTTAAATCTATTAATTTATCAGAAAGTTTAAATGCTTCAGCTTTTATTTTTGAAAGTTTTTCTATTATTTCATTTGTCTTCATTTCTTCTGGAAGGATCTTTACATCTCCATAAAATTCATCTTTTATTTTTTCTTCATCTATTATTGGATAAGTTGAAATAGATATTTCATCAATATTTAATTTATTTATATTTAAAGCTTCTTTTTTTATGGATTCAATTATATCATTGAAATTATTTTCAGAAAGTTCATTAAAAGAGTATTCTGTATAATTTTTACCATTGTACACTCTTGCAACAAAACCCCTTTCATTCCACATTCCATCACTTACTCCAATTTCCTTACTACTAACTTTATAAGACTTTCCAATAGAATCTGTTCCAAGAATAGAAACATACTCAAAATCATTTGAAAGATTATCAATGATTTTTTTTAATAAATCTATCTTTGAGTCTAAAAAATCTGATTTTTTTACCTTCATTTTTTACCTCCTCTAAAATAAAGTTATTTAAAAACTGAATTAAATGGTTTTTCACCATTTAATGCTTTTATTATACCTTTTGCAGCCATTTCTGCCATGTTATTTCTTGTTTCAATTGTTCCACTTCCTATGTGTGGAGCCAAAACTACATTTTTTAATTCTTTAAGCCCTTCTGTTAATTTTGGTTCATTTTCATAAACATCTAAGCCTGCACCAGCTATTTTATTTTCTTTTAATATTTTCACTAAATACTTTTCATCTACAACAGGTCCTCTTGCTGTGTTTATTAAGTAAGCTGTTTTTTTCATTAAATTTAATCTTTCTTTATTCAATAAATGATATGTATTTTCAGTTAAAGGTGTATGTAAAGATACAAAATCTGAATTTTTCAAAAGTTCATTCAAATCTAAATATTCAACACCAAGTTCTTTTTCCTTTTCTGATGGCAATCTATTTCTTTTATAATAAAAAACTTTCATATTAAATCCTTTTGCTCTTCTTGCAAAAGCTTGACCAATTCTTCCAAAACCTATTACTCCAAGTGTTTTACCATAAATATCATTTCCAAGAAAAAGTTCTGGTTTCCAACCATTGAATCTTCCTTCTCTAACAAAATTATCACTTTCAACTATTCTTCTTGAAACTGCCATCATTAAAGCCCAAGCTAAATCTGCAGTAGTTTCAGTCAATACATCTGGTGTATTTGTAACTTCAATCCCTGATTTCTTTGCATAATTAAAGTCTATGTTATTATATCCAACAGCATAATTTGCAATTATTTTTAATTTATTTTTTCCAGCATCAATAACTTCTTTATCTATTTTATCTGAAAGCATTGTTAACATTCCATCACTTTCACTTGCAAGTTTTTTTAATTCTTCTTTAGTTAAAGCTCTATCTTCTTCATTTGTCCATACATCATATTTTTCTTTTAATAAATTAATTCCTTTTTCTGGAATTTTATAAGTTATAGAAATTTTCATAATCCACCTCCAAAAACTAAATCATAATTATGATACCATACTTTTTAAAAATATTAGCATAACGTATTTAATTTTATATATTTCTTATAATTAAAGATTATTTCTTTTAATTATAAATAATTGTTTAATATTATTTGTAATTATTTCTCTTAAGATTTTTATTTTTATTAAAAAAGAGTTAAAATGAGAGATGATTCATATTAAAATGAGAGATGATTCATATTAAAAGAGGTGAATTTATGAATATAGGAATAATTGGAATTGGAACATACATTCCTTCAACCTTTATAACATCGAAAGAACTTTCTTTAGAAACTGATATACCAGAAGAAGTTATATTGGAAAAATTTGGAATAATTAAAAAACCTATTGCAGGGCCAAGAGATACTACAACACATATGGCAATTGAAGCTGCAAAAAAAGCTATTAAAAATGCTGGTATTAACCCTAAAGAAATAGATTTAATAATTTGGAATGGTTCTCAACATAAAGATTATCAAAATTGGCTGGCTGGATTAAAGGTAGCAGATGAAATTGGAGCAACAAATGCTTGGTCATTTGACATGGAAGCGATGTGTGGCTCTATGATGGCTGGTATAGATGTTGCAAAATCTTTAATGTTAACTCACAAAAATATAAAAACTGTTTTATTAGTAAGTGGATACAGAAATAATGATTTTATCAATTTAAAAGAAAAGTCAACTACTTTTATGATTGATTTGGCTTCAGGTGGTTCAGCCTTAATTATGAAAAAAAATTCAAATAAAAATTTAATTCTTGAAAGCTCTTTTAAAGGTGATGGTTCTTTTTCTGAAGATTGTATTATACCTGTTGGAGGAAGCAAAAATTGGCCTTTACAAAAAGAAGATGTTGCAAAGAATTATTTTGTAGTAAAAGATATTGAAAAATTTAAAACAAAATTAAAAGAAAAAACTATGTCAAATTTCTTTTTAGTAATAAAAGAAGCATTAAAAAAATCAGGTAATTTAACTTATAAAGATATTGATTATTTAGCGATATTACATTTAAAAAAATCTGCGCACGATGCCATTTTAAATGAATTAAATTTGAATGAAAACCAAACTACTTATTTGAATAATTATGGCCATATGGGGCAAAATGATCAAGTTTTATCTTTAGAATTAGGTTTAAAAGAAAGGAAAATAAAAGATGGAGATATAGTAGTTCTTGTTGGAGCTGGTATAGGTTTTGTTTGGGCTTCAACTGTAATAAAATGGGGAAAAGGAGATGTTATTTAATGAAAAACAAAGTTTGTGTAGTTACAGGTGGTGCTCAAGGAATTGGTAAAGCAATTGTAGAAAACTTTATAAATGAAGGAGCAAAAATTGTCTATGCCTTAGATACAAATGAAAAATTATTAAAAGATTTAGAAATCCAAAATAAAAATGTAATAGGATATGTTTTGAATGTACTTGACAGAGATGCAATAAAAATATTTGTAGATGAAGTAAAAAATAAATATGGAAAAATAGATGTTCTTGTAAATAATGCAGGCATTACAAAAGATGGCTTAATTCAAAAAATGTCAGAAGAAGATTGGAATATGGTAGTTGATGTAAATTTAAAAGGTGTATTTAATATGACTCAAGAAATTGTAAAAATAATGTTAGATAATTCTTTTGGCAGTATTGTTAATATGGCTTCTATAGTTGGCGAAGTTGGAAATATAGGACAAACTAATTATGCTGCAACTAAAGGGGGAGTAATTGCAATGACAAAAACCTGGGCAAAAGAGTTTGCACGTAAAGGTCAAAATATAAGAGTTAATGCCGTAGCTCCAGGTTTTATAAAAACACCCATGACAGAAAAAATTCCTAAAAAAGTTATTGAAAGTATAAAAAGTAAAATAATTTTAAAAAGAATGGGAGAAGCTTTTGAAATAGCAAATGCAGTTACTTTTTTAAGTTCTGAAAAATCATCTTATATAACTGGTCATGTATTAGATGTAAATGGTGGAACTATATTATAATAAAAAAGGTGTGATTTTTATGTGGAAAGAGTTATATAATAAAAAACTTAAAAACATAAATGAAATAATGAAAAAATTACCCAAAAAATGTATTATTGTTACAGGATTAGCTGCAACAGAATCTCAAGGGCTACTAGAAAATTTAAATAAATTTAAAGACCATTTTGAATATGTAAAAATAATAACTTGTTTAAATATGAAAGAATACGCTTTTACTTTTGAAAAAAATAATGAAGGGAAATTTGAAAATCATACTTGGTTTATGAGTGATCCGACAAGAAAAGTTAAAAAACAAAATATAAATACCGTAGATTTCATTCCAAATAATCTTCATATGGCCTCACATGACAAACTTTCAAGTATAAAAGAAGAACAATTACCTATAATTTTTTGGGGAACGGTTACTCCTATGCATGAAAAAAATGGATACTTTAATCTTGGAATTTCTAATGTTTATGAAATGGATATTTTAGAAAATGCAGAAAAAGTAATATTAGAAGTAAATGAAAAAATGCCTTGGATACATGGTGAAACACAAATTCATATAAATCAAATTGATTTTATTTTTGAAAATACATGGGAATTACCAACATTAAATATCGTAGAACCAAAAAATTTAGAATCAAAAATAGCTAAAAATATAGCTTCTTTGATAAATAATGGTTCAACAATACAAATTGGAATAGGTGGAATTCCAAATGCCATAGCTAAACTTTTAAAAGATAAAAAAGATCTTGGTATTCATACAGAAATGTTTACGGAATCAATGATAGAATTATTTGAAAATGGTGTAATTACTAACATGAAAAAAAATTTATGGAAAGGTAAATTTGTCTGCACTTTTGCTTTAGGAAGTAAAAAAATGTATGAATGGTTAGATAATAATCCCGGAATTCAATTAATGCGCGGAAATTATGTTAATGATCCTTATATAATTGCAAAAAACGATAATATGATTAGTATCAATACAGCAATTTCAATTGACTTAACAGGACAGGTTTGTTCAGAAGGATTTGGCACTAAACAATTTTCTGGAACTGGTGGACAATTAGATACACATAGAGGGGCTATAAAGAGTAAAAACGGAAAAGGGATTATAGCTTTAAAATCTACTGCAAAAAATGAAACTATCTCTACAATAGTTCCAGTTTTACCTTTAGGTTCTCCCGTTACTGTTCCAAGACAAGACTTAGATTATGTTGCAACAGAATATGGGGTAGTACATTTACGTGGAAAAAGCATAAAACAAAGGGTTGAAAATTTAATATCTATTTCACATCCTAAATTTAAAAATGATTTAAGAAAAAAAGCAAAAGAATATGGATATTTATAGGAGGAAAAAACAATGAGAAAAGTATATATAGTAGAAGCAAAAAGAACAGCAGTAGGAAGTTTTGGAGGAGCATTAAAAGACTTAACAGCATCGGAGTTAGGTGCAATTGCAATAAAAGAAGTAATAAAAGATGTTGATCCCAAAAATATAAATCAAGTAGTAGTAGGAAATGTATTACAAGCGGGACAAGGGATGGGACCAGCAAGGCAAGCATCGATAAAAGCAGGCATACCAGTAGAAGTTCCAGCATATACAATAAATATGATATGTGGAAGTGGAATGAAGGCAATAATGCTTGCAGCAAATGAAATAAAATTAGGAGCAGACTTAGTAGTAGCGGCAGGAATGGAAAGTATGTCAAATGCACCATACAACTTACCTTCAAAATCAAGATTTGGAAGTAAGTTTGGAGATATGAAAGTAACGGATCATATGATACGAGAAGGACTTTGGGATGTATTCAACGACTATCATATGGGAGTAACAGCAGAAAACTTAGTAGAAAAATATGGAATAACAAGAGAAGAAATGGATGAACTATCAGCAATGAGTCAAAACAGAGCAGAAGAAGCAATAAAAGCAGGAAAGTTTAAAGATGAAATAATACCAGTAGAAATAAAAACAAGAAAAGGAACAGTAACAGTAGATACAGATGAATATCCAAGATTTGGAACAACAGCAGAAAAACTTGCAAAATTAAGACCAGCATTCAAAAAAGATGGAACAGTAACAGCAGGTAACTCATCAGGAATAAATGATGGAGCAAGTGCAATGCTATTAGCATCAGAAGAAGCAGTAAAAAAATATAACTTAAAACCAATAGCAGAAATAGCTGCATATGATCAAGGAGGAGTAGATCCAGCATACATGGGAATGGGACCAGTTGCAGCAATAAGTAATCTCTTTGAAAAATATACAGAATATGAATTAAAAGATATGGAATTATTAGAATTAAATGAAGCCTTTGCAGCACAATCATTGGCAAATATAAAGGCACTTACAGAAAAGTATAACTTAACAAAAGAATGGTTTACTGAAAGAACAAATGTAAATGGAGGAGCAATAGCAATAGGGCATCCAATAGGAGCATCAGGAAACAGAATAACAGTAACTTTAATACATGAAATGAAAAAGAGAAATTCAAATGTAGGATTGGCATCATTGTGCATTGGTGGCGGTATGGGTACTGCTATTGTTATTAAAAATATTAAATAAGGGGGAAACAAAATGAAGAAGTTATTATTTATTTTTATCATTTTCACTTTAAATTTGAATATTTTTGGAACTATTACTGACAATGAGATAAAAGTTGGATCTTTTCAAGCTTTATCTGGACCAGTTGCTTTTATTGGACAACCAATGACAAATGGTATGAAAGCATACTTTAACTATATAAATGATAATGGTGGAATTTATGGAAGAAAAATTAATTTTATTGTAGCAGATGATCAATTTAATCCTGCAAAAACAACTGTAGAAGTTAAAAGACTTGTTGAAAATGATAAAGTGTTTGCAATTGTTGGTGGATTAGGAACGCCAGGATGTTTAGCAGTAATGAAATATTTAAATGATTCAAAGATTCCTTTTGTTTATCAAGGTAGTGGTTCATCATTATTGGCCATACCACCTAAAAAATATATTTTTCCTGTTCAACCTAATTACACACTTGAAGGAAATATTGTTATTAATCATCTCATAAAAGATAAACATGCTAAAAAAATTGCCATAGTATATAGAAATGCTGATGATGGTAAAGAATTTCTTAACTCTGCAAAAAAAGCTTTAGAAAAAAATGGAATGGAGCCAGTTGTAAATATAGCAATAAACCCTACCGCAAACGATTTTTCAACAGAAATGACTAAATTAATAGCTGCAAGACCTGATTCAATTGCTGTAATGTTATTTAATCCTCAAACAATTAATTTTGTTAAACAGGCAAAACAATATGGTTTAAAAAATCAAAATTATATTTTAACTTATGCTAATGCTGATATTACTTTTATAAAATATGCTGGAAGTGCAGCAGAAAATGTAGAAGCCATGGCATGGGTTGATGTTGATTTTTCTAATACAGATCTTCAGGTTTTTAAAATTTATCAAAAATATTATAAAGAATTACCAAATGCTTATGCAATTGCTGGTATGATCGCAGCAGAAACATTTGTTGAAGGATTAAAAAGAGCTGGAATAAATTTAACAACAGAAAATTTTATAATGGGAATGGAAAGTATTCACAAATGGAATGGCGTAGCTGCTCATGAAATTACATATGATAAATTAAATAATGAAAATTCAAGAATGGGTAAAGAATCAATGTATGTTTTAAAAGTAAAAAATGGTATTTGGGTAAAAGCAAGTGATTGGATTAATTATTCAAAATAAATATTGAGCGGGGTTATAAAACCCCGCATTTTTTAAAGAGGTGAATTTTTATGCTTAATATAAAAGATATAACTGTTAAATTTGGTGGATTAAAAGCTTTAGAAAATTTATCATTCACTATACAAAAAAATACAATACACTCTTTAATTGGACCAAACGGTGCTGGTAAAACAACTTTATTTAATGTTATAACAAGAATTATTAAACCAAACAAAGGAAATATTTTATTTAATAATGAATCGTTATTAAATTTAAAATCCAATGAAATAATCTATAAGGGGATAACAAGAACATTTCAAAATTTACAGCTGTTTAATTATATGAATGTTTATGAAAATATTTTATCTGGATACGTTCATACCTTTAATAAAAATTCTTTTAATGATAAAAAATTAAAATTAAAAGCATATGATGTCATTTTAGAAATTTCTGAATTGCTACAAATAAAAAACAGATTATTTTCTTATCCTTATCAATTATCTTATGGGATTTTAAAAAGAGTAGAAATAGCTCGTGCAATAGTTTCTAAACCTAGTTTAATACTTTTTGATGAACCTGCTGCAGGCTTAAATAATCAAGAAACTTCAGAAATTCTTTCCATTTTAAACTTATTAAAAAGTAAAGGAAAAACTATTTTACTTGTCGAACATGATATGTCTCTTGTAATGAAAGTTTCTGATGAAATAACGGTTATAAACTTTGGTAAAAAAATTGCTGAAGGAGCACCAAATGAAATTTCTTTAAATGAAGAAGTAATAAATGTTTACTTGGGAGGAGGAAAAAATGTTAAAAAAAATATTAGAAATAAATAACTTAATGGTCAACTATGGACAAGTTAAAGCTGTTAAAAATATTTCATTTGAAGTAAACAAAGGGGAAATTGTATCTATTTTGGGGTCAAATGGTGCAGGAAAGACTTCAACTCTTTTTGGAATAATGAATGTTGTAAAAAATAAAGGAAGAATAAAGTTTAAAGGTATCAATATATCAAATATACCTACTTATAAAAGAGTTAAATCAGGATTGATTTTATGTCCAGAAAACAGAAGAGTATTTTATGAACTCTCTGTTGAAGAAAACTTAAAAATGGGGGCTTTTATTCGTGGAAACATCAAAAAAAATTTAAAAAAAGTTTATGACTTATTTCCAAAACTCTATGATAGAAAAAAACAAAATGCAGGATCTTTATCAGGAGGAGAGCAACAAATGCTTGCAATTGGACGTTCTTTAATGGGAGATCCAGAGTTATTTATGTTAGATGAACCTTCTCTTGGCTTAGCTCCAATAATAACAGATGAAATTTTTAATATATTGTTAAAATTAAAAAAAGAAGGTATATCTATTTTATTAGTTGAACAAAATGCTATAAAATCTTTAGAAATAAGTGATAGAGCTTATATTTTAGAAAATGGAAAAATTATTCAATCTGAAAATGCTAAGGAACTTTTAAATAATAAAAAGATCAAAAAAGCATATATTGGAATGTGAGGTGAACTTATGTTAATATTACAAAGTGTAATTTTAGGTATACCACAAGGTGCTTTATATGGACTAATGGCCATTGGTATATCTTTAATATTTAAAACTGTTGGAGTAATGAATTTTTCTCATGGACATGCAGGAATGATTGGGGCTTATGTTGCATTTTCATTATATTTAATAACAAATAATTTTTTTGTATCTATAATTTTAGCAATAATTTTTGGATTCTCACTTGGACTATTAATAGAAAAATTTTTAATGAGGCCAATAAAACATTTATCTCATGGAGCTATGTTAATAATAACTTTGGGATTATTAATGGTATTTGAAGGATTGGCAATAATGATATGGGGAACAGAATTTAAAGTATTACCAGAAATTATTTCTCTTCCACCAGTTATTTTAAATTTAAAAGAAAATATTTTAGTGATGCCCGGAAATGATATATTTATAAGTATAATAGCTATTTTTATTTCCTTAAGCCTTACAATATTTTTAAAGTTTACAAAAATTGGAACAGCCATAAGAGCTCGTTCTCAAGATGAAATAGGTTCTGATGTTGTTGGAATAAATGTAAATTTGGTTGATTCTATAGTTTGGGGAATTGGAATATCTATTTCAGTAATAGTTGCTATATTGATTTCACCAAAAACTTACGTTAATCCTAATATGATGGTTAATATGCAATTATATGGTTTTACTGCTGGTGTTATAGGAGGTTTTTCAAGTTTTTTTGGTGCAATAATTGGAGGGTTAATACTTGGAATATTAGAAAAAATAGTTGGAATGTATATTTCACCTGATTATCAATTATCAATTATATTATTATTAATTATATTAGTATTAGTTTTTAAACCAACAGGATTGTTCGGTAAAAGATCCGAAGGGAGAGTTTAATATGAAAAAAATTATATATACTCTTTTAATAGGTTTAAGTTTAGGATTAATCTTTAGCTCAAAACCATTTATATTGTTAATTTTCTCAAGCATATTAATATTTTCAATAGTATCTCAAGGTTTAAATATTCTTTCTGGTTATACTGGACAAATATCCATAGGACATGGTGCATTTATGGCTATTGGAGCATATACAAGCACTTTTTTATCTATTAATTTTAATACACCATTTATATTGAACTTATTGATAGTAATAATACTTTCTTCAATTTTAGGAATAATAATTGGAATGCCTGCACTTAGATTAAAAGGTTTTTATCTAGCAATAGCTACTATGGCTTTTGGAATTTCTATTCAAGAATTAATTTCTTCTTTCTCTTTTCTAGGAGGACATATAGGGATAAGAAATATTCCTAAAATATTTAACAATGATTTTGGTATGTTTATTTTAAATTTAATATTTTATACATTATGTATTTATGTGAGTGATTTAATAGTAAATTCTACTATAGGGATAAA